>CAIWTJ010000001.1 GCA_903915535.1 Enhydrobacter aerosaccus
GCTCAAGTGGAAGAACGAGCTGATCGAGGAGTCCAACCAGACCCTGCAGAACATGCAGGAGGAGAGCCTGGCCCAACCGGATCTCGCCGATCGCGCCACGGCCGAGACGGATCGTTCGCTCGAGCTGCGCACCCGCGATCGCTTCCGCAAGCTGATCTCCAAGATCGACCAGGCGCTGAAGACGATCGAGGACGGCACTTACGGCTATTGCGAGGAGACCGGCGAGCCGATCGCACTGAAGCGCCTCGAGGCCCGTCCGATCGCCACTTTGTCGGTCGAGGCGCAAGAGCGCCACGAGCGCGCCGAGCGCACGCGCCGCGACGAGAGCTGAGCGAAGACGAAGGGCGTTAGCTCTTCGCTTCCGCCTGCATCTGCTGAAGGTTGAGCGCGCGACCGGCTCGGCCGCCGCCTTCTTTGCCGTCATGCCACGCGATGGCGCCGTTGCAGATCACGGTATCAATGCCCTTGGCCGGAGCAATTGGCTTGTCGAACGTCGCGGTGTCGATGACCGTCGCCGGGTCGAACACGCAAATGTCGGCGTAGTAGCCGGTCTTCACTTCGCCGCGTTTGGCGAGGTGAAAGCGCTGCGCCGAGTAGGACGTCATGCGGCGCACGGCATCCTCCAGCGGGAAGAGCTTGAGGTCGCGTGAGTAGTGGCCCAGCACGCGCGGGAAGGTGCCCCACAGGCGCGGATGGGGATGGGCGTCGAAGGGAATGCCGTCGGAGCCGATCATCGCACCCGGGTGGCTCATCGCCGCCTGCACGTCCTTCTCATCCATCATGAAGTAGATCGCACCGGCCGGCTGGATGCGGTCGGCGGCTTCCGTCATCGAGCAGCCCATTTCCGCCGCGATCTCCTTGAGGTCGCGGCCGCTCAGTCCCGGCACCTTGTCCGACCAGGTGATCAGCACCTTGTCGGCGCGGTCGAGCATGTCGGAGCGCAGAATCGTCGAGCCCGCGACGTAAGGATAGACGTCGAAGGCGATCTGCTGCTTCTTCATCGCCTCGGTGAATTTCGGCAGCGTCTCCACCATGCGGCCGAAGTTGGTACGGCCCGAGCACTTGTGATGCGAGACGATGATCTCGGCGCCGACGCGGCGGCCGATCTCGAAGGTCTCATCCATCGACTTGAGGATATGGTCGCCTTCGTCGCGCATGTGCGCGGTGTAGACGCCCTTCCACTTGCCGAGCGGCCTGGCGACGTCGACGACCTCGTCGGTCGAGGCGTGGCTCGAGACGGCATAGAAGAGCCCGCTCGACATGCCGATCGCGCCCTGGCCCAGGCTCTGGTCGAGCAACTCGTTCATCTGCTTGATCTCGGCCGTGGTGGCGACACGATTGAGGTCGTCGCCCATCGTGGTGAGGCGAAGCGTGCCGTGGCCGATCAGAAAGGCGCCGTTGATCGCGGGCCTGGCCGCCTCGACCCTGGTGGCGAATGATGTGAAGTCCTTGCAGATATTTTCGCGCTTCTTGACGATCAGCGACATCCAGTGGCCGACGTCGGGCCGCGTGTAGGGCGCGGCCGAGACGCCGCAGTTGCCGCAGACCACGGTGGTGACGCCCTGGCTGGCCTTCATGGCCATCGTGGGATTGTCGATCAAGGCGGTGTCGTCGTGCGTGTGCACGTCGATGAAACCCGGCGCCACGACCTTGCCCGTGGCGTCTATCTCGTTGTCGCCGCGCAGACTGCCGGACGAACCGATCGAGGCGATACGGTCGCCCTTGATCGCAACGTCGGCGGCGAACAGTTTCTTGCCGGTGCCGTCGGCCACTTGGCCGTTGCGGATGACGATGTCGTACGCAGCCATGATTGTGAAACTCCTACGCTTCGTTGCGGCCGAGCCGCATGTCCATGTCGAACGGGTAGAGCGGGCGCTTGACCTTCTCGTACTTGAAGAGCTTGAGATCGGACGCCGTGCAGCCGTCGCCGTCGCACATCACGATGTGCTTGGCGATCGGCTCGAAGCCCGCGCGGAAATGCTGGCGCGACTTGATCAGCACGTACTTCTTGCGCCGGGGATCGATGCCGCAATGGGTGAAGACGCCGAGGTCGTAGGGCTCGCTGCGCTTCTCGGAGACCACGATCTGCATCTTGCCGGTGTCGAGCACCGCGGTGCGGCCCATGCGGATCGTCGTGCCGGTGGCCATCGGGCCGGTCACCACGAACTGGCCGTCGGTGATCGCCTTGACCCGGCCCGTGACCTTGAGCGGCTTGCCCTTGAGGCCCATCGCCGGCATGTCGATCTTGCCGCCGAGCTCGAGGGTGATTTCCGCGCCCACGCCGGCCTTGATCATCTGTTCAACGCAGCCCGGATCGCAGATCGGCCCCGCGACCGCGTCTTCGAGGCCCTGCTTCATCGCCTCTTCAATCACGCTCATCACATCCTGCGTGCCGCCGGAAGCGGTGTTGTCGCCGTGATCGGCCATGACGACGGGCCCACCGTCGAGGCCCTTGGCGCGCGCGACCTGGACAGACAGCGGTTCGGGATGGAACAGGAAGCCTTCACGCTTCTCCCACGCGGTATCGAGGATCTTGTTCAGCAGGATCTCGCCTTCTGCCGTGCGCTTGTCGCACACGATCACGGAGGAGAGTGCGAGGTGAGGGATGTCGGCTTGCGGGAAACCGCCGAACACCGAGGCGTTCAGCACTTGCCCTGTGTCCTCGGCCTGGTTGGCCATGCCCATCAACGTCTTCATCGGCTCGCGCGACGGCGTGTGAACGAGCGAGCTGCTCATGATCGGGCGATTGCCCCACACCATCTTCGGCTCGACCTCGCCCGCCAGCATGCGCAGCAAGGTGCGTCCGGCGCGGCGCGCGGTATCGGCCATGTCGATGTGCGGATAGGTGCGGTAGCCGGTGATGATGCTGGCGCCGTTGATCATGGCGTCCGTCATCTGAGTGTGGAAATCGAGGGCGACGGCGATCGGCACATTTGGCGCGATCTTGCGGATGCGGTTCAGCAGCTCGCCTTCGCCATCGTCGTACTCCTCCGCGACCATCGCGCCGTGCAGCGCCAGCAAGACGGCGTCGCAGCCCTTTTTGACCTCCTCGACGATGGCCGTGGTCATCTGCTCGTACGCGGCCTTGGTGACCAGGCCCGAGGGGTTGGCCGAGGCTGCCATCGGCACAGTGAATTCAGCCCCGGCCTTGCGGGCGATCTCGATGAAGCCGCCCAGGGACGTGTTCGTCCCCTCTGAGGCGGCGATCGCCTTGGGGCCGGTCAGGTCGCCGGTGCGGGCGAAGGACTCTATGGGGGTGGGCAGCGGCGAGAACGTGTTCGTCTCATGCATCATCATTGCGACTACGAACTTCTTCGCCATGGTATCGTCCCCCAAACCACTAAACCCTTGAACCGACTATAACTTTGCCCTGACGCCAGCGTCATAGCTTTGCGTGCAATGCAGACCTGATTCGCGCAAATATGGTGCGTTGCAAAAAAAACACACCCGGCTCGGGTCTGACCAGAAGCCTAAATAGGTGAATTCACGGCTTTTTTTACCGCTTGCATTCTCTTCGCAGGTGCACCATTCTTTGTGGGCAGCAAACGTCACCTCGGTGACCTCTTTGTTTGCTGTATGCCCGTCTTGGGCGTTTCCTCCCTAAACTCGGGCCGTGCTAGTCACGGCCCCTTTTTTTTGAGCGTTTTCTAGGCCTGCCTATTCGGCAGCCAAAGGGCGGTGCAAGAGCGTTTCGTGAGCATGCCGGGCGATTTCTTCTATGAGCCCCGTCATCGTCCGCTCCATGACACCGAAGGTCGCGAGCTTCTCGTGCCGCGCCTCGTCCATGTAGAGCGACCTGTTGATCTCGATCTGCAACGCATGCCGGCCGAGTGCCGGCCGCCCGTAGCGCTGGGTCGTGAAGCCGCCGGCGTAGGGCTGATTGCGCAACACGCGCAGGCCCCGGCCGCTCAGGAAGCGATCGACGCATTCCATGAGATGCGGCGCGCAGGCCTCGCCGTGATTGTCGCCCAGGACGATGTCGACCCGCTGCTCGCGATCGCGCAGGCCGATGCCCGACGCCGACGACGGCATCGAATGGGCGTCGACCAGAAGGGCGCCGCCGAACATCCCGTAGGTCTGCTCCACTGCCATCGACAGGGCCACGTGATAAGGCCTCCAGCAGGTCTCGAGGCGGTGCTCGATTTCATCCGATGGCACGCGGCCGCGATAGATCGCCTCGCCGCTGGCAGCGACCCGCGGGATCATGCCGAGGCCCGCGGCGACGCGGGTGGTGCGGTGGTTGAGCGGCCGCGGCAGGGGGCCTTCGAACATGCCGGGGTCGAGTTCGTAGGGCTCGCGGTTGGCGTCGACGTAGGAGCGCGGGAAGCGGGCGGCCAGCAGGGGCAGGCCCAGGAGCGGCGCTGCGCGGAACAACTCGTCGACGTAGGCGTCCTCGGCCCGCCGCAGGGCGGCCAGGGGGACGGCGGCCTGGGCGAGAAATTTGGCGGGGTAGAGCGAACCGCTGTGCGGCGAGGCCACAACGACCGGAGCGGTCTGGCGCTCAGGCAAATAGATGTCCAAGGCCTCATGATCGGCCGGTGGCGGCAACGAACCCATCCCAAGGTCATAGCCTGCCATGAAAGGCGCGTCACGATACCTGTCATGGCGGCATTTCCGCCCGACTCTTGCCAAGACTTGGGGGGCCGTGTAGACGAACCGCCTTCGGCGATGGGCGCGTAGCTCAGCGGTAGAGCACTGTCTTGACATGGCAGTGGCCACAGGTTCGATCCCTGTCGCGCCCACCATCGCCTCCTCTGGCGGGAATACCTTGTCCGACTTCTTCTCGCTTTATTCCCACGAGTTCGCCCGCATCGCCTGCTGCGTGCCGCGGACCCGGGTGGCCGACGCCCCCTACAATCTCGCCGAGACGCTGCGGCTCGCCAGGGAAGGCGACAAGGCCGGCACCGTCCTGATGATCTTCCCGGAGCTCGGGCTCTCGTCCTATGCGATCGACGACCTGCTGCAGCAGGATTCGCTGCTCGACGACGTCGAGCGCTCGATCGCCCAGCTGGTCGAAGCCTCGCGCAGGCTCAATCCCGTCCTGATCGTGGGCGCGCCTCTCAGGATGCACGGGCGGCTCTACAACACGGCGGTCGTGGTCCATCGCGGCAAGATCGTCGGCGTCGTGCCCAAGACCTATCTGCCGAACTATCGCGAATTCTACGAGAAGCGCCATTTCGTGACCGGCGCCAACGTGCTCGAGAACGAGATCGTGCTGGCGGGCCAGAAGGCGCCGTTCGGCACCGACATGCTGTTCCGCTCGACCGGCAGCGTGCCGATGACCTTCCATGTCGAGATCTGCGAAGACATCTGGGTGCCGGTGCCGCCGTCGAGCCTCGCGGCCCTGGCCGGTGCCGAAGTCTTGGTGAACCTGTCAGCCAGCAACATCACAATCGGGAAAGCCGAACTGCGCCGCCTGCTCTGCGGCAGCCAGTCGGCGCGCGCCAGCGCGATCTATGCCTACTCCGCGTCGGGCCCTGGCGAATCGACAACCGATCTGGCGTGGGACGGCCAGGCCGCGATCTTCGAGTGCGGCGACCAGTTGGCCGAGACCGAGCGGTTCGAGAAGGACTCGACCATCGTCCAGGCCGACGTCGATCTCGGCCGCGTCCGTCAGGAGCGTCTGCGCAACGGCGGTCTGGCCGACAACGCGCGCGATTTGGGTGCGCACGTCTCGCGCTTCCGCCGCATCGAATTCGTTCTCGACGCACCGAAGAAGAGCATCAGGCTCGAGCGCGCCATCGAGCGTTTCCCCTACGTGCCGTCCGATCCGGCCAAGCTGCGGGACAATTGCTACGAGGCCTATCACATCCAGGTCCAGGGCCTCGCGCAGCGCCTGCAGTCGAGCCGCGTGCAGAAGGCCGTCATCGGCGTCTCGGGTGGTCTCGACTCGACGCATGCGCTGCTGGTCTGCTGCCGCGCGATGGATCTGCTGGGCAAGCCGCGCCAGGACATCCTCGCCTACACGATGCCGGGCTTCGGCACGTCGGACAAAACCTACAAGAACGCCTGGCGCCTGATGAAGGAGCTGGGCGTCACCGCGGGCGAGATCGACATCAAGCCGGCGGCCACCCAGATGCTGGCCGATATCGGCCATCCCTTCGGCAAGGGCAAGAAGGTCTACGACGTCACCTTCGAGAACGTGCAGGCCGGCCTGCGCACCGACTTCCTGTTCCGCCTCGCCAACCAGAATGGCGGCATGGTGGTGGGGACGGGCGATCTCTCGGAACTCGGCCTCGGCTGGTGCACCTACGGCGTGGGCGATCACATGTCGCACTACAATCCGAACGGTTCGGTTTCCAAGACTCTGATCCAGCACCTGATCCGCTTCGTCGCCGCGTCGGGCGATGTCGACAAGGCCACCGCCAAGACGCTGCACGACATTCTCGACACGGAAATATCGCCTGAGCTCGTTCCGGCCGATGCCAAGGGCGTGACGCAATCGACTGAGGCTTCCGTCGGGCCCTACGCGCTGCAGGACTTCAATCTCTATTACTTGACTCGGCTGGGTTACCGCCCATCCAAGATCGCCTTCCTGTCGTGGAACGCCTGGCACGATGTGAAGAAGGGCGCGTGGCCCGCCAACGTGCCCGCCGGCAGCATGCGCGCCTTCGAGCTGAAGGAGATCCGCCAGTGGCTGGCACTTTTCCTGCGCCGCTTTTTCACCAACCAGTTCAAGCGCTCGGCGCTGCCCAACGGTCCCAAGATTTCGTCCGGCGGTTCGCTGTCGCCGCGCGGAGACTGGAGGGCGCCGTCGGACGGTTCGCCCGACGTCTGGCTGGCGGAACTCGAAAAGACCGTTCCGAAAGCCTGATTTAGCCCGCAGCCTCGGCAGCCTCGTGGCGTTCCTTCTGCGGAGGAACGCCCCATGCCCACACTTTCCATTTCGCCTGAAAAAGTCGCCTACCTGATCATCAAGGCGCGTGAATTCGACGTGCAGGATGTGAATTCCGATCCCGATTCCGGCTCGAACGGGATCGACGATGGCATGACGGATGTCCTCGAAGATCACCCCGACAATCCCGTGAGGCAGGAAATCCGGGCCTTCGTCGGCGCCCTCGACGACGACGAGAAGGCCGACCTGATCGCGCTCATGCAGCTGGGACGCGAGGACGGCACGTTGGAGGAGTGGGAAGCGATGCGGGACCAGGGATTGCGCGAGCATGGCGGCCGCGTGGCGGCCTATCTGCTGGGCCAGCCCCTGGTCAGCGACTTTCTCGAGGACGGTCTCGAACAGCTCGGCATCTCGATTGCGGAATTCGAAAACGGTCGCCTCTGACACATCGGCTGAGTACAAATAGGCATCGCAGACCGGGAGGAAGGTCGATGCCGCTCAAGATGAAGAAGACCGTACAGCAGATGGTCGACGAGGCCAGCGCCGAGATCGAGACCGTGCCGACGGCCGAAGCGCTGAAGCTCGTCGGTACACCGGGCGTGACCTTCATCGACATCCGCGATCCGCGCGAGCTGTGGCGCGACGGGACCATTCCGGGTGCGATCAACGTGACGCGCGGCATGCTCGAGATGTGGATCGATCCGGAGAGCCCCTACGCCAAGGAATATTTCCAGACCGGCAACAAGTTCATCTTCTTCTGTGCCGGCGCGTGGCGCTCGGCGCTCGCCACCAAGACGGCCAAGGACATGGGCCTGATGCCGGTGGCGCATCTCGAAGGCGGCCTCAGCGCGTGGAAGAAGGCGGGCGGCCCGGTCGAGAAGGTCGAGCCGAAGAAATAGGGCCGCTGCCATGAGTCCCGATACGGCGCTTGTCCCGCAGCCCACGCAAGACGACTTTCCCGAGTTCCTGTCGATTCCGGTGCGGATCGGGCATCACGCCCGGGCTTATCCCGCCAAGCGCGCCGTGGTGTGCGAGGACAAGACGCGGACCTGGGCCGACTTCGACAAGCGCATCAACAAGATCGCGCGCACCCTGGCCGGCATGGGCGTGGGCAAGGGCGACAAGATCGCCATCCTCGCCACCAACTCCATCGAGTACGTCGAGACGTTCATGGGCGGATTGCGCGCCGGCGCGTGCGTCGTGCCGCTCTCCACCATGGCGGCCGCCGACGCGCTCGAGAAGATGCTCGACGATTGCGACGCCAAGGTCCTGTTCCTGTCGGACCAGTACCGCGCGCTGGTCGAACCCTATGAGGGGCGCCTCTCCAAGCTGATCGCCGGCGGTCGCATCGCCTACGATTTTGAGCGCGCGGGCTGGCAGGATTTCGAGGCCTGGCTGTCGCCTGCGAGTGACGCTCCGTTCGAGGTGACGCTGGGGCCGCTCGACGATTTCAACATCATCTACAGTTCCGGCACCACCGGCCTGCCCAAGGGCATCCTGCACAGCCACGTCATGCGCGACCTGTTGGCGGTGCGCTTCACGGCGTTCGACTACGGCCCCGACACGATCTCGATCGCCTCGACGCCGCTTTATTCCAACACGACGCTGGTCTCGGCGCTGGCGACGATCGGCGTCGGCGGCACGCTGATCGTGATGCCCAAGTCGGACGTGATGAAGTTCCTGGAGATCGCCCAGCGCGAACGTGCGACGCATGCGATGCTGGTGCCGGTGCAATACCAGCGCCTGCTGGCGCATCCCGATTTCGACAAGTACGACCTCTCGTCCTTCAAGTGCAAGCTCTCGACCAGCGCGCCGCTGCGTGCGCAGACCAAGGCCGATGCGCTGCGGCGCTGGCCGGGCCGGCTGATCGAGATTTATGGGCTCACCGAGGGCGGCGGGTCGTGCACGCTCGAGGCCAACCTCTTTCCCGACAAGCTCCATACCGTGGGCAAGCCGGGCCTGGGCAGCGAGATCGTGGTGCTCGACGAGCAAGGCAAGGTTCTGCCGCAAGGCGAGGTTGGCGAGCTTGCCGGCCGCGCCCAGGTCATGATGAAGGGCTACTACAAGCAGACCGACAAGACCAAGGACCTGTTCTGGTACGATCCTGACGGCCGCCTGTTCTTCAAGTCGGGCGACATGGGCAAGATCGACGAGGACGGCTTCGTCGTCCTGCTCGACCGCAAGAAGGACATGATCATCTCCGGCGGCTTCAACGTCTATGCCGCCGACATCGAGGTGATGCTGCTGAAACATCCCGAGATCGTCGACGTCGCCGTGATCGGCATTCCGAGCGAGCAGTGGGGCGAGTCGCCGATGGCGCTTTGCGTGCGAAAGGCGGGATCGACGGTGAGCGAGGATCGGGTAAAAGAGTGGGCCAACGGCCAGCTCGCCAAGACGCAGCGGCTGGTGGCGGTGGAGTTCCGCGACTCGCTTCCGCGCAGCACCATCGGCAAGATCATGAAGCGCGAACTGCGCGAGCCCTATTGGGCCGGCCGCAGCGCAAGGATTTGAGGGCAACCATGACCGAACTACGTTCCGCCCATCTGTTCACCCTGACGCTCGACGTCGATTCCAACATGACCGACGTCGGCGAGACACCCTATGGCCGCCGCCGCATCGCCACCGTGAAGGGCGGCACGTTCGAAGGTGAAGAACTCCGCGGCACGGTACTGCCGTCGCCGGGCGGAGACTGGCTGCTGCAGCGGCGCGACGGCATCCTGATGCTGGACGTGCGCCTCACGCTCAAGACCGATGACGGCCACCTGGTCTACATGAGCTACAAGGGTATGCGGCACGGCCCCGCCTGGGTGATCGAGCAGCTGAACAAGGGCGAGAAGGTCGACCCGAGCCAGTACTATTTCCGCGCCACGCCGTACTTCGAGACGGCGTCGGACAAGTACCGGTTTCTCAACCGCATCGTCTGCGTGTCGACCGGCCGTCGCGATCCGACCGGGCCGGTGTACGAAGTCTTCCAGATCCTCTAGCCATGCCCAAGCACATCGGGATCGTCGCCTGTTCGGCGGAAGGCGCGTCGCTATGCTACCGAACGATCTGCACCGAAGGCCCGCGCCTCTTGGGTGGGCATGCCCATCCCGAAGTGTCGATGCACACGCCCTCGTTCGAGGACTACATGGTGTGCATCAACGCCGGCGACTGGAAGGGCGTGGCCGAGCTGATGCTCGGCTCGGCGCATAAGCTCGCCGCGATCGGCGCCGACTTCGTGATCTGCCCGGACAACACGATCCACCAGGCGCTGCACCATATCGACGGCCGTCTTCCGGTTCCTTGGCTGCACATTGCCGATGCCGTCGGCGACGAGGCGCTCGCGCGCGGCTTCAAGCGCATCGGTCTCACCGGCACGCGCTGGCTCGTCGAGAGCGAGGTCTATCCGCAGAAACTGTCGGCGCGCGGCCTCGAGTATGTACGGCCCGAGAAGCCGGAACGCGAGGAGATCAATCGCTTCATCATGGACGAGCTGGTGCGCGGCATCCGCTCCGCCGAGGCAATCGCCTATCACCAGAAGGTCATCGCCGGCCTGAAGGAAAAAGGCTGCGACGCGGTGGTGCTGGGCTGCACGGAGATTCCCCTGATCATCGACGACGGCAATTCGCCGTTGCCGACGCTCGACTCGACGCGCCTGCTCGCGCGGGCGGCCTTGAAGCGCGCGGTCAGCTGATCTTCGCCAGCACCGGCAGGATGTACTCCCGGAATTTCGCCGGGTTCTCGCTCATCGGGAAATGCCCGACCTCCTTCATGATCTGCACGCTGGCGCCCGGAATCTGCGCCGCCGTGCGCGTGGTGTCCTCGGCCGTGCAGGAGAAGTCGTACTCGCCGGTCAGCAGATAGAGCGGGCAGGCCGTGGTGTCGATGCCCTTCACCTTCTCGCGCAGGTCGCCGTCGACGCGATAGAAGTAGAGATCGCCTTTGAACACGCCGGGGCCGCCCTGCATGTACATCCAAAGCGTCTCGTGGCGATTGACCGGCGGGCTCTGCGGCGCGATCAGCCCGGAGATCAGCGCGGCGCAGACTTCGCCTCCGTGCACGTCCGGTCGGTGCAGCCACGCGGTGTCGTACCAGGGCTGCTGGAAGTCGGCGGCCTCGAGCGCGATCAGGGCGCGGAACTCGCGGGCATGGGCGATCGCGAGGTTGAGCACGATGCGCCCGCCGATCGAACAGCCCATGACCGCCGGCCTGTCGAGTTCCAGGGCGGCGCAGAACGCACGGATCGCGGCCGTGTAGGATTGCGTCGTGAGCCGGTACTCGGTGCGCTCCCAGCCGTCGGGCGGCGTCGACTTGCCGTGCCAGGGCATGTCGAAGGCAAGCACGCGGAAGCGGCTCGTGATCTCGGGATCGGCCATGAGATGACGGAACTGGCGGCCATCGGCGCCGGCGGTGTGCAGGCAGACCAAAGGGATGCCTTGGCCGGCCTCTTCGAAGTAAAGGCGATGGGGAACGCCGTCGATGTCCGTCCGGAGGTAGCGGCCGATCATGGGATCGAGCTTGGGCGCCATGGTCAGGCCTTTCCGCGCGGCAGGGCCAGCAGGTCCTTGAAGTACTGAAGATTTTGCAGGAGCGGGCGTAGGTCGCCGTCCATCGATGCGGCGCCCCGCTTGGTGAGCGCGAAGAGATCGTGCCAGCCGGGCTCGGGAATGGGCTTCCAGTACTGCGTCCAGCCCTCGTCTGTGGCGCGGAACGCAAAGACCGAGGAGCGCATCAGCTTCGGCCCGCGATCGAAGGTGGCGAGAGCGCCGTCGCGAAGGCCGAGGAAGAATGGCTCGTTGCCGATGTCGATGCGGCAGTCGGCGGTCAGCCAGCGGCCGCGGCGCAGAAGGTCCCGGTCGGCGGACAGGAGGGCAGGCAGCTGGGCAAAACGGTCGGCAGGGCTCATCCCTGCAGAGTGTACTCGATCGTCGATCCGTCGGTAGTCGCCTTGAAAGTCGATTTCACCCAGCGACCGTGATCGTCGAACCACTGGTCCATCGTGATATCGCCGCTGTAGGCGAAGTGCGTCGCCGCGGGGGCCGCGGAAGCCGTGCGCACGGTCTCCCGGCCGACCTCGCGGACGCCCGTGTGAACCATCTTGCCGGTCTGCGTGTTCAGCAATGCCTGTTGGCGGGTTTGCGCGATGTTCCAGTGGGTGGAGGGCAGGAGATGTCCGGGGAGGACGTCCCTGATCCAGCGCTGCTGTTCGAGTGCCTCGTCACCCCCGGACGTCTTGAAGAAGGACTGCGGTTCGCGGTGCTGCACGATCAGATCCCCGCCTTCGCGCTTGGCCTTCACTGCATATTTCTCGCCGTTGTCGTCGGATTCCGAGGCGATGGCCTGGAACTCATCGCCCGACCAGATCTCCGTTGCACGGTGGCGATAGCGATACACGACGAGGCCCACCATGCGCACGGCAAAGTCGATCTCTGTTGTCACGACATGCCGGTCGCCGTCCTGCTGGAAGGTGAGCAGATGGGTGCCGATCCGCTGGCCGTTGCGATGGGCGACGAAGCCCAATGACGCGCCATAGGGCAAGGCAGCGGCCCCGGCCGGTCCGGTGATGAGGGTCGCGCCCGTCGCGAAAAGGAAGGATCTGCGTAACATCGGGGTTCCTGCGCTCTTGTACGAAGCCGCAGGGAACCGGGATCATACGATGCGATCGGCCCGCAGCTGTTGGATAACGGCAGGGGAGTAGCCAAGTTCCTGCAGGATCTGGTCGGTGTGCTCGCCGAGCCTGGGCGCCCGGCGGCGGATGGTCAGCGGCGTGCGCGACAGCTTTACCGGCTCCTGTACGATCGGCACCGTCTTGGCGGCGCCTGGATAGGTCATTTGGTGGAAGAAGCCGGCCTCGCGCACGTGTCTGTCGTCGAGCGCCTGCTGCGGCGTGTAGACCGCCCCGGCGGGAATGCGATTGGCCTCCAGCAGCTCCAGCGCCCGCGCCACGGTCCGGCTCGCGCACCATTTTTGCATGATCTCGGACAGCGCCTCGCCATTGTCGCCGCGCGCGAGGTCGTCCTTGAAGCGCGGATCGGCGGCCAAGTCCTCGTTGCCCATCAGGCGGCACCAGCGCACGAACAGCGGCTGGCCGATGGTCATGGCGTAGATCCAGCCGTCGGAGCATTTGAAGGTGTCGGAGGGGCCCGCGGTAAAGCCGCGATTGAGCGTGGCCACGCGGTTGAGGCCGAGCATCGCCTGCTCGATCAGGTGGCCGTTGGTGATGTTCATCGCCGTGCGCAACAGCGCGGTCTCGACCTTCTGGCCCTTGCCGCTCTTGGCGCGGTCCATGAGGGCGGCCATCACCCCCACGGTGCTGAGCAGGGCGGAGCTGAAGTCGACGAACGGCGCGTTCATGCGCGTCGGCACCTCGCCGTCGCCCGACAGGTGCATGGCGCCCGACATCGCCTGGCCGATTGTGTCGAAGCCGACGCGCGTGGCGTAGGGGCCTTCCGAGCCGAAGGTCGAGTTGGTCGCGAGGATGATGCGCGGATTGATGGCTTCGAGCGTGTCGTAGTCGATGCCCATCTTCTTCATGTCTTCGTAGGGCAGGTTGGCGATCACGACGTCGGACACCGCGACCAGCTTCTTCACGATCTCGCGGCCGGCGGGCTTCACCGGATTGAGCGTGAGGCCCAGCTTGTTGCGGCCCATTTGGAGGAACATGGCGCCTTCGCCGCCCTCGGCGACCGGAGTCACCCAGCGGTCCTCGCTGCCTTCCAGCTTCTCGATGCGGATCACCTCGGCGCCGAGATCGGCCAGCATGGTGCCGCAGAAGGGGCCCGCGATGTAGCGACCGAAGTCGAGAACGCGGATTCCGTCGAGGACGCCGGGCATCAGTCGAAGAAGGTGTTGGGCTTCAGGAAGACCGCGAGCATCAGGCAGCCTTCGTCGGTCCAGGCGTCGTGGCGGCTGCCGGCGCGGCGCCAGACATACTGGCCGGTGCGGCAGACGCCGGCGTGGTCGGCGAACGATCCGGAGATCACGTAGGTCTGCTCGATGTCGACATGCTCGTGCGCCGGCAGGCGGGCGCCAGGCGCCCAGCGCATGAGCTGGGTCGACATGCCGGTGGCCTTGTTCTCCATCAGCAGCTTGGTCTCGACGCCGGGAAAACGCGTCTTCGTCCACGGCACCTTGTCGACGTCGACGTAGGTCGAGTCCGGCGGCATGGTCTCGGCGTTCACGCGGCAACCTTCTGCTTGGCGGCCTTCAGCGTTCCGCCGCGCATCACATGGCCGGGCAGGGGACGTCCCACGACATCCTCGGCGATCTTGGCGACCTCGATCAGCCGGTCGATGTCGAGACCGGTCTCCACGCCCATCTCCTCGCACATGAAGGCGAAGTCCTCGGTGCAGATGTTGCCGGCCGCGCCATCGGTGGCGGCGAACGGACAGCCGCCCAGGCCCGCGATCGACGCGTCGAACTCGGTGACGCCCAGGCGCAGACCGGCGTAGGCTGCGGCCATGCCGGTGCCGCGCGTGTCGTGCAGGTGCAGACCGACCTCGAGCTCGGGCCACTTGTTGCGGATGGCGCCGATCAGCCGTTCGACGGATTGCGGCGTGGCCCAACCCATGGCGTCGGTGAGCTTGATGCCCTTCAGCTTGAAGCCCGCCAGCACGGCCTCGTCGAGGACCTGCTGGCAGCGGGTCAGGATGAGGTCGGTCGAGAGCTCACCCTCGTAGTTGCAGCCGAAGGCGCCCAGCACGACGCCCCATTCGACGGGCATGCCGCGGTCCTTGAAGGTCTTCAGGGACATGCGCTGCTCGATCAGGGAGTCGGGGACGGACTTGCCGATGTTCTTGCGCGAAAAGGTGTCGGAGGCGGTCACCCGGACGCTGCCCGCGACATGCAGCGGGCCCCGGAGCGCGCGCTCGAGGCCCTGCTGGTTGAGATAGAGCGCGGCGTATTCGATGCCGGGCTTCTGGTGGATCGCCGCCGCCACTTCCTCGGCATCGGCCATGGTCGGCACGCGCTTGGGATTGACGTAGGAGACGCAGGCGATGTGCTTCAGCCCGGTGTCCGCGAGCGCCTCGATGAGACGCACCTTGTCGGCCACCGGGATCATCTTCTTTTCCGACTGGAAGCCCTCGCGAGGGCCTTCCTCGGAGATCAGCACACGCTTGGGCAAGTCGGACATCGCGATGCTCCTTCGTCGATCAGCTCTCTTCTTCCTGGAACGCCTGCTCGCGGGCCTTTCGCAGGTTCGGCAGCGCCATCAGGATCAGCAGGATCGCGGTGGTCACCAGCAGGCCGAGGCTGATCGGGCGCTGCAGGAAGACCATCGGATCGCCGCGCGAAAGCAGCATGGCGCGACGGAAATATTCCTCCATCTGCGGTCCCAGCACCAGTCCCAGCAGGAACGGGGCACCTTCGCAGCCGAGGCGGACGAAGATGTAGCCGAGCACGCCGAACATCGCGACCTGTTCCACGTGGAAGGTACTGTTCTGCAAGCTGTAGGCGCCGATGGCGCAGAACAGCAGGATGGCGGGCGACAGGAAGCGGTAGGGCACTGTCAGCAGCTTCACCCACATGCCGATCATCGGCAGGTTGATGATCACCAGCATCAGGTTGCCGATCCACATCGAGGCGATCATGCCCCAGAAGAGGTCCGGCTTCTTGGTCATGACCTCGGGGCCCGGCTGGATGCCCTGGATGATCATGGCGCCGACCATCAACGCCATGACGGCGTTCGACGGAATGCCCAGCGTCAGCATCGGGATGAACGATGTCTGGGCGGCCGCGTTGTTGGCCGCTTCAGGCGCCGCGACGCCCTCCACCGCGCCCTTGCCGAACTCTTCCGGATGGCGGGAGATCTTCTTTTCCAGCGTATAGGCGGAGAAGGCGCCCAGGGTCGGACCGCCGCCGGGCAACACGCCCAGGATGCCGCCGAGAAGGGTGCCGCGGAGCACCGCGGGCCAGGCCCGCTTGGTTTCCTCGCGGGTCGGCCAGAGCGACGTCACCTTGATGGCGCCGGATCTCGACATCTTCTTCTCGAGATTGACGACGATCTCGGCGATGCCGAACAGGCCCATCGCGATCGGGGCGAAATCGATGCCGTCCGAGAGCTCGGGGATGTCGAAAGTGAAGCGCTGCGCGCCGGTGTTCACGTCGGTGCCGACCAGGCCGAACAGCAGGCCCAGGAACACCATCGCGATCGCCTTGAGCACCGAGCCGTTGGCCAGCACGATGGCGGCCACGAGGCCCAGCGCCATCAGCGAGCAATAGTCGGCGGGGCCGAACTTCTGCGCCATGCGCGTCAGCGGTTCGGCGAACAGCACGATCGTCAGGGTGCCGACGGTGCCGGCGAAGAACGAGCCGAGGGCGGAGATCGTGAGCGCCGCGCCCGCGCGGCCCTTGCGGGCCATCTGGTAGCCGTCGATGCAGGTCACGACCGACGAGGCTTCACCCGGCAGGTTGACCAGGATCGACGTCGTCGAGCCGCCGTACTGGGCGCCGTAGTAGATGCCGGCCAGCATGATCAGCGCCGCCGTCGGCGGCAGATGGAAGGTGATCGGCAGCAGCATCGCGATCGTGGCGACGGGGCCGATGCCGGGCAGAACGCCGATCAAGGTGCCGACCATGCAGCCGATCAGCGCGTAGAGCAGGTTCTGGAAGGAAAGCGCGACGCTGAAGCCCAGCGTCAGATTGTGCAGCATATCCATGTTCACCAGACTCCGTTGAGGACGGCGATGTTCATGGCAAGGCCCACCTTGAACACGAGGATGCAGAGGATCGTCAGCACAACGGTGTTTGCGATGACTTCCCAGAGCTTGAACTCGTCACCGCCCAGCGAGGCGATGAACACCAGCGCGACGAGGGCCGGGAACATGCCGGTGGTCTCGAGCAGGAGCGCGAAGGCGATGATGCCGATGGTCACCATCGTGATCGGCCGCCACTTCGGCGCCTCGGTGATTTCGCCGCCGTAGATCAGGGCGATCACCGATATGATCAGTCCCAGCACCAGCATGATGTAGGACAGCATATGCGGCACGTATCCCGGTCCCATGCGGACCGTCGTGCCCACGGCGAGATTCCGCCCGAAATAGAGAGCGATCAACCCGAAGGCGATAAACATCACCCCGGCCAAGAAATCCTTGCTCAGGAATCGATTCAACGATGCCTCCCCTTACGCGTACTCGTTCTCTGTAGATATTGGGCCCAGAACCCCCCGGGCCGACCTACGGGTAGATAAACACAAATTCACCACATTGCCCAAGCGCGAATTCAGAGCCTCAACAGCAGGCGCAGCGCGATGGCGACCAGGCAAAGCGCGAATAGGCGACGCAATAGCACGAGCGGCACGCGGGCTGACCAGCGCGCCGCGGCAGGCGCGACAAAGAGCGCAGGCACCGAGAGCGTCGCCACGCAAAACAAGGCGATATCTCCCACGGCATCTGCGGGTTTTCCGGCGACACCCCAGCCTTGTGCCAGGAACGTGATCGTGGCGGGCAGGGCGATGATCAGATTGAACAGCGCGCCGGCGCCGATGCCCTGGCGGATCGGAAAGGAGAAAAGAGAAAGAACCGGCGTGCTGAGCGTGCCGCCGCCGACGCCAAGCGCCGCGGCCAGCGCGCCCACGAGGGTGGGGGCGATGTGGGCCGCCGGGCCGGAGGGCTGTTTTCGCGAAAGAACGAGGCTGTTCCCGAGGGCCATCTTGAGGCCGAGCAGGGCAGCAACGACGGCGAAGAAGCCTGTCAGCACCTTCGCAGGTGCGAAGGGGCCAAGCGCCAGTCCCAGGGTGACGCCGACCATCATTGCCGGAAGCCAGGCCTTCACGAGGGCACGATCGATCGTGCCGCCGCGCCAGTGCGCAAGCACGGCGGTGATGGACGCGACCAGGACACTCGCCTGCGCCGTGCCGATCGCCAACGGCGTTGCGGTCGCATCGGGCATACCAAGCCGATTGAAGACGTCGAGCAGCACCGGCACGGCGATGATTCCACCGCCCACGCCCAGCAATCCGGCCAGCAGGCCGATCACGACTCCGGCCGCCAGAAGCACAATCCAGGCAGTCGGCGGATAGGTCGACAACAGATGTGTCACGGAAACTCTCCAGCCGGGCTTATTGCATGGCCCAAAACGGACGAGCAAACTCGGGACCAATGTGAACGGTCGTTCAGGGGCGGCAGAGAGGACAAAAAGGGTGGCGAGAAAGGGTGCGGATTACATCGGCACGATGGAGGTGCAGGCGAAACATCGTTTCGACGAAGCCTCGCTCGCGCGTTTCATGGCCGCCCATGTGCCGGGCTTCGTCCCGCCGGTGAGGGCCGAGCAATTCAAGGGTGGCCAGTCCAACCCGACCTATCGCCTGACCGACGGCGCGAGCCGCAACTACGTCATGCGCCGCAAGCCGCCGGGCAAGCTCTTGCCGTCGGCCCATGCCGTCGATCGCGAGTTTCGCGTGATCTCCGCGCTGAACAGGACCGACGTACCGACGCCGCGCGCCTATGCCTTGTGCGAGGACGATAGTGTCGTCGGCACGGCCTTCTACGTCATGGAATATTGCGACGGCCGCGTGCTGTGGGATCCGCTGCTGCCGGACGTACCGCGCGACGGCCGCCGCGCGATCTATGAGGCGAAATTCGACGTGCTTTCGCGCCTGCACGCCGTCGACTACGCCGCGCTGGGGCTCGGCGACTTCGGCCGGCCCGGCAGCTATGTCGCGCGCCAGATTTCGCGCTGGGGCAAGCAGTACAAGGCGTCCGAGACCGAGACGATCGAGGCCATGGACAGGCTGCTCGACTGGCTGCCGGCCCATCTGCCGCCCAACGACGAGACGGTGCTGGTGCATGGCGACTATCGCCTCGACAACATGGTGTTCCACGCACGCGAGCCGCGCGTGCTGGGCGTCATCGACTGGGAAATCTCCACCCTCGGCGATCCGCTGGCGGAACTGTCCTATCTCTGCATGCTGTGGCGCACCCCCAAGGACTGGGGCGGATTGCAAGGCCACGATCTTGTTGCGCTGGGCCTGCCCAGCGAGCAGGAGATGGTCTCCTATTACTGTGGCCTCGCAAAGCGCGCGGTGCCCGACACGGCGCTTTGGGAATTCTACATGGCCTACAATCTCTTCCGCGTGTCGTGCATCCGCCAGGGTGTCTACGCGCGTTCGCTCGACGGCACGGCGTCCAACGTGCGCGCCGCGGAGTCGGGAAAGCTCGTGCGGCCTGCCGCGGAACTCGGTTGGCAGTTGGTCGAAGGAATCGCGGGAGCCGCACGATGACCAAACGCAAGCCGGCGAAATCGGGAGGCTCGACGTCGATGGCCTCCGAGCGCGAGCCGCTTCCGTCGATCGAGGCGATCCGCGCCGCGGCCTTCCAGCAGTTCGCGGAGCGCGGCTATCCCGTGGTGACGGTGCGCGACATCATGAAGGCCTGCGGCCTGACGCAGGGCGCGCTCTACAATCACTTCAAGTCCAAGGACGAGCTGCTGCACGACATCATCACCTCGACGCAGGCCGAACTCGAGCGGCAATGCCTGCAGGCGGTGAGCGAGGCCGGCGCCGATCCGAGCGCGCAGCTCGCGGCCTTCGTGCGCACCTACGTGATGCGCCACTGCCGGCTTCGGGTGGAGGCGCTCGTGGCCAATCGCGAGATCGGCTGGCTCGACCAGGAGCGGGTGAGCGACATCCGCCGCAGCCGCCGCGCGATTCGCGACATTCTGGTCGGCATCCTGACGAGCGGTATCGAGAAGGGCGTGTTCGATCCGCCGAAGATCGACGGCAAGCGCGACCTCAAGGCGATGGCCATGGCCCTGCTCGACCAGTGCACGCACATCTCGATGTGGTACATCCCCGGCCGCCAGCTCGACGAAGCGCAGATGGCAACGCTTTATGCCGAGATGGCGTTGCGTTCCGTCGGAGCGACGGAGAAGTAGGGCATGTCGATGCGTAGCGCGTTCGTCGTCTTATCGTTCCTCCTTGCCGCTGCCTGCATGCCGACGGCCGACGCACCTCCGCCAGTCACCCAGGCCGCCGCCGGACTGCAAGGCGACGGCAGAGTGCCGGCGAATCGGTGGCACGCGGTGCTGATCGCCGGCGACAGCGCCACGCCTGCCTTCGACAACGGCGTGGAGGAGATGCGCGCCAAGCTCCGCCGCATCGGCGTCGTCGACATCACGACCTATTCGGCCGATCCGGCGAGCGTGCCGCGCGACCGCCTGTCGAGCTCGGGCAATGTCGCCGAGGCCTTGCGCGGCAGCGGTGGTGGCGGGGCCTGTCTTGCCTTCATGACCAGTCACGGCAACGAGCAGGGCTTCTACCTGCGGCCCGACCGGCGGATGCTGACGCCACCCACGCTCGATCGACTGCTGGCCGAGGGCTGCGGTTCGCTGCCGACGGTGGTGATCGTGTCGGCCTGCCATAGCGGCACTTTCATCGACAACGGGGTGCGCCGGCCCAACCGCGTGATCCTGACGGCGGCGGCGACAAATCGCACGAGCTTCGGCTGCGGCGCGGACGACGAGTACACCTATTACGACTGGTGCCTGCTCAACCAGCTCGACGGCGCCTCGACCTGGGGCGAACTGGCCTCATCGACCAAGACCTGTGTCGAAGGACTGGAGCGCAAGATCGGCGCGCCCGCCTCGCGGCCGCAGCTCTTCGTCGGCAGCGAGGTCGCGAACCTCCGGCTTCCGGGCCGTTAACCGCGCGTGTGAACGCGCTTAGCCGATCACGGCGATGACGTCGCAGGTGACGAGGTGCGTGGAGTCGGCACCCAGCACCAGCGTGTGACGCGCCGGCCGCGAATTCTCGTCGGGAAACATCTTCGACCACTCGCCGTTCAGCGCCGCGCGGCCGGTCGAAGGTTGCTTCATCCAGAAATTGATCTTGATGATGTCGTCGACGGTGCCGCCCGCGGCTTCGACGAAGGCCCGGATGTGCTTGAAGATGTTGACGACCTGGCTCTCGAGGTCGGGCGGCACGGTGCGCGTGCCGGGCTCCGTTCCGTTCATGATGCTCGACATGGCGATGTTGCCGATGCGGCTGCCGTTGGGGATCGGGTTCTGGTGGCTGTAGCCCGGGTAGTTGACGCTCTTGCGCTTGGCCATGGTCTCCTCCGCTCTTTGTCGGATAGCATGCCTGAAAATCACGGAGGAAACGATGGCGCTGGTGACCTACGAGCGTGACGGCCAGATCGTCACGATCACGCTGAACCGCCCCGAGAAACTGAACGCCTTCAGCGACGAGCTGGTGGGCGCCCTCGGCGAGGAGCTGCATCGCTTCGACATGGACGACGAGGCGCATGTCGCGATCCTGTGCGGCACCGGCCGCGCCTTCTCGAGTGGCGCCGACGTCCAGCAGCGCCAGCTGCGCAGCCGCGAGGAGTTCCTGCGGCTGGGCGGTCCGCAGGGCCGCGGCACGCACTCGTCCGATCTCCTCACCAAGGCGGTGAACTGGAAGCCGGTGATCGCCGCCCCGCACGGCTACGTGCTCGGCCTCTCGGTCGGAATCGTTCTGGAGTGCGACCTGGTCGTGGCGGAAGAGGGCACGAAGTTCCAGGTGACGGAGACGAGCCGCGGCCTGGGCGCCAGCAAATACTGGTCGCTGATGCATTTCCGCGGCGGTGCCGCGTTCACGATGGAGGCCGCCCTCACGGGCCGCTTCTTCACGGCGGAAGAAGCGTTCAAGGCCAACCTGATCAACCGCGTGGCGCCCAAGGGAAAGTACCTCGACGTGGCGCGCCAGCTCGCCGCCGAAGTCGCCAGGAACCCGCCGCTCAGCGTGCGCTCCACCGTGCGGCTGCGGCGCTGGTACATGGACCGCATGAGCCGCGAGGTCATGCACATGGCCGCCCCCGAGCGTCTCTATCTCACCGAGGATTTCCAGGAGGCCGCGCGCGCCTTCGCCGAGAAGCGCAAGCCCGCGAAATTCAAGGGGCGTTAGGCCGCGAACTCATAAAGGCCGGAAGCAGGCCTCCACTTGCAATGTAGACACCAACCGAAATCAGAAGCATTGCGATCCAGTCAGTCGTCGCCGGCCATTCGCCCAGAACCGGAATGGCCAGGATCGCGGTAATGGTGGGGGCGAGGGCTGCAAACGCCGAGCCGTTCGACGCGCCGAGAATGCCGACCGCGCGTCCAATACAAAAGAACGAAATCACGGCGACCAGCAGTCCATGGACAAATGCTTGTACGGCAAGGTCGGGCCACGGCGCATCGAACAGATGGGGCCCGGAAATGACGAAGTATGCCGGCACGTAGGCGATCAACGATCCGACCGCCGCGATGGCAGCCGCATGAAGTCCTTCCAATCTTGCGTTCCGCATGGCCACGACGTAGCAGGCCCACAACATTCCAGCGGCGATGAACATGGCGTGGCCGATGTTCTGGCGCGTTCCGATCGTGCCCCCCGCGCTCCACACGATGCCGAGGACGCCGGCAACGATCAAGACGAGCCCGATCCACTTGGCAACGGTGAAGGCCTCGCCAAGCACAAGAGCGGCCAGGATCGCGACATAGAGGGGTATGAGGGCGGTATAGAGGGAGGCCGCATGTGCTGCCGGTGCGAAAAGCAAACCGCCGTAGGACACAAGAACCATGGGTGCCCCACCGCCCAACAGGAGCGCAGCCAGTCCGGTCCATCCCAGGCGGTCGACGGCAAGGCCTCTCTTCAGCAGGTACGGCAGCAAGATCAGTCCTGCGACGCCGAAACGAATTGCCGTGATGTCCCAGGGCTTGAGGCTGGTCCTGATCCCCAGCCGGACAGCGAGGATCCAGGACGCCCAAATGCTCACGGCCGCTATGCCGTAAAGCGCTCCGCGCATGTATTCGCTGGTCGTTGGTTTCGCCAAGGGGCGCCTTTCAAAGACGAGGTGACCGTTCGGGCGAGACATTCTATCAGGCCGTTATATTCGTGTGAATATATCGTGTGCGCCGCTGCGCACAGCCGGCTTAACGGTTATCCGGCGGTAACCGCACAAGATGTCGAGGCGTCGCGCTACAGGCGGGCCAGCGCCATCTCGCGCAGCCTGTTGCGCTGGATCTTGAAGCCGTTGGGCGAGGGCGTCTTGGGGAAGTCGTCGATCGCGAACACGCGCGCCGGCACCTTGTAGTTGGCGAGGCCACTCCTGCAGTGGGCGATGACAGCGGCTTCGTCGAGCCGGGCGCCGGGCTTCAGGATCACGAAGGCCACGGCGCGCACGCCGGCAGGGCCGGCGACGGCGACGGTCTGGCAGGCATCGACGCCGGGCACCTTCTGGATGTGCGCCTCGATCTCCAGCGGGTTGACGAGGAAGCCGGAGAGCCGCAGCACGTCGCCCATGCGGCTGAGAAAGGTGAAGCCGCCCCGGCCGTCGAGCTCGGCCAGGTCGCCGGTGCGCACGTAGCCGTCCGGTGTCATCGCTTCGGCGGTGGCCTTCTCGTTTCCGTAGTAGCCGACCATCAAGGAAGGCCCCGCGCATTCGAGCGCGCCCGCTTTGCCCGGTCCCAGCAGTTCCCCCGAATCCGGATCGCGCACGCGCACATGGCCGAGCGGCGACGTCGTCGCCCCGCCGCCCAGCTTGCGTTGCGCCACCGGCGCATCGACGGGCTGCAGTGCGTAGAGCGCCTGTACCTCGCTCATGCCGTAGAGGCCGCAAAGCCGCAGCCCGCGCGTCTCGGCGCGTTCGGGAAGATCGGCAAGGGCCGCATTGAAGGCGGCATAGCCCGCCCATTTGATCGACGGGAAAGGAGCATCGCCGGGCACCGCCTCGAGCAGGCGGGCATACATGTCGTCGCTGCCGAACATGGTCGTGGGGCGATGAAGCTCGATCATCCGGGCGATGCGGTCGATCTCGAAGGACTTGACCAGGACGCTGGGCTTGCCGGCGGCCAGGGTCGCCATCGTCTGGTTGAAGCCGAACACGCCGCACAAAGGCAGGATGGCAAGGGACAGCGTGTCGGGCGCGGTGAAGCCGAAGACGCGCGCCACCTGCTGCGCATGGCTCGCGATCGCGCCCTGCCGATGCAGCACGAACTTGGGCGCACTCGTCGTGCCCGATGTCGTGAAGATGTTGCAGAGCGCGTTGGCCTTCGCGTGATTGACGCCGTGGCGCGGCCGCGACTGCAGGCGGTCGAAGGAGACGCGGCGCAAATGCTCGATCGCGGGCGGCGGCGATGCGGGCTCTTCGCCCACGGTCACGATCGCCGTGAGCTTCTCCAGAGCGGCCGGATCGATGTCGGCCAGGATCGACAGGAAGTCGATGTGGCGGAAGCACGGCGCGCAGGCCAGGACCTTGGCGCCGGAGCGGCCCACGATGTCGGCCACTTCCACGCTGCGATAGCGCGTGTTCACGGCGACGGCGATGGCGCCCAGGCGAATGCAGGCGAGATAGAGGACGGGATAGGCCGGAACGTTCGGCAGCCACAGCGCCACGCGGTCGCCGGGCCCGACGCCGAGATCGGAGAGCCCGCGCGCGGTGCGCAGCGACAGTTCCAGCAATTGGGCGAAGCTGATCGTGCGATCGTCGTGCACGAAGGCGGGCGCCTCGGGCGTGTACTCGGCCCAGTCTGCGAGCAGGGTCCAGAGATCGGCGGCGGGATGCTCGAGCGGCATGGCGGCCGAGAGTAGCGCAAGCGCGTTGACCCGGCACGCCGCTTGCTCGACGGTAGGCGAAGGGGAATTGGGGAATGACCAGTATGTTGCGTCGATCTGTTATCGCTGCGCCGATGATCCTGGCGGCTTCCGCCGTGCGCGCAGCCGACTGGGTGCCGAAGCAGCCGATCCACGTGATCGTGGGCTTCGCGCCGGGCGGGACCGCGGACATCGCCGCGCGCATCGCGGCCGAGGCGATCCAGAGGCGGACCGGGAACATCGTCGTGGTCGACAGCAAGACCGGCGCGCTGGGCTACATCGCCCTGAAGTCCGTCGGCAATGCGCCGCCCGACGGCTACACCGTCGGCATCGGCATCATGGGCTCGCTCGCGGTGGGCCCGGTCGTGCCGGGCACGCAGATCCCGCTCGACCTCGACAAGGAGCTGAAGCCGATCTGCAATCTCGTGGGCGTGCCGATGGCGCTGATCGTGCGGCCGACGGCGCCGTTCAAGACCGTTCCCGAACTGATCGCCTACGCCCGGGCCAATCCCGGCAAGGTGACGTACGGCTCGACCGGTGCGGGCTCGACCAACCAGCTGGGCGCCGAGCTGTTCGCGGCCGAAGCGGGCGGGCTGAAGCTGCTGCACGTTCCCTATCGTGGCGGCGCACCCGCGATCGCCGATGTGGCGACCGGCCAGATCGACATCTTCTTCGCCAACATCTCGGAGATCGTCGGGCAAATCTCCAGCGGCCAGGTGAAGGCGCTCGGCATTGCCTCGAAGGTGCCCAACCCCATGGCGCCTGACCTGCCGCTGCTGACCAAGGACATGCCGACCGTCGAGATCAACAATTGGTTCGGTGTGGTCGGACCCGCGAACCTGCCGGCGGATATCGCCGCCGGCCTGTCGAAGCTGTTCCTCGATGCGATCAACGATCCCGCCACCAAGCCGATCATGGACTCGCGCGGTCTCGTCGCCATTCCGCAGGACGGCCCCGCCTTCCAGGCACAGATCCTCAAGGACCGCGAACGCTGGGCGAAGGTGGTGAAGCAGGGCAATATCCGCGCCGACAACAATTAGGAATTTGAAATGAACCCCCGTCACCCCGAGCGAAGCCGAGGGGCCTTTTTTCGTCAGCCACAAAAAGAGGTCCCTCGACTTCGCTTCGCTACGCTCGGGATGACGCGAGCATGAGCGCTCCCCTGTCCCTCGGCATCGACATCGGGGGAACTTTCACCGACGTCGTGATCCACGATCCGCGCGACGGCCGCGCCGTCATCTGGAAGGAAAGCACCACGCCGGACGATCCGTCGCGCGGCGCGATGGAAGGCACGAAGCGCGTGCTGGAAAAAGCGGGCGCGAAGCCGGAGCAGATCGGCCGCGTCGTGCATGCCACGACGCTGTTCACCAACGCACTGATCGAGCGCAAGGGGGCGAAGACCGGCCTGCTGACGACCGCAGGCTTCCGCGACGTGCTGGAGATCGGCCGCGAGCGCAAGTACGAGCTCTACGATCTCTTCATCGAGATGCCCAAGCCGCTGGTGCCGCGCCCGTGGCGGCGCGAGGCGATGGAGCGACTGGCGGCCGACGGCTCGGTCGAGAAGAAGCTCGATGTCGACGCGGCGCTGGCCGAAGTGGCAGAGCTGGTGGAGCAGGGTGTCGAGAGCCTCGCGATCTGCTTCCTGCACTCCTACGCCAATCCCGCGCACGAGCGCGCGATCGGCGCGGCGGTGGCCGAGCGCTTCCAGAATCTTTCTCTGTCACTCTCGTCCGACGTGTCGCCCGAGATCCGCGAATACCTGCGCGCCTCGACGACGGTCGCCAACGCGTATATCCGTCCGCTGGCGGAAATCTATCTCGAGCGACTCGAGAGCGCGTTGCGCAGCGAGGGCATTCCGGGCGGGCTGTTCCTGATGCTGTCGAACGGCGGCCTGACGCATGTGAGCGAAGCCAAGCGCGTGCCGGTGCAATTGCTCGAAAGCGGCCCCGCCGCCGGCGCGCTCGCGGGCGCGTGGTTCGGGCGCAACGCCGGCCTCGAGCGCGTGCTCGCGTTCGACATGGGCGGCACGACGGCCAAGCTTGCGCTGGTCGACGACGGCGAGCCGCTGGTGGCCTACGGATTCGAGGCTGCGCGCGAAAAGCGCTTCCTGCGCGGCTCCGGATTGCCGATGCAGATCGCGACCGTCGAGCTGATCGAAATCGGCGCCGGCGGTGGCTCGATCGCGCACAAGTCCGATCTCGGCACCCTCAACGTCGGTCCCGAGAGCAGCGGCGCGCAGCCAGGTCCCGCCTGCTATGGCCGTGGCGGCACGAATGCAACGGTGACCGATGCCGACCTGACGCTCGGCTATCTAAACGCCGACTTCTTCCTGGGCGGCGCCATGAAGATCGACAAGGCCGCGACCGACAAGGCGTTCGGCACCTTGGCCGCATCGCTCAAGGTCGAGCCGGGCCGCGCAGCGTTTGGCGTGCATGACGTGGTGAACGAGAACATGGCGGGCGCCGCGCGCGTGGCCATCGCCGAACGCGGCCGCGTGCCGTCGGAATACGCGCTGCTGGCGACCGGCGGCGCGGGGCCCGTCCACGCCTGGCACGTCGCGCGCAAGCTGGGCGTGAAGCGGGTCGTCTGTCCGCCGGGCGCGGGCGCGGGCAGCACCATCGGCATGCTGATGGCGCCGGCGCGCGTCGATCGCGTGCAGAGCTACACGCCGGCGCTCGCGGGCGCGGACATGAAGGCTGTCGAGAAGGCGTTCGCCGATCTCGAAAGGGAATCGCTCGACGTGCTGCGATTGACCGGCGCGGACATCGGCGCGCGCACGGTGAAGCGCCTGGCCGACATGCGTTACATCGGCCAGGGCAGCGAGATCACGGTCACCCTCCCGTCGCCGCTCACCGAGGCGGGCGTGCGCACCGAGTACGAGGCGGCCTACAAGGCGCTGTTCGCCCGCGTGCCGCCCGGCGCGGCGATCCAGTTCGTGGCCTTGCGCCTCTCTGTCACCGCGCCGATGCCGGGCACCGGCGGAAAGCTGGTGCTGACGCGACAGGCGTCGGCCGGTGCCGAGAAGGGCACGCGCCCCGTCTTCTTCCCTGACGAGGGCAAGACCGTGCAGACCAAAGTGTGGGACCGCTACGCGCTGAAGGCGGGCGTCAGCATCGAAGGTCCCGCGGTGTTCGAGGAAGACGAGAGCACGTTCATTGTCGGACCGAATTCGACGGCGCGCCTGCTGCCCGACGGTTCCATTCTGGCGGAGGCGAAGTGAGTCTCCGCACATCATACTCATACGGACCGCGAGCCTCCGGCTCGCTCAAGGTCATGAGCGAGCCGGAGGCTCGCGGTCCGGAAGATCA
>CAIWTJ010000002.1 GCA_903915535.1 Enhydrobacter aerosaccus
CCAAGGGCGGCGCGGGCCTCCCCGCGGATCCGGCAAAGGCCAGGACATGGCTGGAACAGGCCGTCTCTCAGAACGACGCCGAGGCCAAGAAAGCGCTCGACGCTCTTCCCAAGTAGTTAGATTTTCCGGCCTTCGCCGGGGGGCATCGGCGACTGCTGCGGGATGCCGCCCTTGCCGCCAGGATCCTTGGCCGTGCAGACATCGGCGCGCAGGCGATCCTTGAGGGCCGCGATCTGGTCCTCGATCTGCTTGTTGGCGACCTTCTGCTTGTCGATCTGGTCCTCGAGCGCCTTGACCGCCGCGGCATCGGGGCCTGCGGGGGCGGGCGGCGCCGGAGGGGCCGGCAACTGCACGGCCACGTTCACGATCGGACGGTAGAAAAGGTACCAGCCCAGTCCGAGACCGGCGCCGACCAGCAGGAATCCACCCACCAGACCGCCCAGGATCAGGGGCCAGCGGGAGCGTTGCGGGGGCGTGGTTGCTGGGTCGGACATGGTTCCTCGGTGGGCAGTATAGACGATATCCGGGCGGCGGAATTAGGGCATATAGCCATGAGCTAAACTCCTGCAAAGGCGCTTGCCGGACCGCCGCCGCACGATAAGTGTATGGGCCTAGCAAAGGCGACATCCCCCAAGGAGGCACACAAATGACGGCCTGCATCGTCGGTTGGTCCCACGGCAAGTTCGGCAAGCTCGACGCCGAGACCAGCGAATCCCTGATCGTGAAGGCGGCGTCCGAGGCGATCGCCCATGCTGGCATCGAGCCCCGGGACATCGACGTCATCTATGTCGGCAACATGAACGGCGGCTTCGTGCGCCAGGAATTCCATTCCTCGCTGGCGCTGCAGACCCACCCCGACCTGCGCTTCAAGCCCTCGACCCGCGTGGAGAACGCCTGCGCCACCGGTTCGGCCGCCATCCACATGGGCCTCAACACCTTGGCCGCCAAGAAGGCGCGCTTCGTCCTCGTGGTCGGCGTCGAGAAGATGACCGAGCTCAACTCCACCCAGGCCGGCGAGGTTCTCATCAAGGCCTCGTACGTCGCCGAAGAAGCGACCATCGAAGCGGGCTTCGCCGGCATCTTCGGCAAGATCACCTCGGCCTATTTCCAGCGCTACGGCGACAAGTCCGATGCGCTCGCCAAGATCGCGGTCAAGGCGCACAAGAACGGCGCGAAGAATCCCTTCGCGCATTTCCAGAAGGAATTCGCCTACGACTTCTGCCGCACGCCTTCCGACAAGAACCCGTTCGTCGCGGGCCCGCTCAAGCGCACCGACTGCTCGCCGGTGACCGACGGCGCGGCGGCCGTGGTGCTGGCCGACGTCTCTACGGCCTTGGGCATGAAGCAGGCGATCGCCTTCCGTGCGGCGCAGCACGTCAACGACTTCCTGCCGATGAGCAAGCGCGACATCATCAAGTTCGAAGGCCCGGCGCTTGCCTGGAAGCAGGCGCTCGCGGAAGCCAAGATCGACCTCCTCGATCTCTCGTTCGTGGAAAGCCACGACTGCTTCACCTCGGCCGAGCTGATCGAATACGAGGCGATGGGCCTCACCGCGCCGGGCGAAGGGGAGCGCGCCATCCACGAAGGCTGGGTCGAGCGCGACGGCAAGCTGCCGGTCAACGTCTCGGGCGGCCTCAAGGCCAAGGGCCATCCGGTGGGTGCGACCGGCGTCAGTATGCACGTGATGTCGGCGATGCAGCTTTCGGGCACCGCGCCCGGTGCGCTGCAGCTGCCGAAGGCCGAGATCGCGGGCGTGTTCAACATGGGCGGCGCCGCCGTCGCCAACTATGTGAGCATCCTGGAACCGCTGCGCTGATGGCGGCCTCCGTCGATCTGGTCCTGACGGACCAGCCGCCGGCCGGCATGCACGAGCTGGTCGGCCAGGGCATCTCGGCGGTGAACGCAGCACGGATGGGCGTCAACGAGCGCCGTCCCCTCGCGATCATGATCCAGGAGAACGGCGTGCTGATTGGCGGTCTTTGCGGCCGCACGTCGTGGCGCCGTCTCACGGTCGAGCTTTTGTTCGTTCCTGAAAAACTGCGCGGCCATGGCATGGGCGCGAAGCTGCTCGCGCAGGCCGAGTCGGAGGCGAAGAAGCGCGGCTGCATCGGCTCCTGGCTCGAGACTTTCAGCCCCGACGCCAGGCGCTTCTACGAGCGCAACGACTATCGTGTATTCGGCGAGATCGCCGACTACCCGCCCGGCAATACGCGCTACTTCCTCACGAAGGACTGGCCGGCCTAGGCCGGCACGGGACTGGCCCGCCTAGACCGGCACGAGACCGGCTTCTCTCGCCTTGATCTGAAGGGCGAGATACTTCGAGTAGATGCGGCACTGCGCAAGGCTGCCGGCGATGAACCACAGGCCGGGCTGCGGCGTTGCCACGAAAGTGTTGCGCAACTCCTGTCCCGCGCCAAAGCCCCAGATCGGCCCGACCTTCTTCGTCACGTCGGCACCGAACAACCGGGTGACCAGCTCTTCCTGATCCTTGTAGCCGGTCGCCAGCACGATCAGGTCCGCCTTTAGGGCCTGGCCCGAGCGCATCAGCGCGCCTTCGGCCGTGAAGCGCTCGATGTCGGCAAACTGCACCAGGCCGATCTTTCCGGCGATCAGCAGGTCCGAACAGCCGACATTGAAATAGTAGCCGCCGCCGCGCGTCAGGTAGAGGTACTGCCAGCCCGTATTGTCGTCGCCGTAGGCAAGCTTGAAGCCGATCTTTTCCAGCCCGTCGAGCAGCTTCCTGTCCAGACCCTTGGCTTTCTCGGTCAGGAGCTGGTGGGTCTTGCGGCCGAGTGCGAGCGGTGTCGCAACGGTGATCAGGTCGCAATCTTCGAGCGGCGGGCCTTCTTCGTAAAGCGCGTAGGGAAGTTGCGCCGACGGCTCGACATTCACCACCATGGTTGGGCTGCGCTGCACCATCGTCACGTGCGCACCGCTCGATTCGAGGTCCTGCGCGATGTCATGCGCGCTGTTGCCGGTGCCGATGACGAGGACGTTCCTGCCCTTCCAGGCATCGCCGTCCTCATATCGGCTCGAATGCAGCACAGTACCCGCGAACGCCTCGAGCGTCGGAATCGCCGGAATGTTGGGAATGCCGCTGACGCCGGTCGCCAGGACGACGTGGCGCGGCTTCATCTCGCGCTCGCTACCATCGGCGCGCCGCAGCTTCACGGTCCAGCGTCCTGCATTGTCGTCGTATCGGCCACCGAGAAATTCCGTGCGCGTCCAGAAATTGAGCTCGAGGCTATCGACATAGGCTTCGAACCAGCCCGCCAGCTTGTCCTTCGGAATGTAGGTCGGCCAGGTCGGCGGGAACGGCATGTAAGGCAGGTGATTGACGTGCACCTGGTTGTGCAGCACCAGCGCGTGATAGCGCTTGCGCCAGTTGTCGCCGATGCGCTCCTCGCGATCGACGATCAGCGTGTCGATGCCGAGCTGCCGCAGCCGTGCCGCGATGGAGAGACCGGCATGGCCGCCGCCCACGACGATCACGTCGGGATCGTGACCGGCATACGTTTCGGCCTGCCGACGCTGGTCGAGCCAGTTGGGGCCCCGAAAATCGCGCGAGTAGGCTTCGCCCGTCGGCCGCATGCGGCCGACATGCTCCTCGTGGCCCTTCAGTTCGTCGAGCGCCGTGAGCAGCGTCCACGCCTTGTCGCCGATCAGCCGAACGACGCCGCTGCCACGGCCCTGCGCCGTCTCAAACTTGAAAATCGCCTCAACGACACCATCGCGGCCCGCGCGCATGACCTCGCGCGGCGGCGTACGTGCCGTGTCGACGACAATACCCGATGCCTTGGTGGCTGCCGCCAACGCCCCGGCAATCGTCGGCGCACCGCTCACCGTGTCGATGCGCCAGGTGAGCGCCAGCACATCGCGCCAGTGACTGTCGTCCTGAAACAGACCGCGCAACTGCGCAGCGTCGCCGCTCGCCAGCGCGCGCTCGAAGCGCGCCAGCCAGTTCGCGACGTCGCGTGCGGGGTCAGACGACCGGGCTTGCGCCGCCGTCGACATTGATCGCCACCCCGGTGATGAAAGAGCCCGCATCGGAGCAGAGGAAGCACGCCATGCGCGCGAACTCCTCGGCCTTGCCCATGCGGCCGAGCGGAATGCGGCCCGCCATGCCCTTCAGGAACTCTTCATAGGTCTTGCCCGCGCCCGCCGCAGTCTTGTGGCGGCGCGCCCACTGGTCGCTCTCGATCAGGCCGACCAGCATCGCGTTCACCAGCACGCCGTGCTGCGCATTCTCCTGGCTCATCGCCTTGGTGAGCGCGAGGCCGGCGGCACGGCTGACCGACGTCGGCGTCGAGTTGGCGCCGGGCGCCTTGGCGCCGATGTTCAGCACGTTGACGACCCGGCCCCACTTGCGCTCGCGCATGCCCGGAAAGGCAAGACGACAGAGTCGAATGGCGGCAAACAGCTTGAGGTCGAGATCGCCCTGCCAATCCTCGTCGGTCACGGTGTCGAACGCCTTGGCGTGGCTGATGCCGGCGTTGTTCACGACGATGTCGACCTTGCCGAAGTCGGCCTGGATCTTCTTCCAGGTCTCGGCGATCGGTGCTGCCTTGGAGACGTCGCAGGAGTAGCCCTCGACCTTGGCGTTGGTCTTGCCCGCGGCCTTCTGCACCTCCGCCTTGGCAGCGGCCAGGGCATCGGCCTTGCGCGCCAGCATGGCGACCGACGCGCCGGAAGCTGCGAATTCCTTGGCCATGGCGAGACCGAGACCGGTGCTGCCGCCCGTGATCACGGCCACGCGACCGTCCATGCGTACGTCCATCGAATCCTCCCGTTATTGTTTCAGTGTAGCCAGAGCCGCCAAAATGCGCTCGGGCGTCGCCGGCGCATCCAACCGCACTGCGGTCCTGTCATCGCCCCTCCTGTCGGAGGCTGTCGACGCGATGGCGTCCTTCAAGGCCGTCCAGACCGCCGTCGCCAACAGGAGCGGCGGCTCGCCGACCGCCTTGGAGCGGAAGATCGTCGCTTCCTTCGACGGTGCGTTGTCGAGCAGCGTCACGTTGAAGATCGCGGGCGCGTCGCGGCTGCCGGGAATCTTGTAGGTGGACGGTCCGACCGTACGGAGACGGCCCTTGGCGTCCCACCACAATTCCTCGCAGGTGAACCAACCCTGGCCCTGCACGAAGGCGCCTTCGATCTGGCCGAGATCGATCGCGGGATTGAGCGAGCTGCCGCAATCCTGGATGAGGTCGGCGCGCAACACGCGGCTCTCGCCGGTCAGCGTATCGATCGCCACTTCGGCGGCGGCAGCGCCGTAGGAGAAATAGAAGAACGGCCGGCCGCGCATCGCCACACCGTCCCAGTGAATCTTCGGCGTCCTGTAGTAGCCGGTCGACGACAGCGACACGCGGCCCAGATAGCAGAGCTTCACCAGCTCGTTGAAGCTGATCACCTGGTTGCTGCCCGGTTTGGCGATGCGCACGGCGTTGTCGGCAAACTCGATGTCGCCCGCGTCGGCGCCGAAATGCCCGGCAGCGAAGGCGATCATGCGTTGCTTGATCGTGTCGGCCGCCTCGTAGGCCGCCCAGCCGTTCAAGTCGGAGCCGGTCGAGGCCGCGGTCGGCGAGGTGTTCGGCACTTCGGCGGTCGAGGTGGCCGTGGGACGAATGCGTTCGATGTCGACCTTGAACACCTCCGCCACGACCTGCGCCACCTTGATGAACAGCCCCTGCCCCATCTCGGTACCGCCGTGGTTCAGCCGGATCGAGCCGTCGGTGTACACATGCACCAGCGCACCCGCCTGGTTCATGTGCGGGATGTTGAAGGAAATGCCGAACTTCAGCGGGAACAGGCCGAGCCCGCGCTTCAGGACAGGGCAGGTCTTGTTGAAGGCGGCAATCTCGGCGCGACGGCGCTCGATGGACGCCTCGCGTTTCAGCTCCGACCAGACCCTCGGCAGATGGTTCTCCTCGACCTTCTGGCCGTAGGGAGTCTCGTCGCCTTTTTCGTCGTAGAAGTTCAGCGCACGGACCGCGTCGGCATCGCGGCCGAGATGGCGCGCGATACGGTCGATCGCGTCTTCCATGACCACGACGCCCTGCGGGCCACCGAAGCCGCGGAACGCGGTGTTCGACTGCTTGTTGGTCCTGCAGGCGTAGCCGACGGCGCGGACGTGGGGAAGCCAATAGGCGTTGTCGACATGCGTGAGCGCGCGGGCGATCACGCCCGGTGTCATGTCGAGACTCCAGCCGGCGTCGGCCGCCAGCACGGCGTCGAGCGCCAACACGCGCCCCTCGTCGTCGAAGCCCACGGTGTAGCGATAGTCGAAGCCGTGGCGCTTGCCGGTGGCGATCATGTCGATCTCGCGCGGCAGGCGGAACTTCACCGGCTTGCCGGTGCGATGTGCCGCCAGGGCCGCCGCCGCGGCGACCCACGAGGCGTTGCTCTCCTTGCCGCCGAAGCCGCCGCCCAGCCGGCGCACGACCGCCGTCACGCGATTGAAGTCGCAGCCCAGGATCTGGGCGCAGACATGCTGGACCTCGGTCGGATGCTGCGTCGAGGAGTGAACGACGAGATCGTCATCCTCTCCCGGGAAAGCGAAGGCAATCTGGCCCTCGAGGTAAAAATGCTCCTGGCCGCCGACGCTGAACTCGGCGCTCAGCGTGTGGGGCGCGGTCTTCAACGCCGCCTCCGGATCGCCGCGCTGGAGCGTCGATGGCGCCTGCACATAGGCCCGCCGCGTCAACGCGGTCGCAATATCGAGAATAGCGTCGGTTTCTTCGACCTCGATCACCGCCCTCGCCGCGCCGGCGCGTGCCGCATCGAGCGTCGCGGCAACCACGATCGCCAGGGGCTGGCCGACATACTCGACCCTGTCGGCCGCAAACAGCGGCTCTTCCTTACCGGGGCCTGCAATGCTGTTGCGACCGGGAATGTCGCCTGCATCGAACGTCGCCACCACGCCGGCCATCGATGCCGCCCCCGTCAGATCGAGCTTGCGCAGGCGGCCCGACGCCACGGGACTCAAGACCAGCGCGGCATGCAAGGTGCCCGCGGGTTCGGGCATGTCGTCGATATAGAGCGCCTGTCCCGTGGCGTGCTTCAGCGCGCTATCGTGCCGGACGGATTTGTGGACGCTCATAGTGCCTCGACCTCGACCGGAATTTCCGGATCGGCAACGCGCAGCGCGAGCCGGCGCAGCAGATTGGCCGCAACGTGAAGGCGATACTCTGCCGTACCCCGCCAATCGTCGATCGGCTGGAAGTCCCGGGTGACGGCACGGGCCGCGCCTTCGAAGTCGCCTTTCAGGAGAGCCGCCTCGACCTGCGGCGCGCGCCGGGCGGTGGCCGCCATGCCGCCGAAGCCGGTTCGCACCTCTTCGATCTTCCCGTCCTTGAGACGCAGGCGATAGGCGGCGGCCACGGTCGAGATGTCCTGATCGCGCCGCTTGCTCACCTTGTCGCAGAAGAAAGCCTCGCCCGGCCACAGGCGCGGCAGCGTCAGCGACTGAATCACCTCGTCCGGCGCGAGCGCGGTCTTGCGATAGTCGAGGAAGAATTCTTCCAGCGGCAACTCGCGCGGGCCGCGCAGGGAGACGAGCTTGAGCCGCGCTTCCAGCGCCAGCAGCACCGGCGGCATGTCGCCGATCGGCGAGGCCGTGCCGATATTGCCGCCGATCGTGCCCAGGGTGCGGATCTGTCGCGAACCGAGACGGGCGAGATATGTGCGCAGCGCCGGGAAGGCCGCGACCAGGACCGGCGTCGCCTGCACATAGGGCACCGCGGCGCCGAGCGCGATCTCGTCCTTGCCGTCGTCGATCGCCGTCAGCTCGGGAACGTACGCGACGTGGATCACCGTCTTGGGTGGCGTACGTCCACGGCTGGCCAGCAGGCCGAGATCGGTGCCGCCCGCCAGCAAAAGCGCCTCGGGATGCCGTGCCCGCAAGGCCAGAAGATCGGCGAGCGACCGCGGCGCAAAGAAAGTCCCGTCGAACGCGGCCGACGCAGTACGCGCGGGCGGCGCGGAGACGGGTTCGGGCGCCAGGCCCGCCACCTTGACCATGGCCTCGACGATCGGGCGATAACCGGTGCAGCGGCAGAGATTGCCGGCCAGCGCATCGTGGATGATGCCGGGATCGGCCGCCTCGCCGCCGGTCGCGAAGGCGTAGGCCGACATGACGAAGCCCGGCGTGCAGAAGCCGCATTGCGTGGCGTCGGCGTCCACCATGGCGGTCTGTACCGGATGCGGCGCGCCGTCCCGGCCCGCAAGCCCCTCGACGGTACGCACCGACCGTCCATCCATCTGGCCCAGCAGCGCGATGCAGGCGTTGATCGCCTCCCGCCTTCCGTCGCCGCCTTCCAGCACCACCGTGCAGGCGCCGCAGTCGCCCTCGGCGCAGCCTTCCTTGGTGCCCTTCAGCCCGCGGCTGTCGCGCAACCAGTCGAGCAGGGTCGTCATGGGCGAGACGTCCGCGACCTCGACCGGGCTGTCGTTCAGAATGAAGCGTATGCGATCCGTCATGCGAACAGGATGCAAGCAGTTGCGCGCTAGTCAACCGCGTGATGCACTCACAGGCCACAACGAAGAGAAATCAATGGACCCGTACCGGTTCGGCTATTCCCCCATCGTCTCCCGACCAAAACTCTCCTGGCCCAACAACGCCAAGGTTGCGGTCTGGGTCTGCCCGAACATCGAGCACTATGAGTACATTCCGGCCGAAGTGCGCGTCAGGAACCCCTGGCCGCGCATGCCGCACCCCGACGTTCTGGGCTACGGCGGCCGCGACTACGGCAACCGCGTGGGCCTGTGGCGCATGTTCGAGGTGCTCGACAAGCACTCGATCCGCTGCACCGTCTCGCTCTCGATGTCGGTGATCGAGATGTACCCAGAGATCCTGGAGGCCATGGAGGCCCGGCGCTGGGAGTACATGAGCCACGGCTTTTTCAACACGCGCTATCACTGGGGCTATTCGCCCGAGGAAGAGCTCGAGGTCATCGAGCACAGCAAGGCAACGCATCTCCGCCTCACCGGCCGCAAGCTGCGCGGCTGGTTCTCGCCCGCCGTGTCCAACACGATGAACACGCCCGACCTCGTGAAGCAGGCCGGCCTCGAATATTTCTGCGATTTCTATCACGACGACCAGCCGACGCCGCTCGCGACCAAGCACGGGCCGCTGATCCACGTGCCCTATTCGATGGATATCAACGACGCGATGATCTACCGCCAGCCGGTCGAGGCCGAGGAGTTCGGCCAGATGATCGTCGATCACTTCGACACGGTGTATCGCGAAGGCAACGAGAACGGCCGCGTGATGTGCATCGCGCTCCATCCCTACATGATGGCGGCCCCTCATCGCCTGAAGCATCTCGACAAGGCGCTCTCGTATATCCGGCAGCACAAGGACGCCTGGATCTGCACGGCCGAGGAGATCCTCGACTCCTATACGCAGAACGGACTCGCAGCCTACCAGAAGCATCTCGGGAAGGAGGCGTAGACGATGACAAGCTCAGTTCCAAAGAACCCGCCGCCGCTCAAGCCCGGCATCGACAATCCCTGGTACGACTACATCCCGTATCCGAAGCGGCCGCGGCTCACCTGGCCCAAGAACGCTCGCGTCGCCTTCTATGTGATCCTGCATCTCGAATACTACGAGCTCGAGGGGCCGGAGAGCGCGGTGCGCGACAGCCGCTTCGTGGGCGAATTCGGCAACTACAAGCCCGACTTCCGCACCTGGACGCAGCGCGAGTACGGCAACCGCACCGGCATCTTCCGTGTGTTCGACGTGCTCGATCGCTATCAGATCAAAGCGGGCCTCGCGACCAACGCAATGGCTGCCGAGCGCTACCCGTTCCTGGTCGAACAGGCGAAGAAGCGCGGCTACGAGTTCATCGCCCACGGCACCTCGGCCAACCGCATGCTGAGCTCCAAGATGAGCGAGGCCGAAGAAAAGGCCGAGATCGCGTCGAGCACCGCCGCGATCGAGAAGGCCGCAGGCACCAAGCCGACGGGCTGGCTCGGCCAGGAATATGGCGAGAGCCAGCGCACGCCGCAGCTCCTGGCCGACGCCGGCCTCGACTACGTGCTCGACTGGCCGAACGACGACCAGCCCTATCCGATGAAGGTCGGGAAGAAGTTCGTCTCGATGCCGAACCAGCCCGAGTGGGACGACGTGCAGCAGCTTTGGCTCCGGCGCATCAACACCACGCGCTATCCCGATCTGGTGTCGGATGCGTTCGAGCTGTTGCACCAAGAAGGCGGCCAGGTGTTCAGCCTGTCGATCCATCCCTGGCTGATGGGCATGGCGCATCGCATAAAATATCTCGACGAGGCGCTCAGGCGCATCGAGCGCTTCGGCAACGTCTGGCACGCGACGCCCGGCGAGATCGCGGCGTATTACGCCAAGACGATGATGACTTAGCTTTTGACGGGACCGCGGAGCTCCAGCTCCGCTCATGAATTTCGAGCGGAGCTGGAGCTCCGCGGTCCCGTAAGACTACTCTGCCGCCTTCGTGAACCCCTGGTCCTGACGCAGGCGGAACAGGCGGACGGCTTCGGCGTGCGCCGCCTGTGCCTCGGCCGACATCGGGGTCTTCAATCGCGTCTCGGGAAGGAAATGCCCATAGCGATCCTGGCCTCGCACCAGCAACGCGCTGGGCTTCACCGGCCCGAGCGGCCGCACATGCGCGGGCACGAAGCTGATGCCCAGTCCCATGCGGCGGTCGTCGTTGTCGTTGCCGGGAGAGCAATGCACCAGCGCCGTGTGATGCAGCGACATCTCTCCCGCCTTGAGCGGCATCGACACGCCCTTCTCGTGGTCGAAGCGGTCGCTGATGCCTTGGCCGCGCTTGATCATGTCGTGCGGCGTAGGCTTGTCGTCATGCTCGATCATCGGCAGGCGATGCGTGCCCGGCACGACCCGCATGCAGCCGGCCAACTCCGACGCTTCCGAGAGTGCGACCCAGGCCGTCACATGTTCCAGCGGATCGAGAAAGAAATAGGCGCCGTCCTGGTGCCAGCGGACATAGGCCGGCGTGTGCGCCTCCTTGATCCACATGGTCGAGTGATAGACGAGGATATCCGGCCCGATCACGTCCTCGACGGCGTCCAGCACCTTCGGGTGATGCACCAGCGTGTCGGCCCAACCGTAGAGTAGGTACGACTTGCTCTTCTCGGGAAAATCCAGCGGATGGCCCTGCAGCTTCTCCCAATGCTCGAGATCGGCGCGCAGCGCGCGTACTTCGGCGGCGTCCAGCACCGGTACGGGATAGGCAAAGCCATCGCGCTTGTACTGTTCGACCTGGGCGGGCGACAAAATCCTGGGCATCGGCCGGCTCCGTTGGCGGTTGTCCGTCGGCGGGCGCTATCGTAGCGTCCCGCCACGCTAGACGATACTTCATTGGGGAAACGCATCATGGCCAAGAAGCAGAAATTTCCGGTTTCGCGTCGCGGGTTCATCGCCGGATCGGGCGTGTTGGCGGCGGGCACGATGGGCTTCCCCCTGATCGGCGGCGCACAGGCTAAGTCCGTCAAGGTCGGCATCATCCATCCCGTGACCGGCTTCGTGGCCTTCGCCGGCAGCCAGGGACGCATGGGCGCTACCATGGCGGTCGAGGACATCAACAAGGCGGGCGGCATCAAGTCGATGGGCGGCGCCAAGCTCGAGCCGCTGTTCGGCGACAGCCAGTCCAAGGTCGAAGTCGGCGTGGCCGAGGTCGAGAAGATGAACGAACAGGGCGTCGCGGCCTATATCGGCTGCTACCAGAGCCCGGTCGGGATCGCGGCTAGCCAGGCTGCCTCGAAGTACGGCACGCCGTTCCTGATCGACGTCGGCGCCTCCGACCTGATCGTGTCGCGCGGTCTCAAGAACGTGTTCCGCCTCAAGCCGGGCTTCGGCGCCTGCGTCGACCAGGGCATCGACCTGCTGAGCAGCCTCAACAAGAGCGCCAACAACGTGGCCAAGTCGGCTGTCATCGTCCACGAGTCGAGCGAGTTCGGCACCGGCACGGCCAAGCTGCTGGCCGGCAAGCTGCCGGGCATCAACATCGCCGTGAAGGAAGTGATCGCGCACGACAATCCGACGCGCAACTTCGACAACATTGCGCTTCGCATCCGCTCGCTGCAGCCCGACCTCGTGATGATGTCCAACTACCAGGACGAATACACGCTGCTCGCGCGCACGCTCTACCAGCAGAAGGTCAACGTCGCGGGCTTCTTCTCGATCCTGGGCGGCGGCTTCAATTACAAGTTCGTCCAGGCGATGCCCGACGTGTCGCAATACATGATGGACGTGAACCACTGGTACAACCCGAAGTCGGCGAAGGCCCAGGAGATGAAGAAGCGTGTCGTCGCGACCGGCGCGCTGTTCACCTTTGAAGTCTACCTTGCCTACACCGTGGTGTCGCTGCTGGCCGATGCACTCGAGCATGCGGGATCGGCCGACAAGGAAAAGCTGACGGCGGCGCTCAACGCCTCGACCTTCGTGCCGGAACTGATGCCCTACGGGCCGACCAAGTTCGTGAATGGCCAGAACCAGGGCGGGCGTCCGGGCGTCATGCAGGCGATCAAGGGCGACATCCTGCTGGTGGCGCCCGACGACGTCGCCGAAGCCAAGGCCGTGTTCCCCAAGCCCAAGCTCTAACACCAGACGCAATCCAGGCGGTGTTCGATCCAGGGTTCATCCTCGCCGGCGTGCTGAACGGCCTGCTGGCCGGCGGCATCTATGTGTTGGTGGCGGTGGGCCTCACGCTGATCTACGGCGTGCTGCACATCATCAACTTCGCGCATGGCAGCCTCCTGATGCTCGCCATGTACGCAGTGTTCTTCCTCTGGAAGCTCGCGGGACTCGATCCCTATATGTCGTTGCCGATCGTCATCGTCGGCGCGTTCGTCGTGGGCTTCCTGCTCTATCGCGGCCTGATCGGCCGGTTCAGCCACGGCCGCGATGAAAACATCCTGCTGATCACGCTCGGCGTCTCGATCGTGGCCGACAACGGTGCGCTGCTCTTCTTCGGCGGCAACACCGAGACGGTCGACGTGCCCTACGCCGGCCAGATCATCGAACTGGGCGTGGCCTTCCTGCCGCTCGCCAAGGTGATCTCTTTCGTCGCGTCCCTGGTGATCTGCCTCGCCCTCGGCCTGTTCATGGCCAAGACCGACACCGGCAAGGCGATCCGGGCCGTCGCCAAGGAACGCCAGGGCGCGCGGCTGGTCGGCATCGACGTCGAAAAGATCTTCGCCATTTCCTATGGTATCGGCATCGCCTGCCTGGGTGCCGCGGCCTGCCTGCTGATGCCGACCTTCTATGTGACGCCGCAGTCGGGTTACGCCTTCGTGCTGGTCGCCTTCACCACCGTGGTGCTGGGCGGCATGGGCAGCTTCGTGGGCGCGGCGGTCGGCGGCTTCCTGATCGGCGTCACCGAATCGCTGGGCGGGTTGTTCCTGGGCGAACAGCTCGGCCAGATCGGCATCTCGCTGATCTTCATCCTGATCCTGCTGTTCCGCCCGACCGGCCTGTTCGGGGCAAAGGCGTGAGGAGCGGGGCATGAGCACGCGCGTGCAGATCCTGCTCGTGATCGGCTTTGCTGCCGCGGTCATCTATCCCTGGCTGGTGCCGAACTATCTCATCACGGTCGGCATGCTGATGTTCTTCTCGGCCTTCATCGGCCAGGCGTGGAACGTGTCCGGCGGCTTCGCGGGCCAGACCTCGTTCGGCCATGCGGTGTTCTTCGGCACCGGCGCCTACACCTCGACCATCCTGCAGGTGACGCACGGCTGGAACCCGTGGCTTTCCTGGGCCGCGGCGATGGCGATGGGGGCGCTGGTCGGCTGCCTGATCGCGATGCTGGCCTTCCGCGCCGGCCTGCGCGGCTCGTACTTCGCGCTGATTACGCTGGCCTTCGCCGAGGTCTTCCGCATCTTGGCCAACTCGGTGGGTTTTACGCGCGGCGGTTTGGGAATGTTGATCAAGGCCGATGCGCGACCGGAGAACCTGCAGTTTCGCGACCCCGTCTGGCCCTATTACCTCGCCTTCGCGCTCTGCCTGATCTCGCTGTTCATCGCGTGGCGCCTGACGCGCAGCCGCTTCGGCGCGCGTCTGATCGCCATCCGCGAGAACGAGGACGCGGCGCGCGCACTGGGCATCGACGTCTTCGCGGAAAAAGTGAAGGTGCTCACGCTTTCGGGCGCGATGTGCGCGGCGGGCGGCACGTTCTACGCGCAGAAGTATCTCTACGTCGATCCCACCATCGCCTTCGGCATCGACAAGTCGGTCGAGATGCTGCTGGTGACCATGGTGGGCGGCGCCGGCACGATCTTCGGCCCGCTGATCGGTGCGATCGCGCTGACCGGCATCAACGAGATCACCCGCTGGGCCGCCGGCGTCATCCCGGCGCTGAAGAATGTCCAGCCCCTCAGTTTGATCGTGTACGGCATCATGCTCATGCTGATCGTGGCACGCCTGCCGGATGGTTTGATGAGCCTGTTCGCCAGAAAGGCGCGGCGCAATGCTTGAGGTCGCGGGCCTCTCCAAGGCGTTCGGCGGCCTGAAGGCTGTCGACGAGGCGTCGCTCAAGGTCGACGCCGGCGAGATCGTGGGCCTGATCGGCCCCAACGGCGCCGGCAAAACGACGCTGTTCGCCGCCATCGCAGGCTTTCACCGGCCCGACGCGGGCCGCATCGCCTTCGGCGGCCACGACATCACCGGCCTGCCCCCGCACAAGATCTGCGCCGCCGGCATGGTGCGTACGTTCCAGATCACGCAGCCTTTCGCCAAGATCACGGTGCGCGAAAACATCATGGTCGGCGCCTATCTCGCCACGGCCGACCGCCGTGCCGCCGCTGCGAAGGCGGAGGCGGTGGCGGCCCAAGTCGGCATGACGGACCAGCTCGACCAGAACGGCGCCGACCTCACCGTCGCCGGCCGCAAGCGCCTCGAGCTCGCGCGCGCGCTGGCCACCGGGCCGCGCCTGCTGCTGCTCGACGAAGTGATGGCGGGGCTGAACCCGACGGAGATCTCCGAGATCGTGGCCATCATCAAGTCGATCCGCCAATCCGGCGTCACCATCCTGCTGATCGAGCACGTGATGCAGGCGGTGACGTCGCTGGCCGAACGCGTCTACGTGCTGAACCAGGGCCGCATGATCGCCGAGGGCACGCCGGCTTCGATCGCGGAGAACCCGCTGGTGGTCGAAGCCTATCTCGGCCATGGCGCCGCCCAGGTGCTGCGTGCTTGAGATCACAGGTCTTCGCGCAGGCTACGGCGCGATCGAGATCCTGCGCGGCGTCGACCTGGCCGTGGGCGCGGGCGAGATCGTGGCCCTGCTGGGCAGCAACGGCGCCGGCAAGTCGACCCTGAACAACAATGTCTGCGGCCTGTTCAAGCCGTTCGGCGGCACCGTCCGCTTCGACGGCAAGGACATCGCGGGGGCCGCCTCCACGCGCATCGTCGAAGAGGGGCTGATCCAGGTGCCTGAGGGACGGCGCGTCTTCCCGAACCTCTCGGTGCGCGACAACCTCGAGCTCGGCAGCTATCGCCGCGGCCGCAAGGATCGCGCCCGCAACCTCGATCGGGTCGTCGATATCTTCCCGCGCCTGAAAGAGCGCTGGGCGCAGTCCGCCGGCACGTTGTCGGGCGGCGAGCAGCAGATGCTGGCGATCGGGCGCGGCCTGATGGGCGAGCCGCGCCTCTTGATCCTCGACGAGCCGTCGCTCGGTCTCTCGCCGCTGCTGGTCGAGGAGATGTTCGCGCTGATCGGACGGCTCAACACCGATGGGCTGGCGCTATTGTTGGTCGAGCAGAACGTGGTGCAGTCGCTGGCGATCGCGCACCGCGCCTATGTGCTGGAGAACGGGCGCATCGCGCTCTCAGGCAAGGCAAGCGAGCTGGCGGAAAATCCGGAATTGCGAAAAAGCTACCTGGGTCATTGAGGGGCCACTAGGCCGCGTCGCCCGCCGCCCAGCCCGACGACCACGCCCACTGGAAATTATAGCCGCCCAGCCAGCCCGTGACGTCGACGGCCTCGCCGATCACGTAGAGGCCCGGCACCTTGCGCGCCTCCATCGTCTTCGACGACAGCCCGTCGGTATCGACGCCGCCTACCGTCACTTCGGCCTTGGCATAGCCTTCGGTGCCCGTCGGCGTGATCCGCCAGTCGTTCAAGCTCGTCGTGTCGCCCATGGCCAGCACCTCCGCCAGCCGCTGCGGCATCACTTCGGCCAGCAGCGTCTTCAGCTCCGCCTTGGGCCGCGCATGACGACGCTCCTTCAGGAACTGCGCCGCGTCGTCGATGTCTGGCAGCAGGTCGATCGAGATCTCCTGTCCCGGCTGCCAGTAGGAGGAGATCTGCAGGATCGCCGGGCCCGAGAGCCCGCGATGGGTGAACAGCATGGCCTCGCGGAACGCGGTCTTGCCGCAACGCGCGACGACATCGAGCGACACGCCGCTGATTTCCGGCACCTTCAATGTGAGTGGCACCAGCGCCGGCCGCGTCTGCGTGATCTTGAGGCCAAAGCGGCGTGCGGTGTCGTGTGCAAAGGAGGTGGCGCCCATCTTCGGGATCGAGAGGCCGCCGGTCGCCAGCACGACGGACGAGGCTTCGAACACGCCGTGATCGGTCGCGACCGCAAAGCGGTCGGACTTCTCGACCGACGTGATGCGATGGCCGGTGCGCACGTCGACGCCGACGGACGCACACTCGGCCAAGAGCATCGCCACGATCTGCCGCGCCGAGCCGTCGCAGAAGAGCTGGCCCAGCGTCTTTTCGTGCCAGGCGATGCCGTGCTTGTCGACCAGCGCAATGAAGTCGTGCTGCGTGTAGCGCGCCAGCGCCGACTTGCAGAAATGCGGATTGGCCGAGAGGAACGCCTCGGGCCGGCTGTCGGTGTTGGTGAAGTTACAGCGCCCGCCACCGGAGATGAGGATCTTCTTGCCGACCTTCTCTGCATGATCGAGCAGCAACACCTTGCGGCCACGCTGGCCGGTGCGCATCGCGCACATCAGGCCAGCCGCCCCGCCGCCGACGACGATGACGTCGAAGGTCACGCGAAGCGCTGCTTCCAGTCCGGCACGGCCTTGGGATACGGCAGGGCCTTGGCCTCGTAGACGCCGCGCGCCACGGCCCGTGCGAGGCAGTCGGCGGCGGCGGCACCCAGTTCCGTGAGCAGCATCGGATCCATCGGCGTTGCGATCCGCGCGGTGGCGGCCGCGAACACCGTGTCACCGTCGTTCGGTGCGTGGACCGGCCGCAGCGCGCGGCCGAGACCGTCGTTGGCCATGATGGCCATGCGCTTGCACTCGGCCTTGGTGAGCGTCGCATCCGTTGCAACAAGTGCGATGGTGGTCGCGGTCGCCTGCACCGGCTGGCCCTTGAAGCGCAGCTCGAGGGCGGCCTGCGGCACCTGCGCCGGCCAGCCCTTGCCTCCGAACTCGTTGCCTTGTTCGTAGGCGCCGGCCCAGAAGTGCGGGCTGTCGCCGATCGTGGCCATGCCGATCGCGTTCACGGCAACCAGCGCCCCGACCGTGAAGCCATTCCTGGTGCGCATGCTGGTCGAGCCCAGCCCGCCTTTCAGGTTGGCGGTGGTGCCGCCGAAACCCGCACCCACGGTGCCCAGCGCAAAGTCCGAGGCGGCAGCGAGCGCGGCCTCGCGGCCGAGATCCCAATAGGGCGGCCGATGCGTCGCCGGCTCCTTCAGCCAGTCCTTCTCGCCGCCGTTCATCAGGTCGAACAGGATCGCCTGCACTGCCACGGGCAGGATGATGCCGCCAAACTGCGCGCCCTTGCCCTGCTGGCTGAGCACCGACGTGGCGCCGCCCGCCGCATCGAGCCCGAAGATCGAGCCGCCCGACAAGACGACGGCATCGATCAGGCCGCGCGTCATCTCGGGTTCGAGCAGGGTTACGGCGCGGTCGCCCGGCGCGCCGCCCAAGGTCGAGACGCTGGCCACGGTGCTCTGCTCGAAGATCGCGACCGTAGCGCCCGTTGCCACGCGCGCGTCGTGAGCGTTGCCGACGAGCACGCCCGGCACGTCGGTGATCAGGTTCCTCACGTCAGGAACTCTCCGCCGTTCACGTGAATCGTCTGGCCGGTGATGAACGTGCCCTCGGGCCCCACCAGCAGGCGCACCATGGCCGCGATCTCCTCGACCGTGCCGAAGCGCTTGAGGGGAATGGGCCGGTTCTCGACCGGGCGCGGCCCGGCGGAAGCCGCGCGCGCGGTATCGATCGCCCCGGGCGAGAGGGCATTGCAGGTGATGCGGTGCGGCGCCAGCTCGACGGCGAGCGCGCGCATCAGGCCCTCGAGGCCCGACTTCGACGCCGAGACGTGACAGCGGTTGGGCGTGCCGACGTGGGTCGAGATGCCGGAGATGGCGACGAACGCGCCGCCGTTGCCCTTGGCCACCATCTGCGGGATGAACGCCTTGCCCAGCAGGAAGGCGCCGTCGAGGGCCACCGACAGGATTTCGCGCCACTCCTCGAACGTCATCTTGAGAAACGGCGTCTGCCGCCTGAGGCCCGCGTTGCTGACGAGGATATCGACGCCGCCGAACGCCTTCTGTGCCTCGTCCGCGAGACGCTGGGTGACGGCGGGATCGGAGACGTCGCCCATGGCGGCCATCGCCTTGCCGCCCGCCGCCTTGATCTCGGCCACGACGGCCTCGACGGCAGCCTTGTCGGAGCGGCCGTTGACCAGCACCGCGGCGCCATCGCGCGCGAGCGTCAGCGCGATGCAGCGGCCGATATTCTTGCCCGCGCCCGTGACGAGCGCGACCTTGTCTTGCAGCGGAAGGGGCATTCGATCTCCTTAGGGTCCCGAAGAACCCTAGCGGAGATCGGCCTAGCCGGCCACGATGTAGGCGCGCAGCGCCTCCGCTTCGTGCTGGGTTTCCGCAATGCGCGCCTTCACGACGTCGCCGATCGACACCAGCCCGAGCAATTCGCCATGGCGCACGACCGGCAGATGACGGAAGCGGCCCTGCGTCATGGTCTCCATGACCTGGTCGATCGAATCGTCGGGATCGCAGGTGACGACATTGCGCGTCATCACTTCCGAGGCATCGAGCTCGAGCGCCGGCGCGCCGTGCGTGGCAACCGCGTTCACGATGTCGCGTTCGGAGACGATGCCGGCCAGCCTGTCCAGCCGGTCCACCACCAGCACCGAGCCGATGCGGCGGGTGCTGAGCTGGCGCGAAATATGGCTGACCGTCGTGCCGGGCGACACCGTGTAAACCAGGCCACCCTTCTCTGCGAGAATATCGGAGACGAACATCATTCTCTCCTGTGGTCGTAGGTTGCGGGTAAACGTTCAACGCTGTGGCGCGGAGGAAAGTTGCAGGCCATAAAGCCGTGATGAACGATGCCCTCAACGACTCGAAGTCGGCTCTCGTCCTGTTCTCCGGAGGCCAGGATTCCACCACGTGTCTGGCCTGGGCGCTAGAGCGATTCGACCGAGTGGAGACGATTGCCTTCGACTACCGGCAGCGCCACAGGATCGAACTGGATCAACGGCTTATCGTCCTGGAAGAAGTCCGGCGCCGCTTTCCGCAGTGGAAAGAAAAGCTCGGCGAGGATCATTTCATCGACATGGGCGTGCTGGGCCAGATCAGCGAGACGTCGCTGACGCGCGATGTTGCCTTCGCGATGAAGAAGGACGGCCTGCCCAACAGCTTCGTGCCCGGCCGCAACCTGCTGTTCTTCACCTTCGCCGCCGCGGTCGCGTGGCGGCGCAACATCCGCAACATGGTGGGCGGCATGTGCGAGACCGATTTCTCGGGCTATCCCGACTGCCGGGACAACACCATCAAGGCGCTGCAGGTGGCGCTCAACCTCGGCATGGATCGCAGCTTCGTGCTGCACACGCCGCTGATGTGGCTCGACAAGGCCGAGACCTGGGCACTGGCGAAGGAGCTGGGCGGGGACGCGCTGGTCGAGACGATCCTCGAGCACACGCATACCTGCTACGAGAGCGCGCGCGGGCCGATGAATGCCTGGGGCCGCGGCTGCGGCGAATGCCCCGCCTGCGCGCTGCGCAAGCGGGGCTTCGAGATGTGGACGGCGACGAAAGCCTAAAGACCGCCCGTGAGACGCTGCGCGTATTCCAGGTGCAGCCGGATCTTCGGATACTGTTCCTGCGCGTAGCGGCGCAGCGGTCCGCCTTGGCCCGCCTGCGAGAAGGCGCCGTACTGCGCCTCGGCATTGGTCATCGCCGCCAGCTGGGCGTTGGCGTAGGCGGTATCGAACTCCGGTCCTTCGAGGCTGCTGAGGCGGCGCAGCACGGCAACGGTCGGCTCGTTGGGGTCCGGCGCATAGGTGACGCCCGCCTCGGAGCGCGACTTCGCCAGCGTCTGCGCGGCAAGATCGTGTTCGGTCAGCATGCGGTTGGCATAGCCCCGCACGTTCTCGTTGCGCGACTTCGAGAGCGCGAGTCGGGCCGAGGCGATCTCGAAGTCGTTGTGCGCCTGGGCGTAGCCCACGAAGCGCGCGTCGGGCAGCGCATCGACGGCGAGTGCGCGCGAGGCATAGGCCGCGGGAACGGCGGCAAGCGCGAACGTCAGTAAGGTGCGCCGGGCGATGGGGCTCATGAATTTCTCCTATTGGATTTTCTGGCGCTAACGCCTGTCCTCCGGCCCGGTTCCGCTCTAAAATCCCGCCGACGCTCATTGGGGGAACAGAATGATCAAGTCCGTGCTCGCCATCTCCGAAGGTGGCCCCGACGCCGCCATGTCGTTTCGCCTCGCCGCGCGCGTGGCCGGAGCGATGGGAGCCGTCGTCGACGCGCTGCACCTGCCGGTCGGTCCGGCCGGCGGCATGGTGGGCGGCCTCGCCATGAGCGGCGAGGCGATGCCGCTGGTCATGGATCTCGACGACGACCGCCTCGAGGAACGGGCCAAGGAATCCGGCCGCGCCTATCAGGAGCTGGTGGCCCCCATCCAGGGCGCCACCTACACCGCCGCCAAGACCGCCACGCTCGACGCGCTGGTGGCGATGGGCCGTTGCTCCGACCTGCTGGTGCTGGGACGCCCCGGCAGCGATCCGGAGAACGTGGCCCCCGCGACCGTCGAGGCCGCGCTCTACGAATGCGCCCGCCCGGTGATGATCGCGCCGCCGCACGCCGGCACCGGCGCCTTCGCCTCGGTGGTCGTGGCGTGGAACGGCAGCATGCAGGCCGCGCGCGCCGTCGACTACGCGCTCCCGTTCCTGGAGAAGGCCGCCAAGGTCACGCTGCTCGTCGTCGACTCCAAGCCCGACGACGTGGGCGCGTCCTACCTCGCGCGCAACCTCGCCCGCCAGGGCTTCACGCCCGCGATCGACACCATCAACACCGGCATGCTGACCGGCCGCTCGCGCGGCCGCGCGCTGCTGGGCTACACGCACGAGAAGGTCGCTGACCTTCTTGTGATGGGCGCCTACGGCCGCGGTCAGGTAATGAGCTTCCTGGGCCTGGGTGGCGCGACCGGCAAGGTGATCTCCTCCTGCCGGGTGCCGCTGCTGCTCGCCCACTAAGGGAGCCGAGCCATGGTGAAGTCTCTTCTCGTCGCGATGATGATCGCTTTCGCGGTCCCGGCCTATGCCGCCGACCTCGAAGCCAACAAGAAGATCGTCGTCGACTTCTACAACAAGGGACTGAACGACAAGGATTACGACGCGGCCGAAAAATACTTCGGGCCGCGTTACGTCCAGCACAATCCCGGCGCCGCGAACGGGCCCGAGGGCTTCAAGCGGCTGGTCGGCTTCCTCAAGGAAAAGTTCCCGAACTCCCGCAACGAGATCAAGCGCGTGATCGCCGAGGGCGACCTGGTCGTCCTGCACGTGCACTCCAGGCGCACGCCCGAGGATCGCGGCCGCGCCATCGTCGACATCTTCAAGGTCGAGAACGGCAAGATCGTCGAGCACTGGGACGTCATCCAGGACGTCCCCGAGAAGTCCGCGAACGACAACACGATGTTCTAGACCTTCCCGAGGCTTCCCGACCGGTCGGGAAGCCTCCGATGCCGATGGCGCAAGGCTTTCACGCGATTCTTCCCGATTTCCGCGCCTGCCCCCCGCCCCTCTCACAAAAAATCTCCGCCCGCGCGCCGGTGCACGCACGGCAGCTGCCTGTAAATTCACCCCAACCTCATGCTGAGGAGCGTCGCGCAGCGACGCGTCTCGAAGCATGGGCCACAAACACGGTGCGGGTTCCCATGCTTCGAGACGGGGGCTTCGCCCCCTCCTCAGCATGAGGATCGAGGGGCTCTCCAGGTCGAGAAGGATTTTCCGAACGAGCGCCGACATGCGCGCCAACCTAGGCGCGGCGCCGTCAATCCCCTATTACGGTCGTTACCGGCGACATATCGCTGGCCTGCTTGAAACGGACAGGCGCAGCGAGGGCGCGTTTCGACCCGTCAGCGCATCGGCGGCGAGATCATCGCGCCGCCTTTGGTCCACAGCGAATTGACGCCGCGGCCGAACTTGAGCGGCGAGCCCTGGCCCAGGTTGCGCTCGAAGCTCTCGTCGTAATTGCCGACCTGCTTGACGATGTTGTAGGCCCACTTCTCGTCGAGGCCGAGGATCTTGCCGTAGCCGTGGATCACGCCCAGGAACCGCTGGACGTTGAAATCCGCCGACGTCAGCGCGTCGTCGACGTTGGCCTTGCCGATGCCGCGCTCCTCCGCCTCGAGCATGGCGAACTGGGTCCAGCGCACCACGTCGAGCCAGCCCGAGTCGCCGTCGCGGACGAAGGGGCCGAGCGGCTCCTTGGTGATGAAGTCGCGCAGCATGGCGTAGTCGGCCGCGTTGCCGCTCGCCACGATCGCGGCGGCGAGAGCGGAGGCGTCCTGGGTCACGGCCTGGCAGCGGCCGTCGAACAGCGCCTTGTACATGTCCTCGGGCTTGTCGAACGGCCGGGCGATGAAGTTGATGCTTCGCGCTTTGAAATAGGCACCCATGTTGTATTCGTGGTCGGTGCCCTTGATCACGCAGATGATCTTGTCGCGCAGGTCGTTCAGCGTCACCGCGCCCGACTTCTTCGGCACGAGGAAGGCCTGGCCATCGTAGTAGTTCACGGCGGTGTAGCGGACCTTCGTGCCGACCGTGCGCTCGAGATTGATGGTGCTGTTGCGCACCAGCACGTCAAACTCGCCCGCGATCAGCCGCGTGAAGCGGTCCTGCGCCGTGGTCGGGATGAACTGGACCTTGCTGGCGCTGCCGAGCACGGCGGCGGCGATCGCGCGGCAGAGATCGACGTCGAGGCCTTGCCATTCCTTCGCGGCGTTCTGCGCCGAGAAGCCCGGCGCCTGGCCGTTTACGCCGCACTGGAGCGTGCCGCGCTTCTTCACGACATCGAGGGTGTGCGCGGGCGCCTGTGTCTGGGCCACGGCGCCGATCGGCAGCAACGCGATGACGGCGATCATCAGAAACTGAATGAGGTGCTTCATGTTCTCCCCCAAGAACGCTTGCAAGCACCTAGCCGTAGCACTGCGGTTGCAAGGCATCAAACAATTCCCCGCGTTGCATGCGAGGCGTGCAGTGCAATTAGGTCGAGGACACACGCACTATTTGCATGCTCATGCCGCTCGCCCCCACTCGGGGGAGAGAAATCCGAGATGGAGAGAGATAGCTAAGGACACGCCCCCGCGGCCTGACTCTGGACGTCGGTGTCGGCGCAGGCCGAGCAGGCGTTGCTGTAGGTCTTGCGCGTGCCGTCGCGGCGCAGGCCGCACGAGGGGCGGAAGTCCTGCGTGCACATCTGCGGCCGCGGGCTGGCGCAGGCGCCGCCGGCGACCGGCAGCGATTCGTCGGCGAGCTCGGCCTGGGTCATGCGGAACAGGAACGGCTTGGGCTGGTAGTCGCCCAGCACGCCGATGATCGCGATCCGGACGCCTGGCGACGGCAGCGGCGACAGCGGCCGCGCCAGCACGATGTCGAGATCGGCGGTGCCGCTCTGCTGGTTCTCGTCGGTGATCGCGGCCTTGAGGCGCTCGGGGGTCGCGGAAATGACCTTCACCGAGATCTTGAGGCGCGCCTCGCCGCCCCTCTGCTTGTCGACGATCGCCTTCCACACCTTCTCCGCCGCTTCCTTGTTGGCGGGCGAGGCGTCGCGCTGGGCGAGGATGAATTCCCAGTCGGCGAACGACAGCGTGGCGGGATCGTGTGTCGCCACCGCCTGCACCGCGGCCTCCGCCGTGGTCAGCGCCTTGGAGATCGAGGCGGCGAAATTGTCCGGCGGCAGGCGCTGGCCGTCGGCGATGCGGGTCAGCAGCCCCTGCCAGCCCTCCTCGCTGCCGTGATAGGCGCGGTATTGCGCGAGCGCGTACTTCTCGACGCCCGCCGCCGCCTGGTCGTTCTTGGCCGAACGCGCGAGCACGACGGCGCGCGCGGCGTACCAGAAGCCCAGCGGATCGAGCGGCTTGTCCTCCAGCATCACGATCGAAAGCTGGTAGACGTCCTGGAGATTCTCCGGGTCGATGGTGACGGAGTTGATGTAGAAGCGCCGCGCCTTGGCATAATCCTTGGCCTGCTGCGCGGCGAAGGCCAGCACGCTGTCGAAGATCGCCGTCGCCTGCAGCTTGAGCCGCGTGAATTCCTGGGCGCTCACGCCCTCGGGCCTCTGCCACTTCTGCAACGCCACCAGCCCGCGCTCGGCCATGGCCACGAGCGCCGCCAGACCGGCCTGGTCGCCCGCCGCGAGGCGCCCGCGCCCGACATAGACCTTGTTGGCGAGCGCGCGCACGTTGCCGGGATCGAGCTGGAGCAGCTTGGTGGCCGCCGCGTCGGCCTTCGCCGGCTCCTTGGCCGTCTGCCACGCCGCCATGAGCTGTTCGTGCGCGGCGATGATCAGTGGGCTGTTCGGGTAGAAGGCGATGAACAGATCCAGCGCCTCTGCCCGCTTGGTGGCATCGGGCGTGGCCAGGATCGCGTCATACGCTTTGCGCTGGGCCACGGGATCGCCCGGCACCTGGGCCAATGCCACAGGAGCCAACGCCCCGGGAGCCAACGCGCCGCCACTCACGACAAGAAGCACCCACGATATGATCGCTACGTATCGGCGCAACGCCGCCATCATATTTCTCTCATCACCCCGGAACGACACCGCATGATAGCCGAGAGCGGGAAAATTCGTGACCGATTTGTCTAAATAAGGCAGTGTTTATCGGAAGTTGAGAGAGCCGGGGGCAATGATGATCAGACGTTCGACAACGGCAGTCCTGATGGGGCTGCTGGCCACCGCATATGGCATCTCCGCGAGCGCCCAGCAGGCCGGACCGCCGCCGGCCGTCCTGGTCCAGGCCGTCGAGGCCAAGCCGCTGTCCGAGCAGCTCGAATTCATCGGCCGTGCCGCCGCCGTCGACAAGGTCGAGCTGCGCGCGCGCGTGAAGGGCTATCTGGGGCCGCGCCAGTTCACCGATGGCGGACCGGTCAAGAAAGACCAGATTCTGTTCACCATCGAGCGCGAGCCCTACCAGGCTGCCGTCGACCAGAAGACCGCGGTCCGCGATGCCGCGAAGGCGGCCCTCGCCAACGCCGACGGCCAGCTGCGGCGCGCGTCCGAGCTGCTGCGCACCAACACCGGCACCCAGGTCACCTACGACCAGCGCCTGAGCGAGCAGCTGCAGGCCAAGGCCGCCGTCGAACAGGCCGAGGCCGACCTGCGCGACGCCCAGATCCAGCTCTCCTACACCGAGATCCGCTCGCCCATCACCGGCCGCATCGGCCGCGCCGCGGTCTCGCCGGGCAACGTCGTCGGTCCCGACTCGGGCGTTCTGGCGACGGTGGTCAGCGACCAGCCGATGCGTGTGCTCTTCCCGGTGACCCAGCGCGAGCTGCTGGATGCGCGGCGCGACGGCACCAAGGACGGCTCGGAGCTCGCGGTCCAGGTGCGCCTGGCCGACGGCAGCCTCTACAAGGAAAAGGGCAAGATCGACTTCATCGACGTGACGGTAGACGCCAAGACCGACGGCCAGATCGTGCGCGCGGAGTTCCCGAACGCCGACACCACGCTGACCGACGGCCAGACGCTGCGCGTCGTGCTCGAGGCCAAGAACCCGGCCTCCGTGCTGGCGGTGCCGCAGGCCGCCGTCGCCCTCGACCAGACCGGCTCCTTCGTCCTCGTCGTCAACGACAAGAACGTGGTCGAGCATCGCCCGATCAAGACCGGCGTCTCGCGCGACGGCCTGACCGGCGTCGAGAGCGGGCTGAAGGCCGGCGACAAGGTGATCGTGCAGGGCCAGCAGAAAGTGCGGCCCGGCATGACCGTGAACCCGAGCCCGGCTCCCGCGGCGCTCAAGAAGCCGAACTGATCCCATGACCATTTCATCGGTATTCATCCGCCGGCCGCGGCTGGCGTTCGTCATCTCCACGGTGATCTCGATCGCCGGCCTCATCGCCATGACGGCGCTGCCGGTGGCCCAGTTCCCCGACATCGTGCCGCCGCAGGTCAAGGTCACCGCGGTCTATCCCGGCGCCTCGGCCAAGGCGGTCGAGGAGAGCGTGGCGCAGGTCATCGAAGCCCAGGTCAACGGCGTCGAGGGCATGCTCTACATGAAGTCGACCTCGGGCAGCGACGGCAGCTACAGCCTGACGGTGAGCTTCAAGGTCGGCTCCAACGCCGACATCAACACGGTGAACGTCAACAACCGCGTGAACCAGGCCACGGCCCAGTTGCCGCCCGAGGTGCAGAGCACCGGCATCACGGTGAAGAAGCAGTCGTCCTCGCTGCTGCAGGTGGTCGCGGTCTACGCCCCCAAGGGCGACCGCGACGCGCTGTTCCTGTCGAACTTCGCCACCATCAACATCCTCGACACGCTGAAGCGCGTGCCGGGCGTGGGCGAGGCGAGCCTGTTCGGTCCGCTCGACTACTCGATGCGCGTCTGGCTCAACCTCGACCGCCTGTCGAGCCTCGACATCACCGCCGACGACGTGGTCAAGGCGGTAAAGGCGCAGAACACCCAGGCCGCCGTCGGCCGGATCGGCGCGGCGCCGCTCAGCAACGAGGTCGACTTCCAGCTCAACATTTCCACACAGGGCCGCCTGACGACGGTGCCGGAATTCGAGAACATCGTGGTCCGCGCCATGCCCGACGGCGGCCTGGTCCGGATCAAGGACATCGCCCGGGTCGAGCTGGGCGCCAAGTCGAGCGACCAGGCGGCGCGCTACAACGGCGCGCCGGCCACGGGCGTGGCGATCTACCAGTTGCCCGGCGCCAACGCGCTTGATGCGGCCCATGGCGTGCGCAAGGCGCTGGCCGAGATGGCGCCACGCTTCACCGACGGCGTGACCTACGACGTGATGTACGACACCACGGTGTTCGTGCAGGCCACGATCAACAGCGTGATCCACACCCTGATCGAGGCGTTCGTCCTGGTGGCCATCGTGGTCTTCGTGTTCTTGGGCAATCTCCGCGCGACGATCATCCCGATCATCGCCGTGCCGGTGGCCCTGGTCGGCACCTTTGCCGTGATGCTGGTGCTGGGCTTCTCGGCCAACACCGTGTCGCTGCTGGCGCTGGTGCTGGCGATCGGCATCGTGGTCGACGACGCGATCGTGGTGGTCGAGGCGGTCGAGCATATCCTCGAGCACGAGCCCGACCTCACGCCGGCCGAAGCGACCGAAAAGGCGATGGGCCAGGTGACCGGCCCGATCATCGCCATCACCCTGGTGCTGCTGTCGGTGTTCGTGCCGACCATGTTCATTCCCGGCATCACCGGCGAGCTCTACAAGCAGTTCGCGGTGGCCGTCGCCGTCTCGATGGTGATCTCGGCGATCAACGCGCTCACGCTTTCGCCTGCGCTCTGCTCGCTGATCCTGCGCCACAAGAAGAAGCCTACGGGCGTGATGGCCTGGATGCAGGGCCGCATCGATGCCAGCCGCGACGGCTACGTCAGGCTGGTCACGCCGCTGGCGCGGCGCGGTATCGCCATGATCCTGGTGGTGGGCTTCATCGCCGCCACCGCCGGTGTCGGCAGCCTCGTGCCGTCGGGCTTCCTGCCCGATGAGGACCAGGGCGCCTTCATGGCCGAGCTGCAGTTGCCCGACGCCGCCTCGACCAGCCGCACGCTGGTGGCGCTGGAGCAGGTCGAGAACACCCTGAAGGGCAAGCCGTGGCTGCAGAACCTGTTCACGGTCTCGGGCTACAGCCTGCTCGATGGCCTGGCCCAGCCCAACCGCGCACTCGTCGTGGCGGCGCTGAAGCCGTTCGAGGAGCGCAAGGACAAGTCCCTGTCGGTGTTCTCGGCCCTGAAGGAATCCAACATCGCCTTCTCGCAGATCGCGGCGGCGAACATCTTCGCCTTCAACCTGCCGCCGATCTCGGGCCTCGGCAACGCGTCGGGCTTCGAGTTCCAGGTCGAGAGCCTGGCCGGCGCCGATCCGGTGGAGCTGGCGGGCGTCACGCGCGGCCTGATGCTGGCGGCGCAGAGCGTGCCGCAGCTGCAGGGCGTGTTCACGACCTATGGCGCGGCCACGCCGCAGATCGAGCTCAAGATCGACCGCGAGCGCGCGCAGGCGCTGGGCATCGGCATCTCCGACATCTTCTCGGCGCTGCAGACCTCGATGGGCGGCAGCTACGTCAACGACTTCAACCTCTTTGGCCGCGTCTGGCAGGTGAAGGTCCAGGCCGATGCCTCCGACCGCTCGACGGTCAACGACGTCTATCGCGTGCGCCTGCGCACCAAGGACGGCGCGCTGGTGCCGTTGCAGGCGGTCGCCAACATCGAGCTGGTGACCGCGCCCAGCTCGGTGATCCGCTACAACAACCTGCGTTCGGTGACCTTGAACGGCGCGCCCGCACCGGGCTATTCGACCGGCCAGGCGATCGCGGCGATGGAAGAACTCGCCAAGAAGACCCTGCCCGCAGGCTATACCTACGAGTGGACAGGCACGGCACTGCAGGAAAAAGCCGCCTCCGGCCAGACCGGCTTCATCCTCGTGCTGGCGATCGTGTTCGCCTACCTGTTCCTGGTGGCGCTCTACGAAAGCACGGCCATTCCGGTGGCCGCGCTGCTCTCCGTCGCCGTCGGCCTGTTCGGTGCGATGTTCGCGCTCTGGATCTCCGGCCTCGACAACAATCTCTATGCCCAGATCGGCATCGTCGTGCTGATCGCGCTCGCCGCCAAGAACGCCATCCTGATCATCGAGTTCGCGATGGAGGCGCGGCGCGACGGCAAGGACATCGTGGTTGCCGCGACCGAGGCGGCCGGGCTTCGCTTCCGCGCCGTGATGATGACGTCCTTCGCCTTCATCTGCGGCCTGATCCCGCTGGTGATCGCGGGCGGCGCGGGCGCGGCCACCCAGCGTGCCGTGGGCACCGCCGTGTTCGGCGGCATGATCGCGGCCTCGTTCCTCGGCATCTTCGTGATCCCGGGCCTGTACGTGACGTTCGAGGGCCTGCGCGAGCGGGTAAAAGGAATGATCGGCGGCAAGAAAACGCTACCGAAGCCCGTCACTCCAGCCTGATGTTGGCGGCCTTCACGACGGGCCGCCAACGATCGATCTCCTGCGCAAGGAACGTCGCCAGCGCCTCGGGCGGGCCGATCACCGGCTCGCCGCCTTCTTTCTCCAGTCGCGCGCGCACGCCGGCCGAGCCCAGCGCCTGGTTGATCGCGTCGTTCAATTTCTTCGCGATGGCCGGATCGATGCCGGCCGGGCCGGTGATGCCATACCACTGGTCGGCCTCGAAGCCCGGGTAACCCGACTCGGCGATCGTGGGCAGGTCGGGGAATGCGGCCGATCGCTTGACGCTGGAGATGCCGAGCGCGCGCAGGCGGCCCTGCTTGGCGAGCGGCATGACGACGGGCGCGCCGGTGAAGCCCATCTGAAGTTGGCCGCCCAGAAGATCGGCCACGAACGGCGCGGTGCCCTTGTAGGGCACGTGCAGGAATTCCGTGCCGGTCGCATAGGCGAAATAGGCCGAGGCGAGATGCGAGGCCGTGGCCGTGCCGCCGGTGCCGTAGGCCAGGGCGCCGGGCTTCGACTTGGCGAGCGCGACCAGTTCCTGAACGCTGGTCGCCGGCACGTTGGCGGCATTCACCGCCAGCACGTTGGGCACGTTCGCGCAGTAGGACAGCGCGGTCCATCCCTTGACCGGATCGTAGCTATGGTTGGGATAGACCAGGGGATTGATCGCGAGCGTGCCGATATGGCCCATCAGCATCAGGTAACCGTCGGGCTCGGCCCGCGCCACGATCTCGCAGCCCAGCGTTCCGCCCGCGCCCGGCTTGTTCTCGACGATCACGCTCTGCCGGAAGGTCGCCTGCAGCTTGGCCGCGATCTCGCGCGCCAGGATATCGGTCGTGCCACCCGGCGTGAACGGCACCAGGATGCGCAGCGGCTTCGAGGGGAAATCCTCCGCGCGCGCCCGCGAAACGATGGCAGCGCTCGCGGCGGCGCCCCCGACGGCACCCACGACAGCGCCCATGACGGCGCGCCGTCCGATGGTCATGGCTTGTCCGTCCCGCCTTCGATGCGTGCGCGCAGGGTGGCGTCCTTCAGCGTCGTATCCTGGCCGACCGGCGCGCGGCGGACGGCGTCCTCCAGCGTCGCGGTCTGGCGCCATTCGTCCCACGGGCGCGAGCGGCCGTCGGCGCCGATCTGGTCGACGCCCCAATAGAGTTCGAGATGGTGGCCGTCGGGATCGAGGAATTCGACCGAGACCTGGCAGCCGGCGCGGCGGCGCCCTTCGTAGGTGATCTTCGCGCCGTGCTTCTTTAGGTGATCGCGGGCGCGGAACACGTCGTCGAGGCTTTCGACCTCGAAGGCGAGATGATGCAGGCTCTTGTCCTGCTGCTCGCTGCCGCCGCCCACCAGCGCCAGGCAGTGGTGATCGGGATTGCAGCGCAGGAACACCATGCCGCCCGGCATCATCGTGCCGTCGTAGGTGTCGGAGACCTTGAAGCCCAGCACGTCGGTATAGAAGCGCTTCGACCGCTCGAGGTCGGACGCGAAGATGACGGCATGGCCGATTTTCTGGACGGCAAAGGGAGGGCTCATGGGATAGCATCATGGACCTAATCGAGCGTCAGGGGGAAGAACGCATGGCGAAATCGCCCAACCAGTATTCAGCCAGCCAGGCCGTGCAGCGCATGGCCGACAAGCGGCTGAAGGCCGTCGACATGGTCGAGGCCTGCCTCGAACGCATCGACAGGCGCGAGGGCCAGGTCCACGCCTGGGAGGCGATCGACGCCGAGGGCGCGCTGAAGCGGGCCGCGATGCTCGACAAGCGTGCGAAGCCCGTGGGCCCGCTGCACGGCATTCCGCTCGCGGTGAAGGACATCATCTCGACCAGGACCATGCCCACCACCTGCGGCTCGCCGATCTATCGCGACCATGTCGCGGGCAAGGATGCCGCCTGCGTGACGCAGCTCGTGAACGCGGGCGCCATCGTGCTCGGCAAGTCGGTCACGACCGAGTTCGCGGGCGGCCATGCCGGCAAGACGCACAATCCGCACAACGTCCGCCATACGCCCGCGGGCTCGTCGTCGGGATCGGCCGCCGCGGTCGCCGACTTCATGGCGCCGATCGGCTACGGCACGCAGACCTCGGGCTCGGTGATCCGGCCCGGCGCTTTCAACGGCGTGGTGGCCTACAAGGGCACCTACGGCTGGGCCGACATGACGGGCGTGAAGACCTATTCCAAGAGCCTCGACACGCTGGGCTTCTTCGCGCGCGAGGCCAACGACCTGGCGCTCATCCGCGCCGCCTACGGGCACGCGCCGGCCGATCCGCCGCCGAAGGGCCGCGCGCCCCGCATCGGCTTCTGCCGCACGCGCTGGTGGGACATGGCCGATCGCTATAACCAGAAGAACATCGAGACCGCCGCCAGCACGCTCCGCGCCGCCGGCGCCAAGGTCCGCGCGTGGGACATGCCCGAGAGCTGGGACGCGCTGATCGAGGCGCACAATCGCGTCATGACCAAGGAAGCGACGTTCCATTACGGGCCGGAGCGCGAGCGCTTCCCGCACCTGCTCTCGGTCGGGCTCACGAGCGCGCTCGAAGTGGGCGACGCCGTCACGCGCAAGCAGCTGACCGACGCCAAGAAGCGCCGCGAGCGCGCCAAGGCCGAGCTCGCGGGCGTGTGGGACACGTTCGACATCCTGCTGGCGCCGTCGGCGCGCGGCGAGGCGCCGGCGGGTCTCGGCTACACCGGCGATCCCCTCTTCAACCGCTTCTGGACGCTGCTCGGCTCGCCCTGCATCACGCTGCCCTTCAACACCGGGCCGTTCGAGTTGCCGCTCGCGGTGCAGCTGATCGGCCCGCACAAGGGCGACGACCAGCTCATCGCCTGGGCGCGCTGGGTGGAAGAGCACCTCCGTTGAGACTGGGCCTGATCGGCTACGGTGCCATCGGCAAGCATGTCGAGGCGGCCGGGCTCGAAAACATCGAGCTGGTCTCGGTGCTGGTGAAGCGGCCGCGCAACGAGGGCAAGCTGACGCACGAGCCCGAACGCTTCTTCGCGCACAAGCTGGACGCGGTGGCCGAATGCGCCGGCCATGAGGCCGTTCGCGTCCATGGCCAGCGCGTGCTGGAGAGCGGTGCGGACTTCCTCGTGACGTCCGTCGGCGCCTTCACCGACACTGCCCTGTTCGACCGGCTGCTGGCCGCCGCCAAGGCGAGCGGCACACGGCTGATCCTGCCGTCGGCCGGCATCGGTGCGCTCGACATCCTGAGCAGCGCCGCCGTCGGTGGGCTGGAGAGCGTCACCGTCACCGTGCGCAAGGATCCGTCGGCGTGGAAAGGCACGATCGCGGAGACGCTGGTCGATCTCGACTCACTCACGGCCCCGCACACCGTGTTCGACGGACCGGTGCGCGAGGGCGCCCGGCTCTATCCGCAGAACGTCAACATCTCGGCCGCCGCCGCGATCGCCGGCATCGGTCTCGACCGGACCCGCGTGGTGATCGTGGCCGATCCCACCATCACCACCCACATTGTCGAGCTCGAAGCCAAGGGCGCGTTCGGCCGCTTCACCTTCAGGGAAGACGTGGCCGTCAGCGAGGAGAACCGCAAGACCGGCAAGCTGGTCGCGATGGCGATGGTGAAGTCGGTGCGCCAGCTTGCCTCGTCCCTGGTGGTCGCGGCCTAGATCAGTTCTCCGGCTTGATGTTGAAGTCGCGGATGATCTTGCCCCACTTCAGGCGATCCTCGGCGATCTCCTTGTCGAACTGCTCCTTGGTGCCGACCACGATCTGAAGCCCGTTGTCGGCGAACTTCTGTTTCAGCTCCGGCGACGACACCGCCTTCACGAGCTGGTCGTTCCAGAACTTCACCATCTCCGGTGACATGCCGCCGGGGCCGACCAGTCCGAACCAGTTGTGGATCACGAAGTCCTTGAGGCCGGTCTTCGAGATCACCGGCACCTCGGGCAGGAGCGGCGACGCTGAGTCCGCGCCGTAGCCGATGGCGCGCAGGCCGCCGCCCCGGATCTGGCCCATGAACTCGGGCATGTTGCCCCACATCAGGTCGACGCGGCCGCCGGTCATGTCGACGATCGCGGGCGCGCCGCCGCGATAGGGCACCTGCGTCAGCTTGGTGCCGGTCAGCGCCATGAACAGGGCGCAGGAAAGCTGCTGGCTGGAACCCGAGCCCACGGTGGCGCAGGTCACCTTCTCCGGGTTGGCCTTGGCCGCGTCCGCCACGTCCTTCCAGTCCTTGAACGTCGTGTCGCGGCCGACCACGAGGATGTTGTAGACGCCGGCCACGTTGCCGATCGTCGTCAGGTCCTTGTCGACATCGATGTTGGTTTTCACCATCTGCGGCAGCACCGTCATCATCGCCATCGAGGCGAGCAGGATGGTGTGGCCGTCGGGCGGCGACTTGGCCGTCTCGAGGGCCGCGATCATGCCGGAGGCACCCGCCTTGTTGTCGACCACCACCGTGCGGCCGATCTGCTTGGTGAACTGTTCGGCCAGCAGGCGCCCGATGATGTCGGAGCTGCCGCCCGCCGGGAAGCCGTTGATGAACCGCACGTCCTTGGTCGGGAAGGTCGCCTGCGCCCACGCGGTGCCTGTCATTGCCAACACAGCCACGAGCGCCGTGACAAAACGCTTCATCGCTTCCTCCGCTTTGTCGCTTAAGCGACTTTGTATTTCTTCAGGATCTCGCGATCGATCTCGATGCCGAGACCGGGACCGCCGGGCACCTTCACGATGCCCTTCTTCTGCTCGATCGGCTCCTTCGCGAGATGATCGCGCAACGGGTTCGGCGTCTGCTCGAACTCGAGCATCGGTGGCATCGGCCGGAACGCGGGCGGCTGGTCGGGCAATGCCGCCAGGAACTGCACCGTGGCCGCGAGCCCGATCGCCGAGCCCCAGGCGTGCGGCACGCACTCGACGCCGAACGCCGAGGCGAGCGTCGCGATCTTGCGGCACTCGGAGAATCCGCCGGCCGCGCAAAGATCGGGCTGCACGATGTCCATGGCCTTCTTCGCGATCACGTCGCGGAAGCCCCAGCGCGTGAAATCGTTCTCGCCGCCCGCCACCGCCATGTCGAGCGCACGCGTGACCTCGATGTAGCCGTCGTGATCCTCGGGGCTGACCGGCTCCTCGAACCACAGGATGTCGTGCTCCTCCAGCATGCGGCCGAGCTTGATGGCGTTGGGCACCGAGAAGCAGTGGTTGGCGTCGACCGCGAGCTTCACGTCCGGCCCGATCGCCTTGCGCACGGCGCCGACGCGCTTGGCATCGAGCTTGAGGTCGCCCAGCCCGATCTTCATCTTGATGGCACGGAAGCCGTCGTTCTTGAACTCCAGCGCCTCCTCGACCGCTTCCTCGACCAGACGATTCATGTCGATGAAATAGAGACCCGTCGCGTACGGAATCACCTCGGTGCGATAGGCGCCGCCGATCAGCTTGTGCACCGGCTTGTTCACCGCGCGGCCCATGATGTCCCACAGCGCGATGTCGATGCCGGAGATGGCCGAGATCGCCATGCCGGTGGTGCCGTAGTCCTTGATGCGATTGTAGAGGTCTTCCCAGATCGCCTCGACGTCGAAGGGATCGCGGCCGATCAGGCGCGCCTTGTACTGCGTCTCGACGAAGGTCTTGGCGACGGCGGCGGGCCCATAGCACTCGCCCCAGCCAGTGATGCCGTCATCGGTCGAGATCTCGACCAGGCAGGTCGAGCGCGTGCCGTAGACCCAGCCGCGCGCCGACACGAACGGCTTGTCGACCTTGCATTGCAGAATATGACAAGTGACGTCCGTCACTTTCATGAGCGTTTCCCTTCGTTTCTTATGATGTGAAGTTGGCACATCTGTTAGCTTTCACCAACGGCCAGCAGAGCCGCATGGAGGAAACAGATGGATCTCAATCGCCGCACGATCTTCGGCTGCGCGCTGTGCGCGCTGCCCGCGCTCGTCGCCACCAGCACCACCGGCATGGCGCAGTCCGCACCCGCCGCCACCGCCGGCGTGAAGCGCAAGGTGCTCTCGCAGATCGACGGCCCGACCCCGGGCTACGTCACCATCGCCGTCGAACTCGAGATCGACGCCGGCGCCACCGTCGCGCGCCACACGCATCCCGGCATCGAATCGACCGTCTTCACCTCGGGCAGCGGCGAGCTGCTGGTCGATGGCCAGCCCGCCAAGCCGTTCAAGGCCGGCGACGCAATCCAGGTGCCGCCCAACACGGTCCATAGCGTGAAGAACGGCTCGTCCGTGACCAAGGCCATCGGCACCTACATCGTCGAGAAGGGCAAGCCGCTCGCCTCGCCGGCGTAGCTTCCCGTCCAATAAACGGGCGCTAGACGGGATGGCGGCGCGCCCTCCCATGTTTAATAAACATCCGATAAACATAAGGCGGGTGCGTGCACGTGCATTGATGTGCGCGCACCTGCCGATCTCGCGAAGCCTATTGAGCCTATGCATCGCGCGACTCTAGGCGTGATCGCGCAAGCGACCTATTACGGTCGTTACTGCCCTAAAATGCAGGCCGGCTTCAGCTTTTTTATTCTATCACTTCGTCGGCGCGGGCGAGCAGAAGCGGCGGCACGGTCACGCCAATCGCTCGTGCCGTCTTGAGGTTGACCACGAGTTCGAACTTGGTCGGCTGCTCGATCGGCAAGTCGCCGGGCTTCGCCCCCTTGGCGATGCGATCGACATAGTCGGCCGCCCGCGCGAAGGCCGCGGGAATGCTGGTCCCGTAGGTCATCAGTCCGCCGGCCTCTGCCATGGCCCTGTCGGAGAACATCAGGATCGCGCGGTGGCGCAGCGCCAGGGCCGCAACCTTGTCACGCTCGCGAAAAAAGAAGGGCGAGGTAAGCGGCAGCAGCGTGCCGCGGGCCTCGGCCGGCGCTTCGGCGAAGGCCTTCTCGTAGTCGTAGGGCGGATTGCCGAACTCGATGCCAGCCAGCCGGATGCCCAGCTTGGCGGCAGCGTCCTTCGTTACACTCCATTGGTCGCTGGAGTAACGATCCCAGAATACCGTCATCGCCCGCAGGTCGGGAAAGGCGTCCTTGAGGATCTGTACCCGCTTCTCCGCAAGTTCGATCTGCTGGAGCATGAGGCCCGTGGCACGGCCTTCCGGGCGCGCCAGGCTCTTCACGTATCCGCGGAGCAAAGGATCGTAGTCGATCGCCACCATGACGATGGGTGCCTCGCCCGGCAGCGCCAGAGCCGCCCGCAGCGAGAACTCCGGTCCCGGAGCGATGATGATGTCGGCGGCACCGACGCCAAACCGCCGATAAGCCTCCGGATAGGCATCCGCACTGTCGACCAATACGTGATCGAACGAAAAATTCCTGCCTTCCTCGTAGCCGAGCCGTGTCATGCGCTCCAGAAAAGAGAGCCACAAAACCGACGATCTCGGTTGGCCGCTCGCGGCAACGACGCGCAGAATCTTGCGCGGTTGTTGCGCGTGCGCGTGGCCCGCACAGGCGGCAAGGCTGCCCATCAAAAGACTGCGGCGCTTCAGAAGTGGCTCCCCCTCAAGTCGGCGCAACGTGCACCGAAATGAGCAGGTTTCCCAGCGCATCCTGGCGAACCGTGTCGCCCGGCTCGACCACGGTCGTGCAATCGAGCTGCTCGAGGATCGCCGGTCCTTCGAACACGGCGTCCTTCGGCAGCTTGTCGCGCGCGTAGACCGGCGTCTGGTGCCAGCCGTCGGTGAACCATACGCGGCGCTCGCCGGTCAGCGCGGCTTTCAAGGTCGGTGCGCGCTCGCCCGACGCCAGCGCACCGAGATCGATCTCCGGCCGCACGCCGATCACGCCGGTGTGCAGGTTGACCAGCACCGGCGGGATCTCGGCCAGTTCGATGCCGAAGCGGCGCCAGTAGGCGGCGGCAAACGCCTTGTGCAGGTCGGCGATGGAAATGTCGGCGCGCTCGATGGCGACCGACAGGATATGGCTCTGCCCCGCGAACTGCATGTCGGCGGTATGGACGTAGCGCAGCTCGCGGATCGGCACGCCTTCGCTCTCGATCGTCTTCTTTCCTTCCGCCGACTGCTCGGCGTAGATGCGCGCCACCGTGGCGTCGTCGAGCGCCGACAGCGGCTTGTTCACCGTGCGCACATAGTCGTGACGCAGGTCGGCCACGACGCAGCCGAGCGCATTGGTGATGCCGGGCCGCGCCGGCACCAGCACCGTCGGGATCGCGAGCTCGCGCGCCAGCGCCGTCGCATGCAACGGACCCGCACCGCCGAAGGCAAAGAGTGCGAAATCGCGCGGATCGTGGCCGCGCGACAGCGACACCAGCCGGATGGCACCCGCCATGCGGTCGTTGGCGATGCGCAGGATCGCGGCGGCCGCCGCTTCGGCGTCCAGACCGAGGCGCTTGCCGACCTTGTCCTCGATCAGTTTCCGGACGTGATCCAGCGTCACCGGATGATCGACGCCCAGCAGCCGGTCGGGATTGAGCCGCCCCAGCACGAGATTGGCGTCGGTGATGGTGGGCTCGATGCCGCCGCGGCCGTAGCAGATCGGTCCCGGCCGGGCGCCCGCGCTCTCCGGCCCGACCCGCAGCATGCCCGCGGTATCGACCGACGCGATCGAGCCGCCGCCGGCGCCGATCGTGTGCACGTCGACCATCGGCACGTGGATCGGCATGGCGTATTCGAGTTCCAGTTCGCCCGAGACCTGCGGCACGGCGCCTTCGATCAGGCCGACGTCGGTCGAGGTGCCGCCCATGTCGTAGGTGATGAGATCGGCATGTCCCGAGACACGGCCGGTATAGGCCGCCGCCATCACGCCAGATGCGGGGCCCGACATCACGGTGTTCACGGCGGCCCGGGCGATCAGCTGCGAGGAGATCGTGCCACCGTTGCCCTGCATCACCAGCAGGTCGCGGTTGAACCCCTTGGCCGAGAGTTCGGTGCGCAGGCGCGTGAGATAGCGGTCGAGCACCGGCTGGACCGAGGCATTCACCGCCGCGGTCACGCCGCGCTCGTACTCGCGATACTCCGACAGGATCGCGTGGCCCGCCGTCACGTATTTATTCGGCCACAGGCCGCTCACGATCTCGGCGGCGCGCTTCTCGTGGCTCGCGTTGATGTAGCTGTGCAGGAAGTGCACGACGACAGCCTCGCAGCCCAGCGCCAACAGCTTCTTCGTGGCTTCGGTGACCGCCGCCTCGTCGAGCGGCAGGAGAACCTTGCCGTCGGCGTCCATGCGTTCGGGCACTTCGAGGCGGTATTCGCGCTCGATCAGCGGCACGAAGGTGCCGCGCAGACCGTAGGCCTGCGGCCGTGTGCGCCGCCCCAGCTCCAGCACGTCACGGAAGCCCTTGGTGGTGATGAGGCCGACCTTGGCGATCTTGCGTTCCAACAGCGCGTTGGTCGTCGTGGTCGTGCCGTGCACCAGCGACTGCAGGATCGCGGGATCGGCGCCGGCCGCGGCGAGCGCCGCCATGAAGCCGATCGCCTGGTTGTCGATCGTGGTCGGCACCTTGGCGAGCTTGACCGTGTTGCTCGCCGCATCGATGGCGATCAGGTCGGTGAAGGTGCCGCCGACATCGATGCCGACGGTAAGGGTGCTTTTCGGGGACATGTTCAAACCGACAGATATTGTTCGCGGAGGGAAGCGTTGGCGGAGAGTTCGGCCATGGTGCCGCCGAAGCGGATCTGGCCCTTTTCGATGATATAGGCGCGGTCGGCAACGGACTGGCAGAAATGCAGGTTCTGTTCGGACAGCAGTACGCACATGCCCTCGGCCTTCAGCGCCCGGATGGAATGGCCCATCTGCTCGACGATGATCGGCGCCAGCCCTTCCGACGGCTCGTCGAGCAGCACGCAGCGCGGGTTGCCCATCAGGGTGCGCGCGATGGTGAGCATCTGTTGCTCGCCGCCCGACATGCTGCCGCCCGGCCGCTCGCGCATGCGGCCGAGATTGGGAAACAGCGCGAAGAGTTTTTCCGCGTCCCAGGTCGGTGCCTTTTCCCGCGCGGCCTGGCGGCCGACCTCGAGGTTTTCCATGACCGACAGCTCGGTGAAGATGCGCCGCTCTTCCGGCACGTATCCAAGGCCCAGCCGCGCGATCCTGTAGGGCGGCAGGCGCTCGATGCGTTTGCCGTCGAAGCTGACCTCGCCCTTGGCCGGTGCCACGAGACCCATGATCGCTTTCATCGCCGTCGACTTGCCCGCGCCATTGCGGCCCAGCAGGGCCACGACCTCGCCCGGCCGCGCCTCGAGCGTGACCCCGTGCAGAATGTGGGCGCGGCCGTAGAAGGCATGCAGCTCGGTCACCGCGAGCATGCAAGAACCTCATGCTCATACGGACCGCGAGCCTCCGGCTCGCTCGGGTTCATGAGCGAGCCG
>CAIWTJ010000003.1 GCA_903915535.1 Enhydrobacter aerosaccus
GATGGCCCGCCGCTGCATGGCTGACCAGCGTTGCGCTCGGCATCGTGGCGGCAGCCGGCACCTTCCTGCACTGGCGCGAAAGGCGTAAAGTCGCGCCATGATTTATGTCGATATCGTTTCCGACACGATCTGCCCGTGGTGTTACATCGGCAAGCGCCGGTTCGAGCGTGCCCTCGCCATGAGCGGCCGCAACGATGTGGCGCTCTCCTGGCGCCCCTTCCAGCTCAATCCCGACATGCCGCCCGAAGGCATGACGCGCGACGACTACGTGCGTGCCAAGTTCGGCGGTGGCGACCGGCCGCGCCAGATCTACCAGGCGATCGCCGAGAGCGGCCGCGAAGCCGGCATCGATTTCCAGTTCTCGCGCATCAAGCGCACGCCCAACACCATCCTCTCTCACCGCCTGGTTCATTGGGCGGCGAAGCAGGAACGCCAGGAAGAAATCGTGGCCATGCTCTTCAAGGCCTACTTCGAAGAAGGCCTCGACACCGGCGACATGAGCGTGCTGATCGACTGCGCCGTCCGTGCCGGCATCGACGGCATCCGCGCCCAGCGTTTTCTCGCAAGCGACGAGGGCCGCCAGGAAGTCGTGGCATCCGACGTCTACGCCCGCCGTCTCGGCATCAACGGCGTGCCCTGCTTCATCGTGAACCGGAAATACGCCGTCTCGGGCGCCCAGCCGCCGTCGGCTTTCGTCGAGGTCTTCAACCTCGCCGAGCGCGATGCGGCAACCAGCGGCGCCCAGTCGATCGCCTAGGCCGCCAGCTTCGCCATGGCGGAGACGATGCCGGTCACGCCGGAGAGCCGCTGGCGTTCGTCCTTCCAGACCCGCTGCACCATCACGCGCTGATCGGGCCTCACCTTCACGAGCGGCGCGTTCTTCTGGATCCAGCCGATCAGCCGGTCGGGCCGCGCGAACTTGTTGTCGTGGAAGCTCAGGACCACGGCCTTCTCGCCCGCATCGATCTTCTCGACACCGGCCTGCCGGCAGAGCAGCTTCAACGCCACGGTCTTGAGCAGGAACTCGGCCTCTGGCGGCGTGGTCCCGAATCGGTCGATCAGTTCGGCGGCGAAGGCATCGATCTCGGCCTGGTTGGCGAGCGCGCCGAGGCGGCGATAGAGGCCCATGCGCACCGAGAGATCGGCGACATACTCTTCCGGGATCAGCACGGGGATGCCGAGATTGATGGTCGGCGACCAGTCCGCCTGCGAGACCTCGCGTGAGCGGCCGCGGGCCGACTCGACGGCTTCCTCGAGGAGCTGCTGGTAGAGCTCGATGCCGACCTCGCGGATATGGCCCGACTGTTCCTCGCCCAGGAGATTGCCGGCACCTCGGATGTCGAGGTCGTGGCTTGCGAGCTGGAAGCCGGCGCCCAGGGTGTCGAGCGTCTGCATGACCTCGAGGCGCTTGGCGGCCGCCTCGTTCAGTGCCTTGCCAGGCGGTACGGTGAGATAGGCATAGGCGCGCGTCTTGCCTCGCCCGATTCGGCCGCGCAGCTGGTAGAGCTGCGCCAGGCCGAACATGTCGGCGCGATGAATGATCATCGTATTGGCGTTCTGGATATCGAGGCCGCTCTCGACGATGTTCGTCGAAAGCAGGAGGTCGAACTTGCCATCGACGAAATCCTGCATCGTGTTCTCGATCGTCGTGGGCGCGAGCCGTCCATGCGCCATGGCCATGCGTATCTCGGGCACCAGCTCACGGATCTGCTCGGCCACGGTCGCGAGATCTTCGACCCTCGGGCAGACATAGAAGCTGCGACCGCCGCGATATTGTTCGCGCAGAAGCGCCTCGCGCACCGTGACGCCATCGAAGGGTGTCACGAAGGTGCGCACGGCCAGGCGATCGACCGGCGGCGTGGCGATCAGGCTCATGTCGCGCACGCCCGTCAACGCGAGCTGCAACGTGCGCGGGATCGGCGTTGCCGTCAGCGTCAACACGTGCACGTCGGCGCGCAATTCCTTCAGCCGTTCCTTGTGGCTCACGCCAAAGTGCTGCTCCTCGTCCACGATCAGAAGACCGAGATCCTTGAACTCGATGCCCTTGGCCAACAGCGCATGCGTGCCGATGACGATGTTGACCTCGCCTTCCTTGATCGCGGCCTTCGTCTCCTTGGCTTCCTTGGCCGTGACGAGGCGCGACAGCCGGCCCACCTTCACCGGGAAGCCCTGGAAGCGTTCGACGAAGTTGCGGTGATGCTGGCGGGCCAGCAAGGTCGTCGGGCCGATCACGGCCACCTGCTTGCCCGACATGGCGGCAACGAAGGCTGCGCGCATCGCCACCTCGGTCTTGCCGAAGCCTACGTCGCCGCAGACCAGACGATCCATCGGCTTGCCCGAAGCCATGTCTTCGAGCACGTCGCCGATCGCCTGCAACTGATCGTCCGTCTCGGCATAGGGGAAGCGCGCGCAGAATTCGTCGTAGGCCCCTTCCGGGGGGCTCATCGCCTCGCCGCGCTGGATCGCGCGCTCGGCCGCGATCTTGATCAGCCGGTCGGCCATGTCGGCGATGCGTTGCTTCAGCTTGGCCTTGCGCGACTGCCAGGCGACGCCACCCAGGCGATCGAGGGCCGCGTCCTCTTCGCCCGCGCCATAGCGGCTCAGCACGTCGATGTTCTCGACCGGCACGAAGAGCTTGTCGCCGCCCTCGTAGGTCAGCCGCAGGCAATCGTGGCGCGCATATTGGATCTCGAGCGTGACCAGCCCTTCGTAGCGGCCGACGCCATGCTCGCGATGCACCACCAGGTCGCCCTCGCTGAGCGCCGCGGCCTCGGCGATGAAGCGTTCGGACGGACGGCGCTTCTTCTGCGGCCGCGACAGCCGATCGCCGAGAATGTCTTCCTCGCCGATGATCTCGAGCCCATCGAGAACGAAGCCGTGGTCCAGCGGCCACACCGCGATTCCGAGAGCGCCTGCCGGCAGATTGCGGGCCGTCGCAAAGTCCGGCACCGGCACCGGCGTCGTGGCGCCGTGTTCCTGCAGGAGATGCTGGAGACGCGAGGCCGAGCCTTCGGTGAAGCCCGCGATCACGACCTTGCGCCCCGCGTCGTTCGCGGCCTTGAGATGCTCGGCAACCTTGTCGAACAGGTTCACGCCCTGCGCAGTGCGGGCCTGGGCGAAGCCTTCGTGACGCCGGCCGCCGAGATCTATCGTGTCGGGCGTGCCGGGTGCGGCGTCGAAGCTCGTGAACTGGCCGACGCTGCGGCCATCGAGCAGGTGCTCCCACTGCGACGGCTTCAGGTACATCTGGTCGGGCGGCACGGGCTTGTAGTCGGCGCCGCCGCTCATGCCGCCCTTGGCCCCGGTCTTCAGGCGGGCGTCATAGTAGTCGGCAATCAGCTCGTAGCGCGACTGGAACGCTTCGTTGGCCTGATGGTCAGCCGTGACGATCGCGTCGGGGCAGTAATCGAGCAAGGTCTCGAGATGGTCGTGGAACAGCGGTAGCCAGTGTTCCATGCCGACGTGCCGCTGGCCGGCCGACACGGCTTCGTAGAGCAGATCCTCGCCCGCTACATTGCCGAACAGCGCGCGATAACCACTTCTGAATCGCTCGATGCTCTGCGGCGTCAGCAGCACTTCGCTGACCGGCAGCAGCACGATCTCGTCGCGGTCGCCGGTCGACAGCTGCGTCATGGGATCGAACGACCGGATCGATTCGAGCGTGTCGCCGAACCAGTCGAGCCGGAACGGCTCCGTCGTGCCGGGCGGATAAAGATCGACCAGCCCGCCGCGGATCGCGAACTCGCCCGGCTCCATCACGGTGTCGGCCCGGCCGTAGCCGTTGGAGCCGAGATATGCCGTGAGCTCGGTCACCTCGAGGGTCTGGCCCTTGCGCAGGATCGTGGCGGCGTCGGCGTAGAGGCTGCGCGGCGGCACCTTCTGCAGCGCCGCGCCCACGGACGCGAGGATGATGCGGCCGGGCGCACCGGGCTTCTTCGGCGTCGCCAGCCGCGCCAGGGTCTGCAGCCGTTCGGCCACGATGTCGGGGTGCGGCGACAGCCGGTCGTACGGCAGGCAGTCCCAAGCCGGAAAGACCAGTACCTGACGCTCCGGCGCGAAGAAGCGCAGGCCGTCCTGCAGTCGTTCCAGCCGCTGGCCGTCGCGCGCCACGTGCAGAATGTCCTGCCCGCCGGTCGTCGTCGCGATCTCGGCAAGCGCCAGCGCGTCGGCGCCTTCGGGAAGGCCCGCGATGGTCCAGCGTCCGGCTCTGCGGTGCAGTACGGACAGGCGTTCGGCCAGAGTCGGCGCTTGGCTCGCCATCAGAACGTGACCCGGAAGGCCATGAGCAGGCGCAGCACCGGCGTATCGGCTTCGGGCGGCGGCGTGGCCTTACCCGCCACCCAGTCGTAGATGTCGTTGTCGCCCACCTGCAGTAGCCGTTCGTACTGGTCGAGCTCCGCGGCGCCAAACTCCCCAATGTGCGCACGCGCGAATTGGCCAAGGAGAATGTCGTTCTCCTTGTTGCCGCGGTATACGCTGCGATACAGCAACCGCTTCCGCCGCGTCTCCAGTTCGGAGTCTGCGCTCAACTCTTTTCCCCAGGTGGGTCGAAAAAGGGGGTGTCATATAGGCGGCGACGGTGGCGAAGTCACGTCCAGCCATGCGCCCCCAGAGCCTCACCCCGCTTTTCGCCCAAGTCACGTCCCTGCCCGGAATCGGGCCGCGCCTGGGCAAGCTCGTCGAACGCCTGGCGGGACCGCTCGTGGTGGACCTGCTGTGGCACCTGCCCTCGGCGATCATCGACCGGCGCAACGCTCCCGAAGTGGCCCAGGCCAGGGCCGGTGAAGTGGCGACCCTCACCGTCACGATCGACGAGCACCATGTGCCGCACAGCCCGCGCCAGCCCTACCGGGTCTGGTGCAGCGACGAGACCGGAAAGCTCTGCGTTACCTATTTCAACGGCCGCGAGGACTACCTCAAGAAGCTGCTGCCGCCCGGCGAGATCCGCGTGATCAGCGGCAAGATCGAGCTCTACCAGGGCGAAGTGCAGATGACGCATCCCGACCACGTGGTGCCGCTCGAGGAGCGCGACTCGATTCTGCGGGTGGAGCCGGTCTACGGCCTCACCGCTGGCCTCACTCAGAGGCCGCTGCAGAAGGCCATCACGGCCGCCGTCGCGCTATCGCCGGAGCTGCCCGAATGGCAGGACCCGGCCTATCTGAAGAAGCAGAAGTGGGAAGCCTGGAAGGCGTCGCTCACCCAGGCCCACGCACCCGCCGAGGTGACGGACCTCTCGCCGCTCACGCCAGCCCGCGCGCGGCTGGCCTTCGACGAACTGCTGGCGAGCCAGCTCGCCATCGCCCTCGTGCGTCACCACAATCGCACCCTCGCCGGCCGCGCGGTGAAGGGCGACGGCAGCCTGCAAAAGCGCGCGCTCGCGGCACTGCCCTTCCAGCTCACCGCGAGCCAGCTCCTGGCCAACGCCGAGATTGCGGCCGACATGGCCAAGCCCGAGCGCATGGTGCGGCTGCTGCAGGGCGATGTCGGCAGCGGCAAGACCCTCGTGGCTTTCCTTGCAATGCTCACCGCCGTCGAGGCCGGTGCGCAGGCGGCAATGATGGCGCCCACCGAACTGCTGGCCCGGCAGCACTACGCCACGATCGCGCCGCTTGCAGAGGCTGCGGGCGTGACGATCGCGTTGCTGACCGGGCGGGACAGCCAGAACCAGAAGAAGGCCACGCTGCGCGGGCTTGCCGAGGGCCACATCGAGATCGTGGTCGGAACGCACGCCCTGGTGCAGGACGACGTGGAATTCGCCGACCTGGCGCTGGCCGTCGTGGACGAGCAGCATCGCTTCGGTGTCCACCAGCGCATGGCGCTGTCGTCGAAGGCCGCGGCCGTCGACCTGCTGGTCATGACCGCGACGCCGATCCCGCGCACGCTCATGCTGGCGGCCTACGGCGACCTCGACGTTTCCAAGCTGACGGAGAAGCCCGCGGGCCGGCAGCCCATCGACACCCGCACCCTGCCGATCGAGCGCATCGGCGAGGTGGTGCAGGCCGTGGGGCGCATGATCTCGACCGGCGCGCGCGTCTACTGGGTCTGCCCTCTGATCGAGGAGTCCGAGGACGTCGATCTCGCCAATGCCGAGGAACGCTTCCGCACCCTGGACGCGCGCTATCCGGGCAAGGTCGGCCTGCTGCATGGGCGGCTGAAGGGGCCGGAGCGCGAGGCGACCATGAACGCTTTCGCCACCGGCACCCTGTCGATCCTGGTGGCCACGACCGTGATCGAGGTCGGCGTCGACGTGCCGGCAGCGACCGTCATGGTCATCGAGCATGCCGAACGCTTCGGCCTCGCCCAACTTCACCAGCTGCGGGGCCGAGTCGGCCGAGGCGTCGACAAGTCGACCTGCCTCCTGCTCTACGCGCAGCCGCTCGGCGAGACGGCGAAGTCTCGCCTCGCCATCATGCGCGAGACCGAGGACGGCTTCCGCATCGCCGAGGAGGACCTGAAACTGCGCGGCGGCGGTGAGTTGCTGGGCACGCGCCAAAGCGGCCTGCCCGACATGCGCCTGGCCGATCTCGGCGCCCATGCCGAGTTGCTGGAAGCCGCCCGCGACGATGCCCGGCTGATCGTCGACCGCGATCCGGACCTCGAGAGCGAGAGGGGCAAGGCGCTGAGGGCCCTTCTCTACCTCTTCCGGCGCGACGATGCGGTCCGCACCCTGCGCGCCGGGTAGTCCCCAAATTGTCCCGACTTCCTGGGACAGCTTTGATAGCGATGGCACAAGCCTTTAAGGCGATTTGTCCCAGCTTTCGCCACCCCCGTCGCAGGCCGTCGCGCGCAATAAAATAATAACGGTGAAAACGGCGGCGACTATCCCAGTTGGGCGATGTAACTGCGCAACGCCTCGCGGGCGCCGTCGACGGCCTTCTGGGCGTCGGCCCTCTTTTTCGACAGGGTGTCGAGGTCGTTCTCCTGCTTCTCGAGCGTCGCAAGATAGCGCTTCTGCAGGTCGCTCCCCGCCGGCACCTTGCCGATGTTCTCGCGGATGCGGGCCTGCTCCTCGACGATCTGGTTGCGCTCGGCATCGACCTGCCCCAGCGCGCGCTGCGCCTCGGCAACGCCCTGCTGAAGCTGCAGCACCTTGGTCAACACGTCGCGCGTCTTGGCATCGAACTCGTTCGCTCGGGCATAGACGCCCAGCTGCTCCGCCGAGCCGTCGAGCAGGCGAAGCTCCTGTTGCCGGGTCTGTTCCTGCACGACCTCGAACGCCTGAGTGTCGTTGCCGGCCACGAGCTGGAACGGGATGCGATAGTTGCCTTCGCTGATCTCGATGCCCTTCGCGTCCGGCTTCACGAGAGTCCAGCCCGCGAGGCGATTCTGGACGACGATCAGCTTGCGCGGCTCCTTGAGCGTTCCCTTCACGCGATAGGTCATGTTCTGCCGCACGATCAGTGAAGAGCGCAACGCTCCGTTCGCGATCGTGCCGTTCGCCACGCGCTGCGACTGCGCCGGATCGCGTTCGATCGTGATCTTCTCGTCGAGCGCGTAAGGCAGCAGCCGCGTCTCTCCCGTCGGGAAGGCAGAAAGCCGCGCGTCGCCGACATAGGAGACGTTGCCGGTCTTGTCGCGCTCGTACAGCGTCAGGATGCCCGGCGGCAGGCCGGTGTCGCCGTCGTTGGTGAGCCGGATCGCTGCCAGCGGGTTACGCGCCGCAGTATCGGCTTGAAAGAGCGCGAGCCGCTCCGCCGGCACCTGGCGATCGAGAATCGGGATCGACAGCGTGCGACCGTTGGTGACGTCCACGGGCCGCGGGAACTTGAACGTGACCTGGGTGGCGGCATCCGTCGCCTCGAACTGTTCCGCCGACTGTGCGACGGGAGGCGCTGCCGCGAAAGCCGGTGCCGCCATGTCGCGCTGCCGGCCGATCGACGCGGGAGCTGCCGGCGCAGGGGCCGGCGGCGGCATTGCTTTGGCAGCGACCCCTCCGCGATCGACGTTCGGTATCAGCCGGCCCGCCACTTCGACGGGAATCTCGGGTCGCGTGACGTAGTAGGCTTCGTAAAGGGCCTGATGGAAGGCGACCGGCCGGCCCGACGCGAGCGTGAGTTCAACGCCCTTCCAGTCCTGGCCGCTCATGTTCTCAATGGTGGCCCAACCCTGCAGGGCGGCCTTCGGCGAAGCCGCGTCGCCCGGCAGGGTCATGCGATAGGACGCCTTCCATACCGGCACGGACACGATGTAGGCCACGCGAACGGCCCGCTTGCCCTGCCCCTTGGTCGTGAGCTCCAGGGTGCGCGCATCTGTGGCCCGATTGGCTTCGATGGCGGCCAGCGCCTTGGCGATCTTGGCGCGAATGGCGGGATCGTCGAACTGCAGGCTCTCCATGTCCTCGATGACGAATTGCTGCAGGCCGCTGTCGGTCATCAACGTCACGCGATTGCGAACGCCGAGCGTCGTACCGTCCTTGGATGTGCTGGCCTCGGGCTGCAAGGAGACGATGCGTCCGGAGAGCGCCCGGCTGCCGCTCACGGTCACCCGCGCCCCTTTGAGGGCCGTCAGAAGCCCTTCGGTCGAGATCAACGCATTTTCATCGAACGGCAGGTCCTTGAACGCCTGCTTGAGCGGCTCCTTGCCGGGAAGGCTGAGGCCGCCAACGCCGCCCTTTTCGTCGTAGACAACGAGGCTCTTCAGCACGTCGTCTACCTGGTCGAGCGGCACCGTGAGCTTGAGCGTGGCGTCGTTCTCGACCGTGGCCTCGTATTCGAAGTAACCGAGGCCGGCGGAGGACAGCATCACGCGCTTCAGCGCGAGGTCCTGCGCGGCGGCAAGGGACGGAATGCTGCAAAGGCCCAGCAAAGCCACGATCAAAAGGCGCCGCATGTCGTTTCCCCGCTCAATTCTTACGAGAGCCTGTGTGTACACTGTGACACAACCACGGCAATGCCGCGGTGAATCTAAGAGAGCGCGTCTTTCAGCGCTTCGAGCGGCAGCAACACGCAGTCCTGGCGGGACTTGTGAGCCGCCACGGGGGCAAAGGCCGCATAAGGTTCGTGTGGCGCGCCTTGCTCCCGGCCCAACGCACGCTCGGCATCGTGGCGGATTTCGGCGACGCCGCCTGCGTCCTTGCCGATCGCCAGCGACGACAGCGCCGAGGCCGACGCCTGACAGAGCAGGCAGCCACGCACCTGGTGGGCGATCTCTGTGATCTTGCCCTGCCCGTCGAGAGTCACTTCAATGATCACCCGGTCCCCGCACAGCGGATTGTCGCGCCGCGCCGTCCTGGTCGGGGTCGCGAGCTTGCCGGCGCCGGTCTTGGCCTTGGCCAGGGCGACGATCTTCTCCTGGTAGAGTTCGTCGCTCATCGCAGGGTCTTCGCCGCATGACGCACGCCGGTCAGCAGCGCGTCGATGTCCGTGTTGTCGTTGTAAGGTGCGATCGAGACGCGCGTCGTGCCATCGAGATCGAAGCGGTCCATCAGCGGCTGTGCGCAGTGATGCCCCGCCCGGACCGCGACACCGAACGAATCGAGCGTTTGCGCCACGTCGTGCGGGTGTACGCCCTCCAGCATGAACGAGACGACGGGATAGCGGTTCTGGAGACTGGCGGGCCCCAGGATCTGCGTGCCGTCGATCTTCTGCAGCCCGTCCATCAGCCGCTGCACCAGGCCCATCTCGTGATCGTGTGCTGCCGTCCAATCCAAGCCGCGCATCCAATTGCAGGCCGCGCCGAGGCCGATCGCCGGACCGATCGGTGGCGTGCCCGCCTCGAAGCGCCGCGGCGCCGGCGCCCAGGTCGTCTCGGCGAAGGTCACGCGGCCGATCATCGAACCGCCGCCCATGAACGGCGGCATGGCGTTGAGCAGTTCGGGCTTCGCCCACAGGACGCCGACGCCGTTGGGGCCATAGGCCTTGTGCCCCGCGAAGACGTAGAAATCGACGCCAAGCGCCGGGAGGTCGAGAGGACCGTGCGGCGCGCGCTGCGCTCCGTCCAGCATGACCTTCGCGCCGCCCGCCTTTGCCGCTTCGACGACGGCCTTAACGTCGACCAACGCGCCCGTGACGTTCGAAATATGGGCAAGCGAGATCAGTTTGGTCTTCGGCGTGACGAGCTTGGGCAGCAGCGAAAGATCGATGCGGCCGTCGAGCGTCACGGGGATCATGTCGATCTCGATGCCGCTCCTCTGCCGCAACATCTGCCAGGGCACGATGTTGGAGTGGTGCTCGAGTTCCGACAGCAGGATGCGGTCGCCTGCCTTCATCAACTGGCCATAGGAGTACGCCACGAGATTGATCGCCGCCGTGCAGCCCCCGGTGAACACGATCTCCATCGGCTTGACGCCCAGGAACGTCGCGACATCGGCGCGGGCATTCTCGTAAGCCTCGGTCGCGCGCTCGGCGAGACGGTGTACGCCGCGCAGGACGTTGGCGCGGCCGGTTGTCTCGTATTTGCGCACGGCATCGATCACGGCCACCGGCACCTGGGCCGACGCGCCGTTGTCGAGATAGTGGACCGGCCTTCCGTCGATGATCTCGGACAGGATCGGGAATTGCCGGCGGGTGCCGGCGACGTCGAAGGTCATTTTCTTGTCATCCTGAGCGCAGCGAAGGATCTCGCGCCCGCTCCCGAGACGTCCTGTGAATATTGCGCAAGGTCCTTCGCTGCGCTCAGGACGACAAAAAGTGCGATCGATACCGTCACGTCTTGGCTCTCCACGCCGCCAGCGCCTCGGGCGTGTCGATGTCCGTGATTGCCGCCTCGCCCGTCATCTCGACTTCGCAAACCAGGTCGGCATGCTCGCCGATCAGATGCCTGGCGCCGGTGTCGCCTGCGATCTTCGCGATCTCGGCAAAGAAGCGGCGCGCCCACAAAACCGGATTGCCACGCTTGCCGTTCACCGTCGGCACGCAGATCGCGCGGCCTTCGACCGGGCTGAAGGCCGCCATGAGGCGATCGAGCAGGCCCGAGGTGACGCCCGGCATGTCGCCGAGCTGGACGACGGCGGCATCGATGCCCGCACCGAGGGCCGCGATGCCGGTGCGCACCGACGTGCTGAGACCTTCTGCGAAATCGGGGTTTGTGACGAAGCGCAGCCGCGCGTTCGCGGGCACTGCCTTCTCGATCGCTGCCCGCACCTGATCGGCCATGTGGCCCAGGACCACCACGATCTCGACCGCCTGCGAGGCCAGCGCCGCCTTCACGGCATACACCACCAGCGGCTGGCCATTGGCCTCGGCCAGCATCTTGTTCGGACCGCCCATGCGCGTCGAGCGGCCGGCGGCGAGCAGGACGACGGCGACCTTGGGCGCATGCTGCAGCCCCTCGCCTTCCCCTTGCCCCTCGTCGTCGCTGTCATCGCGCGGCTGCGGCCGCGTCGGGATCTCCGCCAGCAGGCCGCCCGCACCCATGCGCACGATCTCGGCACGGCCGACCGGCAGTCCGGCAGCCAAACGCTCCAGCACCATGTCAAAGCCGTTGTACTTGGGCGACTTGGCGCAGCCCGGCAGCCCCAGCACCGGCTTGCCGTCGAGCTCGCCGGTCAACAACAGGTTGCCCGGGTCGACCGGCATGCCGAAGTGCGTGACCTTGCCGCCCGCCTGTTCGATGCCTGCCGGAACGACGTCGTGACGATCGACGATCGCGGAGGCACCGGCGATCAGCAGGAGATCGCAACCTTCGCCCTTCAGTTCGCGCAGTGCTGCAGCGATCGCGGTCGCGTCATGCGCGCAGCGACGTTCGCCTGCGACGGAGCCGCCCAGCGAGGTGAGGCGCTTGCTTGTCGTACTAAGCGCCTTGTCGAGAACCTTGTCGCGCGTGCCGGGCAGCGTGGTCTGAACCAGGCCGGCGCGCATCGGTTTGAAAGGAGCGACCGAGATCAATGGCTGGTTTGCCGACTTCGCGACATCGAGCGCGCGATGGACGGCCGCGCGCGGTGCCGCATACGGAATGATCTTCACCGTCGCCACCATCTGGCGCGGCGAGACGCGCGCATAGGGCGCCAGCGTGGCGACCGTCACCGACTCGTCGAGTTCGTTCAGCGCGTCGATGCGCTCGTGGTCGATCACGGCGAGGCCCGCTTCGCTTGCGAAGTGATTGCACCGGCCCGTGAACGGCGCCGTCGCTTCTATGCCCTTGCCGGCGAGTGCCCTGGCGACGGTCGCTGCCGCCTCGTCCTCGTGGATGTCATCGGCTTCGAGACGGGCTGCCACGACACTGTCTGCGCCGGCAGCCTTCAGCCGGGCGACATCGTCGCCCGACAGGCGCCGACCCTTGGAGAAGTTGATCCCCTTCGCACGCCAGCTGTGCGCGAGAATCGCGCCGGCCGCCTCGTCGATCGGAGTCGCGCCGAATTTCACGCAGCAACGACCTTGGGCACGGCGAGCGCTTCGAGACGGCGCGCCCGTACCTCGATGATCTGGCCCAGGATCGACACCGCGATCTCCGCGGGCGACTTGGCGCCGATGTTGAGGCCGACCGGCCCGTGCACGCGCGCGAACATCTCGTCGGTGATGCCGACCTGAGACAGTCGTTCCTTGCGCTTGGCGTGGGTCTTCCGGCTGCCCAGCGCGCCGATGTAGAAGGCGTCCGACTTCAACGCGGACTCGAGCGCGGGGTCGTCGAGCTTGGGATCGTGCGTCAGGGTGACGACCGCCGTCGACACGTCGAGGCCCATCTCCTGGAAGGCTTCGTCGGCCCATTCCTTGATGATCTTCACGCCGGGAAAGCGCTGGCTGGTCGCCCAGGCGCCGCGCGGATCGACGACGGTGACGTCGAACTCGAGCATCGTCGCCATCGGCGCCAGGGTCTGCGCGATATGTACCGCGCCCACGATGATCAGCCGGGGCGGCGGCACATAGACGTTCAGGAAAATTTTCTCGCTGCCGACATCGATCGTCTCGCTCTTGCCCGTGCCGAGCGCGCGGCGGGCGGCGGCCACGAGCGTGGCGTCCCCCGCCTGGGCGCCTTCGACGCGATCCGGATAGATCAGTGTCTCGGCGGCGTCGCTGAGACGCGTCGCGAGAACGATGGCCTTGCGCGCGCTGCGCGCCTGCTGGAGGGCGGCGAGGGTCTTGGCTTGCATCGCTCAGTTCACCTTCTCGACGAAGACCTGGACCTTGCCGCCGCAGGCGAGGCCGACATCCCAGGCCTGCTCGTCGCTGACGCCGAAATCGAGCAGGCGCGGCTTGCCGTCCTTGATGGCGTCGAGGGCCTCCTTAACTACGGCGCCCTCGATGCAGCCGCCGGAGACGGAACCGACCATGGCGCCGGTCTCGTCGACCCCGAGCTGGCTGCCGACCGGCCGGGGCGAAGAGCCCCAGGTCACGATCACGGTGGCAACGGCCACGCCCTTGCCCGCTTCCTTCCACTTGCCGACCTGATCCAGAACTTCCAGCGCGTCGCTCATGGTCTACTCCGCTTAATTATGGGTAGCTCGCAATTCGGTCTGCCAACCCGCCAGCCGGCGGTCGCCGCCGTGCGAGGTTGTGTGCAACGCCGCGATCAGCCCGGCCAGGCTCTCGAGATTGTGGACCGGACGGAATTCATCGACGTACGGCAGCATCGCCTTGTTGCCTTGTGATTTGGGTTCGTAGGCTCCGTATCTCAAGAGCGGGTTCAGCCAGATCAGCCGCTTGCACGACTTCTTCAGCCGTTCCATCTCCTCCGCCAGCCCCGAGGCGCCTTCGCGGTCGAGCCCGTCGGTGATCAACAGGACCACGGCCCCCTGCCCCAGGACGCGGCGCGACCACTTGTTGTTGAACTCGTGGAGCGTCTGGCCGATGCGGGTGCCGCCGGACCAATCTTCCACCTGGGAAGAGGCTTTGGCCAGCGCTATATCCACGTCCCTATAACGCAGCGCTCTTGTCACGTTGTTGAGGCGCGTGCCGAAGGTGAAGCAATAGACCCTGTCGCGATCGTTGGTAATCGCGTGCATGAAATGCAGGAACATCCGCGTATAGCGAGCCATCGACCCCGATATGTCGCACAGGATGACCAGCGGCGGCGGCCGGCGGCGGGGCTCGCGGCGGCGCAGTTCGGTCAGGCCCTCTGGCCGCAGCGCCCGGCGGAGAGTGGCACGGAAGTCGATCCGCGGTCCGCGATGTGCCGCCTGGAAGCGCCGCGTCTTGCGCTCCGGAACGGGCAGGCGCAGCCGCGAGATCGCGCGCAGGGCCTCGTCGATCTCGGCCTGGCTCATCTGCTCGAAGTCCTTCTGCTGCAGGACCTCGCGATCCGACACGGTGAAGGTCGCCTCGATCTCGACTTCCGGCGGCTCGTCGGCGTCCTTTGGCGCCTCGCCCTGCCCCGGCTGCAGCGCGTCCTGCAGGCGGCGGCTGAGCTGCTTGCCCTTATCCTGCTCCGCCGGGACATCGATCTGCGGCAGCAGCATCTCCATCATCTTCTCGAGGAGACGGGGGTTGCGCCAATAGACGTGGAAGGCCTGGTCGAAGATCTCGCGCTGGTCCTGGCGGTTCACGAAGACGGCGTGCAGCGTCCAGTAGAAGTCGTCGCGTCGCTGGAGACCCGCCGCTTCGACCGCCTCGATGGCGCGCAGGATCTGTCCCGGCCCGACGCGCAGACCCGCTGTGCGCAAGGTGCGCGCGAAGTGAACGATATTCGTCGCGAGTTTGCCGCCTCGCTCCGGCGTCGGCGTCTGCTCGGGCAGCGCGTCCATCATGGAATTTGCCCCTCATTTCCCTCCCCCGTCTTACGGGGGAGGTGCCCGAAGGGCGAAGGGGGAAAGCACCAAAGGCGATCTTCGAAAATTTCAGATCGGAAAGCCGCAGACACCTGCACTGAGGCTCTCCCCCTCCGGCCCTGCGGGCCACCTCCCCCGTAAGACGGGGGAGGAATGTGAAGTGTGGGGCGAGGCACCGCTAACCCAGCGGCTGGGCGGCGATGTCGGCCTTCACCTTGCGCAGGATGTCGGCCGCCTCGGAGCCTTGCAGGCGCTGGATGTCGTCCTGGTATTTCAACAGCACGCCCAGCGTGTCGTTGATGCTCTTGGGATCGAGGTCGAGCGTGTTGAGCTCCGACAGCGCCGTCGCCCAGTCGATCGATTCTGCGACGCCCGGTGCCTTGAACAGGTCGAGCTTGCGCAGTTCCTGCACGAAGCCCACGACCTGCCGCGACAGGCGCTCGCTCGAACCCGGCGCCTTCACCTTCAGGATCTCGAGCTCGCGCTTCAGGTCCGGATAATCCACCCAGTGATAGAAGCAGCGGCGCTTCAACGCGTCGTGGATCTCGCGCGTGCGGTTGGACGTGATGATGACGATCGGCGTTTCCGCCGCCTTCACCGTGCCCAGCTCCGGGATGGTGATCTGGAAGTCCGAAAGGACTTCGAGCAGGTAGGCCTCGAACGGCTCGTCGGTGCGGTCCAGTTCGTCGATCAGCAGGATCGGCGCGCCGCCAACATGCGGCTGCAGGGCCTCGAGCAACGGCCGGCGGATCAGGAAGCGCTCGTTGAAGATGTCGGCCGCGAGCTCGCCGCGGTCCTGCACGCCCTGCGCCTCGGCGAGTCGAATCTCGATCATCTGGCGGGCGTAGTTCCATTCGTAGACGGCCGACGACACGTCGAGGCCCTCGTAGCACTGCAGGCGGATCAGCGGACGCTTCAGCGTCTGCGCCAGCACCTTGGCGATCTCGGTCTTGCCTACGCCGGCCTCGCCTTCGCAGAACAGCGGGCGGCCGAGCTTGAGCGCGAGATAGAGGACGGTCGCGAGGCTGCGGTCGGCAATGTAGTCGCCGCTCTTCAGCAGCTCGGCGGTGGCGTCGATGGACGCCGGCGTGGACGAGGACATGAAACTCCTGGAACGCGTGAAGACTGAGTGTAGCGGAGGAAAGGACGGGCCGGTATGGTGCGAATCGCCAGATAATTCAAGGATTTGGGAGGGAACCATGGCTGACGGTCTGTTCAAGGGCCGCACCGCGATCGTGACCGGCGGGGCCCGCGGCATTGGCCTGGCTTGTGCTGCGAAAATCGCCGCCGGCGGCGGCCGCCTCGCGCTCTGGGATCGCGACATGGACCGCGCCCGCCAATCGGCGGCAGCGCTGGGCGATGCGATCGCCGTCGAGGTCGACGTTACGAACGAAGGCTCGATCAATGCGGCACTCGCCAAGACGGAGAAGGATCTCGCCGCACCCGACATTCTCGTGGCCAGCGCGGGCATCACCGGCCCGAACGCGACGGTTGCGAACTATCCCGTCGATGCCTGGAAGCAGGTGATCGAGATCAACCTCACCGGCGTCTTCCTGTGCAATCGCGCCATATCACCCGGCATGGCCAAGCGGGGCTGGGGCCGCATCGTCAACATCGCCTCGGTCGCGGGCAAGGAAGGCAACCCGAATGCCTCGGCCTATTCGGCCTCGAAGGCCGGCGTCATCGGCCTGACCAAATCGCTTGGCAAGGAACTAGCGACCACGGGCGTGCTGGTGAACTGCGTGGCACCAGCCGTGGTGAAGACGGAGTTGTTCAGCCAGATGACCGAGCAGCACATCCAGTACATGCTTTCGAAAATCCCGATGAACCGCTTCGGTGAAGTCGAGGAAGTGGCCGAGATGGTGGCGTGGCTCGCCTCCCCGCTCTGCACTTTCGCGACGGGCGCGGCATTCGATCTCTCTGGCGGAAGGGCGACCTACTGATGGCCAAGCTGCATGACATGACCCTCACGGAGCTGGGCGCAGGCCTCTCCGCCAAGAAGTTCTCCTCGCGAGAGATCGTCGACGCCCTCCTCGCCCGCATCGAGAAGGCCGACGGCAAGCTGCACGCCTTCACCGAAGTCTATGCCAAGGAGGCGAAGGCCCTTGCGGATGCGGCCGATACGGCGCGCGCCTCGGGCTTTCCGCTCGGGTCGTTGCACGGCCTGCCGATGGCCTACAAGGATCTCTGCGACATCAAGGGCCGCATCGGCACCGGCGGCTCGAAGATGTGGGAGAAGAGGATCGCCACCGAGACCTCGAACACCGTGGAGCGGCTGACCGCGGCCGGCATGGTGCCGCTCGGCAAGCTGCACATGGTCGAGTTCGCTTTCGGCGGCTGGGGCACCAACCCGCTGATGGGCGCGCCGTGGAATCCCTGGGACCTCAAGACTCATCGCACCCCGGGCGGCTCATCGAGCGGCACGGGTGTCGCTGTGGCGGCCCGCCTCGCGCCCGCCGGCATCGGCAGCGACACCGGCGGCTCGGTGCGAATCCCGTGTGCCTTCAACGGACTCGTCGGCCTCAAGGTCACCTTCGGCCGCATCAGCCTGCACGGCACGATGCTGCTCGCCTGGTCGCTCGACTCGATCGGGCCGATGGCGCGCTCGGTCGAGGACTGCGCCCTGCTCCTCAATGCGCTCGCCGGCCCCGATCCGCGCGATCCCACGACGCTCGACCAGCCGCTCGAGGATTTCACCCAGGCGGCCAAGGGTGGCTCGATCGAAGGCATGCGCATTGCGCTCCCTGACACCAAGCAGCTGCCCGACTTCGTCGAACCGGACGTGGCCCAGGCCTGGCAGGCCGCGGCGCGCACGCTGGAAAGCCTGGGTGCGACCATCGAGGCCGTCCGTCTGCCCAAGTGGTACTTCGACATGCAGGTGGCGGCGGGCACGATCTCGACCTCCGAGATGTTCTCGCTCCATCGCAACTGGATCGAGGACAAGACCAAGGCGATCGGCGACGGCGTGCGCGGCCGCGCGCTCCTCGGAAAGACCTTCCCGCCCGGCGCCTATGCCGAGGAAATCCGGCGCATGAAACTGCGCCGGGCCGAGTTCTCCGAATGGATGCGGCCCTACGATGTGTTGCTGATGCCGACCGTCGGCGTGCCCGCGATCCCGCTCTCGGAGGTCGACGAGACCTCGCCGGTGTCCGGTTACATGACCCGGCCCGGCAACTATCTCGGGCTCTGCGGGCTCTCGATGCCGAGCGGTTTTTCGCGCGGCTTGCCCGTCGGCATCCAGATCCTGGGCAAGCCCTATGCCGAGCGCGATGTGCTCAAGGTCGGCAAGGCGTTCCAGGATGCGACCGACTTCCACAAGCGTACGCCGGACCTCAAGGAGCTCGGGCTGTGAAGCTTTACTATTCCGACGTGCTGGCGCCGCGGAAGGTCTGCGCGCTGATCAAGTATCTCAAGCTGCCTCTCGAGTTCGCCTACCTGCAGTTGGATAAGGGCGAGCATAAGAAGCCGGACTATCTGGCGCTCAATCCCAACGGCAAGGTGCCGACCCTCGTCGATGGCGACAAGGTGCTGTGGGAAGCGGACGCGATACTCTGCTACCTCGCCAAACACGGCGGATCGGACCTCTGGCCCGGCGACGACCGCCAGGCCGATATCGTGAGCTGGTTCAGCTGGAACTCGCAGCACTTCATCCAGTCGGGCGGCGCGCTCTATTTCGAGTTCGTCATCAAGTCGCGGTTCAACATCGGACCGCCCGACACGGCCGCCGTCGAGAAAGCCAAGAAGTCCTTCCGCAGCCAGGCCAAGATTCTCAACAATCATCTCAAGAACCGGAAGTGGCTCGTGGGCGAGCAGCTGAGCGTCGCGGACTTCTCGGTCGCAGTCACCCTGCCCTATGCCGCAAAGGCTGAAATGCCGCTGAACGAATTCCCCGAGGTGCGCCGCTGGCATGACCAGCTCTCGGCCCTCGAAAGCTGGCTGGATCCCTTTCCTCAGCGTGCCTAGCTACCTTTGCGGCATGCCCTGCGGGATCACCGTCTTCACGATGGACGAGTCGAGCGCCTCGTAATCGTGATAGCCGATGGTCTTGTAGAGCTCGGCGCGGGTCTGCATCTGGTCGACCATCTTCTGCGTGCCGCCGTCGCGCCTGATCGCGGCGTACAGATTCTCCTGCGCCTTGTTGGCGACACGGAACGCCGAGACCGGCCAGATCACCATGCTGTAGCCCATGGCCTCGAATTCCGAGGCGGAGAAGAACGGCGTGCGCCCGAACTCGGTCATATTTGCCAGCAACTTCACGCCCGGCATCGCCTTGGCGAAGGCGCGGAACATGTCGGCGTTCACCAGTGCCTCTGGGAAGATCGCGTCGGCGCCGGCCTCGAGGAACTTCTTGGCTCGCGCGACGGCACCGTCGATCCCCTCGCTCGCCGCCGCGTCGGTGCGCGCGATGATGTAGAGATGCTTGCGCGCCCGCGACGCCGCGTGAACCTTGGCGGCCATGTCCTCGACCGTGGCGAGCTTCTTGTCGTTGAGGTGCCCGCACTTCTTGGGCAGCAGCTGGTCCTCGATGTGGACGGCGGCGGCGCCCGCCTCCTCGAAGCATCGCACCATGTGCATGACGTTCAGCGCTTCGCCATAGCCCGTGTCGCCGTCGACCAGCACCGGCAGGCCGGAGGCGCGCGCGACCTGGCGAATGAAGAAGCAGACTTCGTCCACTGTGATCACGCCGAGATCGGGCAGTCCCATCGACGCCGACATGCCGGCGCCCGACAGGTAGGCCGCCTCGAAGCCCGCGGCACGGACCTGCAGGGAGGCCAGGCCGTTGTGCGCGCCCGGCATCTGCAGAATGCCGCCCTTCTCCAGCAGCGCGCGGAAGCGCAGGCCGGCCGGCTCCTTCGGCAGATCGTCGGCGACGAGATACGGCATGATTTCCTCCCTCAGGCTTTCCGTTGCCGGCCCTGCCATCCCACGAGCAGGCCGGCGGCGATGATCACCGCACTGCCGACCCAGGTATAGAAATCCGGAACCTCGGCGAACATCAGGTAGCCCACGACGACCGAGCCGATCATCTGCGTGTAGTTGAGCGGCGCGATCAGGTTGGCCGGGGCATAGCTGAACGCACGGGCGACGCAGTAGTGACCGAAGCCGCCAAAGAAACCGAGCGAGCACATCATAGCGATGTCCTGCCAGTTGTCCGGCGTCTTCCAGTTGAACGGCACGAATACCGACGTCACGAGCGTGCAGCCGAGCGCACTGTAGAACGCGGTGGTGGCGGGCGAATCGACCGTCGACACGCGCCGCACGATGATCTGGTAGACGGCATAGGACACCGCACTCGCCACGATCATCAGCGACGCCCACTGGAAGACCGAGCTGCCGGGACGGATCACGATCAGCACGCCCGCGAAGCCGATCACGACGGACGCGAGGCGGATCAGGGTGATGCGCTCGCCCAGCATCGGCCAGGCGAGGAACGTCACGGCGAGCGGCGAAACGAACGAAATGGCGATCGCCTCCGTGACGCCGACATATTTCGCCGAGCTGAAGAAGAAGACCGTGGCGCCCAGCAGGCCGAGCGAGCAGATCACCTGCTGCATCGGCGCACGCGTCCGCAGGAGCGCCAGGCCGCGGCGCGGCAGGAAAACCATGCTCATCAGCACGAGATGCGCGAGGAGCCGCACCCACACCACTTCCTGGTAGGGATAGATCGCGGTCAGCATCTTCACCATGCTGTTCATGATCGGGAACAGCGCGCAGGCCACGCACATGAAGAAGATGCCCAGCCACGGCCGATAAACGCGATCCGGTGTCTTTACGGGAGCTTGCACGTCACCCTGTCGGCGAAAACCGGCTTGCCCGGCACGAACTCGGACTTGTAGGTCGGATGCTTGTCGAGCGTGCAGTCGGCGGACAGCGAAGCCTTGTCGACCTCGAAGCGGATGAAGTCCTCGGGATCGAAGGTGACGATGCTCAGGTTCTGGACCGGCTGCACGAGCGGGAAGCGCATCACATAGACCAGGTTGCGGGGCACTTCCGCCTTCGGTGGCGGCGCGACGCGCTTGTTCTCCGGCATCGGCAGGCCGCCGTCGTCCTTGTCGCCATCGTCGTGATCCCAGTCGGGCGGCGTGAAGGTTGCTGGCCGGTCGATCCGGGCATTCAGCGTCGGCGGCGCCGCGGGATGGAAATCTGCCGCGCCGGTGTTGAGCCAGGTCTGGTAACCGACCTTGCCCAGTTCCGGCAGCATGTCGTCGGCCAGCGCCTTGATCTCGCGCAGGGAGAACACGCCGTCCCCATCCTCGTCGATCGGCGGAATTTCTCCTTCGCTCGACATCGGGTCGAAGTGCCATTCGATCTCGAAGGCGACGTAGCGCCCGTTCTCGGAAATCACGCGCACGTGCTGCGAAATCCAGATATGCGGATGCGCCGCCGCGACGGCGGGCATCAGCAGGACGACGAGGGCCAGGAGCCACTTCATGCGTGAGGTACTGCCCGTGGCTTGCCATCCTCGTCGATGGCCACGAACACGAAGGTGCCATGCGTTACCTGGATGGGTGTCGGGTCCAGTCGCCGCTCGACCACGGTCTCGAGCGCGATGGTGATCGACGTCCGGCCGATCTTTGTGACGCTGCCGTAGATCGACACCAGGTCGCCGACCTTGATCGGCTGCACAAACGTCATCGCCGTGATGGCCACAGTCGCGACACGGCCTTTCGCGGCCCTTGCCGCCAGAGTGCCCCCCGCCATATCCATCTGCGACAGCACCCAGCCACCGAAAATATCGCCGTTGCCGTTCATGTCCGCAGGCTGCGGGATCGTGCGAACGATGGGGTCGCGCGGGCTGTCGGGCATCTCATCCACACCGGATATTGTTGATTTTCCGCGATTTTCCTACCATACGGATGGCCAAGCGGCCATTACGCGATCCCCTCGCGCGGCCACAGAAAGAAACAAGAATCATGGCCAAAAGCGGCGATCTGTTCGGGTCGGGTGGCGGTGGGAAGAAGCAATCCGCGCCCAAGGACAATTCCTACACGGCACGCGACATCGAGGTGCTGGAGGGGCTGGAGCCCGTCCGCAAACGCCCTGGCATGTACATCGGCGGCACCGACGAGCGCGCCATGCACCATCTCGTGGCCGAGATCCTCGACAACGCCATGGACGAGGCCGTCGCGGGCCACGCCGACACGATCCATCTCGAGATGCTGGCCGGCAACAGCATCCTCGTGCGCGACAACGGCCGCGGCATGCCGGTCGACCCGCATCCGAAATTCAAGAACAAGTCGGCGCTTGAAGTGATCCTCACCACGCTCCATTCCGGCGGCAAGTTCAACGGCAAGGTCTATGCGACGTCAGGCGGCCTGCACGGCGTCGGCGCGTCGGTCGTCAACGCCCTATCGGACGAGCTCGAAGTTGAGGTCGCGCGCGACCGCAAGTCGTGGTCGCAGAAGTTCTCGCGCGGCAAGCCCAAGGGCAAGCTGGTGTCGAACGGCCCGGCCATCAATCGCCGCGGCACGACGGTCACCTTCCATCCCGATCCCGAGATCTTCGGCAAGATCCTGTTCTCGCCCGAGCGCCTCTACCGCATGGCGCGCTCGAAATCGTACCTGTTCCGCGGCGTCGAGATCCGCTGGAAATGCGACAAGAGCATCCTTCCAAAGGACGGCTCGGTTCCCGAAGAGGAATCGTTCCACTTCGCCGGCGGCCTGAAAGACTACCTCGTCTCCGAGATCGGCACGCGCCCGACCGTCGTGCCCACGCCGTTTGCCGGCGAGGCCAAGAGCGACAGCAACGGCTCGGCCGGCGGCAAGGTCGAGTGGGCCGTGTGGTGGCCGAATGACGAAGAAGGCTTCGTCCGTTCCTACTGCAACACCGTGCCCACGATCGAGGGCGGCACGCACGAGTCCGGCTTCCGCAGCGCGCTGCTGCGCGGCCTCAAGCGCTACGCCGACCTCACGGGCAATCGCAAGGGTTCGATCATCACCTCAGACGACGTGATGGAAGGCTCCGCCGGCCTGGTCTCGATCTTCATCGAGCAGCCGCAGTTCCAGGGGCAGACCAAGGAAAAGCTGGTCAGCGTCGAGGCGACCAAGCTGGTCGAGACGATCGTCGGCGACAATTTCGAGCACTGGCTGACCGGCGACAAGGAAGCCGGCAACGTGCTGCTCGAGCACGTGATCGCCAAGGCCGAGGAACGTGTCCGCCGCAAGCAGGACCGCGAGCAGCAGCGCAAGACCGCGACGCGCAAGCTGCGCCTGCCGGGCAAGCTCTCGGATTGCAGCAACACGGCCGCCGAAGGGACCGAGATCTTCCTGGTCGAGGGCGATTCGGCCGGTGGCTCGGCCAAGGCCGCGCGCAACCGCGAGACCCAGGCGATCCTGCCCCTGCGCGGCAAGATCCTGAACGTCGCCAGCGCCACCACCGAAAAGATGCGCGAGAACCAGGAGATCCAGGACCTGATCCAGGCGCTGGGCTGCGGTGCGGGCGCGCAGTACTCGGACGACCGCCTGCGCTACGAGCGGGTCATCATCATGACCGATGCCGACGTCGACGGTGCGCACATCGCGTCGCTGCTGATGACGTTCTTCTATCGCGAGATGCCGAAGCTGATCGAGAACGGCCACCTCTTCCTTGCACAGCCTCCGTTGTTCCGCATCAGCAAGGGCGGCAAGACGGAATATGCCCAGGACGACGCGCAGAGAGACGAGCTCCTTCGCACCCAGTTCGGCGGCAAGGCCGACATCACGCGCTTCAAGGGTCTGGGCGAGATGCAGTCGGTTCACTTGCGCGAGACCACGATGGATCCGAGCAAGCGCGTACTGCTTAAGGTCGACGTGCCCACGGTCGCCAATGCGGTGGAAGGCACCGACGGCCGCCGCGAGGAAATGCGCACGCGCACGCTGGTCGAGGACCTGATGGGGCGCAAGCCCGAAAAGCGTTACGCCTTCATCCAGGAAAACGCCAAGTTCGCGCGCGACCTCGACGTCTGAGCATGGCTCTCTGGTACGCGCTCGCCGACAAGGTCCTGCAACGCTTCGATGCCGAGGCCGCGCACGGGCTGGCAATTCGCGTCCTGAAGACCGGCCTTGTTCCGAAAGATCGCAAAGTCGACGATCATCGCCTCGGGGTCGAACTATGGGGCCGTCGGCTCTCCAATCCGATCGGCCTCGCCGCAGGCTTCGACAAGAATGCCGAAGTGCCGGATGCGATGCTCTCCGTCGGCTTCGGACTGGTCGAGATCGGCAGTGTCACGCCACGCCCGCAACCCGGCAATCCAAGGCCGCGGCTGTTCCGCCTCCCGGAGGATCGCGGCGTCATTAATCGCATGGGTTTCAACGGAGAGGGGCTCGACGCGGCCCGCAGCCGGCTCGCCATGCGGGCCCGTCGCGGCTTCGTGGGCGTCAACATCGGCGCCAATAAGGACAGCGAAGACCGAACCGCCGACTATGTAACGTGCGCGCGCGCGCTGGCGGCCCACGCCGACTATCTCGTCTGCAACGTCTCCTCCCCCAATACGCCCGGACTACGCAACCTGCAGGGCCGCGAACAATTGCGCGATCTTCTCAATCGCGTACAGGACGCGATTGCGGGCAAGCCGGTGCCACTGGTCGTCAAGATCGCTCCCGATGCGACCGACGACGATCTCGACGACATTGTTGCCGTATGCCGCGACCTCAGGATGGACGGCATCATCATCGGCAACACGACGCTCTCACGCCCCGCTTCGCTGCGTTCGGCACACAAGGGGGAAACCGGCGGTCTGTCGGGCGCGCCGCTCACGACCCTCGCGACCGAGGTCCTGCGCAAGACCGCGCAACGGGTCGAGCGGCAGTTCCCGCTGATCGGCACGGGCGGCGTCGGCTCGGGAGCCGATGCCTACGCCAAGATCCGTGCGGGCGCGACCCTGGTGCAGCTCTATTCGGCGATGGTGTTCGAGGGACCGCCGCTCATCCGGCGGATCAAGGACGAACTCGGGGCCCTGCTTGCGCGCGATGGCTTCGCTTCGGTGAATGCCGCCGTCGGAGCCGACCTCTAGGCCTGCAGCGCGGAAATCTGCCGGCGAGACGGCGCCCTCGCGCCGGCATACACTCCCGCCAAAGGGGGAAAACGTGCCGCTCTGGATACCGATAACCATCGCTGCCGCGCTGTTTCAGAACATCCGCACGACGATGCAGCAGAAGATTCGCCACGTGCTGAGCGTCGATGGCGCCAACTTCATTCGCTATCTCTACGGTGCGCCCTTGGCGCTTGCCATGCTGGCCGTCCTCGTCTGGGGCACCGGCCGGCACGTGCCGTCCCTGCCCTTTGCGTTCCTCTGGAAAGTGACAATCGCCGGCCTTGGCCAGATCATCGCCACGTCGCTGATGATCCACGCCTTCTCGCTGCGCAACTACGCGGTCGGCACCGTCTACTCCAAGACCGAGACGCTGTTCGTGGCCCTGTTCGCGACCTTCATCGCTTCCGAGCCGCTGACCCTGGGATCGTGGATTGGCATCGTCGTCTGCCTGTGCGGTGTCGCCACCCTGAGTGTCCGCGGCTCGTTCACGAATATCCGTGGCGTGCTGGCGGACCTGACGCACAAGGGCGCGCTGTTCGGAATCCTGTCCGGCATCTTCTTCGCCCTCGCCGCGGGCATGATCCGCGAGGCCTCCAAAGACCTGACCAGCGGCGATTTCATGATCCGCGGGATCACCACGCTCGCGACAATGAACACGATCCAGATCGTGCTGATGTTCGCCTATCTCGCCTACAGCGACCGCTCGCAGTTCGGCAAGATCGGCGTCAACTGGCGCTCCTCGATCTGGGTCGGCGTCTTCAGCGTGCTCGGTTCGGCGGGATGGGCGCTCGCGATGACGCTCGAGAACGCCGCCCTTGTGCGCGCCGTCGGCCAGATCGAACTGGTCTTCACCTTCATCGCCTCGCACATCGTCCTGAAAGAGCGTCCGTCTGCCGGCGAATGGCTGGGCAGTCTCCTCGTCATTGGCGGTGTCGTCCTCATCCTGATCGAACGGTGATCCCCCAAATGACCGCCATGACTGATCTGCCGCGTCCGCTTACCGGTCTCAAAGTCCTCGACTTCTCGACGACCATCGCCGGACCTCATTGCTCCCGCCTGCTGGCCGACATGGGCGCCGACGTCATCAAGGTCGAATCGCCCGAAGGCGACCTGATGCGCTCGCGGCCCGTCATGCGCGGCGGCGCATCGTCGATGTTCGGCCAGCTCAACGCCGGCAAGCGTTCCATCGTCCTCGATCTCAAGCAGCCCGCCGCGATCGCAACGGTGAAGAAGCTGGTCGCCACGGTGGACATTTTGCTGGAGAATTACCGGCCCGGCGTGATGAAGCGGCTCGGCCTCGACTACCCGGAACTTGCCAAGATCAACCCCAAGCTCGTCTACTGTGCCATCTCGGGCTACGGCCAGACGGGCCCGGGCGCCGGCCGGCCCGCCTACGCGCCGGTCGTCCACGCCTCGACCGGCTACGACATGGCCCATCTTTCCCAGCAGAACGGGCGCGAGCGACCCGACAATTGCGCCATCTTCGTCGCCGACTATGCGTCGGGCGCGTACGCGCTGGGAGGAATCCTGGCGGCGATCCACCAGCGCCATGTGACCGGCCGGGGCCAGATGGTCGATGTCTCGATGTTCGAGACCCTGATCGGCATGTTGCCGACCGAGATCAACCGCTCGCAGTTCGACTTCGAGATGCCGGCGCGTCCGATGTATGGGCCGATCGAGGCGGCCGACGGCTACGTGATGCTCGCCACCGCAAGCGAGCGCACTTTTCAGGACATGGCTGCCGCCGCAGGTCACAAGGAGTGGCTGACGGACCCCCGATTCGAGAAATACGCCGACCGGCGCATGAACTGGGGACCGATGGTCGACGAACTTGAGAAATGGTCGAAGAAGCTCTCGGTCAAGGAGGTCGTGGCCGCGCTCGAGAAGCACGGCGTGCCTTGCTCGCCCTATATGACGCTCACCGAGGCGCTCAAGGATCCGCAAGTCGCCCATCGTGGGTCGATGTGCCTCATCGAGGACAGCGGTGGGACCTATAATTCGCCGGCGCCTCCGTTCCGTTTCTCCGGGTCTCCGCTCAAGAGCGGTCCCCACGTGCCGGAGCTCGGCGAAAACACCGATCAGGTGCTGGCCGAAGCCGGGATACCCCCCAAATGATCGATCCAGGCACCCCCATCCTCGTCGGCTGCGGGCAGATCACCGACTTGACGGGCGAGCCGTCGAGCAAGCGCTCGCGGGTTGCCTTCGCCGCCGAAGCAGCCGCGAAGGCGCTCAATGACACCGGCGCGAAGATCGGCGGCCACATGCTGGGCCATCACGTCGACGCGCTGGCGGTCATGGAGTTCTTCAGCGACAGCAGCCCGCGCTTCACCTCGCCCTTCGGGCGCTCGACAAACCCGCCCAAGAGCGTCGCGCGCCGGCTGCACGCCTCGCCGCGCACGATGCTCTACAGCCACGTCGGCGGGAACATGCCGCAGTACCTCGTGAACCGCTTCGCCGAGGAGATCGCGAGCGGCAGGACAAAGCTCGCGCTGATCTGCGGCGCCGAGCTGCTGCGCAGCACCCAGAACGCGCGCAAGGCCGGGCTCGCGATCGACTGGAACGAGGATTACGGCGGCCTGCCGGAGCGCGTCGGCGACGACCGTGACGGCTTCTCGCAGGAAGAAGCCCGTCACGGCCTCAAGGCCGCCATCCACTTTTACCCGCTGCTGGAGAATGCGATCCGCGGCGGCCTGAAGCGCGATGTCGCCAGTCACATGGAGGCGATGGGCCAGCTCTTCCATCGGCTTGCGCTCGTGGCCAAGAACAATCCGCTTGCCACGCGCCGCAAGGGCTACAGCGCGAAGGAGCTGTCGACGATCTCAGACGACAATCGCTGGATCTGCTTCCCCTATCCGCGCCTGATGAACGCCAATGCCATGATCGACCAGGCCGCCGCCGTGGTCATGACCTCGGTCGAGAAGGCGCAGGAATGGGGCATCCCGCAGGAGAAATGGGTGTTCCTGCACGGCTGCGCCGACGGCGCCGACACCTGGGTCGTGTCCGAGCGTGATAGGCTCGACGCCTCGCCGGCCATCCGCGGCTGTACCCGACTCGCGCTCGACATGGCAGGCAAGAAGCTCTCCGACGTCGCCGCCTTCGATCTCTATAGCTGCTTCCCTTCCGCCGTCGAAGTGGCAATGAAGGAGATCGGTATCGCCGAGGACGATCCACGTCCGATCAGCGTCACCGGCGGCCTCCCCTATTTCGGCGGCCCCGGCAACAACTACGTCACCCATTCAATCGCCGAGATGATGAACGTCGTGCGCGGGAAGCCGGGGTCCTTCGGCATGGTCACCGCCAATGGCAGCTACCTGACAAAGCATTCCGCCGGGCTCTATTCCACGGAGCCGACCAAAGGGCCGTGGCGCCGCGAAGATCCGAAGAAGTTCCAGGCAGAGCTCGATGCTCGGCCCAAGCGGCACGTCAACACGGCGCCTGCCGGGACCGGGACGATCGAGACCTACTGCGTGGCCTACGGCAAGGACGCGCCGGACAAGGGCTATGTCATCGGCCGTCTCGACGGATCGGGCGAACGGTTCGTGGCCCAGGCGCCGGACGACGCTGCCCTGCTCGGCGACATGCTGACGGAAGAGCAGCTTGGGCGTAAAGTGACTGTCAACGAACAGGGCGGACGCAACGTTTTCCGCCCGATCTAGGGACGGACACCATGCCAAACGTGCTGAATGCCGCACAGGCGGCCGAATTCAACGACAAGGGCTTCACCTACGCCCGCGGCCTGTTCGCCGCCGACGAGGTGAAGCTGCTCACCGAGGCGATGGAAAAGGATCCTGCCGTATGCGGCTCGATCCTCGACCGCCGCGACGGCGAAGGAAAGTCGACGCGCATCGCCCTCTGGAATCGTGCCGGTGACTCGGTATACGGACTCGCTGCGCGCTGCGAGCGCATGGTCGCCACATCGGCTGCACTGCTGGGCGGCGATGTCTATCACTACCAATCGAAGCTCACGGCCAAGGAGCCCGAAGTCGGCGGCGCCTGGGAATGGCACCAGGATTACGGGTACTGGTATTACAACGGCTGCATCCGGCCCGACCTGCTCTCGGTGATGATCGCGCTCGACAAGGCGGACAGGAACAACGGCTGTCTGCAGATCGCCGCGGGCTCGCACAAGCTCGGCCGTATCGACCACACGCCGCTCTCGCCGACGCAGAATGAAGTCGACCCCACACGCATGCCGCACATCCTGCAGCAGTGCCCAATCGAGTATTGCGAGCTGGCGGCCGGCGACGCCCTGATCTTCCACTGCAACGCGATCCACCGCTCGGATGCCAATCGCTCCGCCAACCGGCGCTGGACGTTGTTGATCTGCTACAACCGAGTCGACAATGACACGATCATCAAGACCGACGACCGTTACTTCTTGCCGTTGGAGAAGGTCGACGACGGCGCCATCCGCCGCGCGGGTCTGAAGTTCGCCGCCGGCGACAATGCCGAGCACTTCACGTCGCGGCCGTACGTGCCCGACCTGCGCAAGGCGTCCTAGACGAGGGCGACGGGGTGCCGAACAGCCGTTCGTATTCCGCTTCCGGCAGCCCGTAGAGCGTACCCGCGCGCTTCTGGATGATCTTTCGATCGAGGATGTCGATCTCGCCTCTCCTCGCCCGGATGGCCCGCTTCCCTTCAAGCGCATGAAGCGCTTCCGTTACGCCCGCCCGCCTGACGCCGAGCATCACAGAGAGGAACTCGTGCGTCATCGGCACCTTGCTCTCGCCCAGCCTGTCCTGCGTCATGAGGAGCCAGCGCGCGAGCCGGCCTTCCAGGGTCAGGCGCGCATTGGCCACGGCTGTCTGAGCCGTCTGAATGACGAATACCTGGGCATACTTCAGAAGAAGCCGCCGCAGCGATTCGCTCTTCTCGAGTGCGACGCGCAGCGCGTCCGCGTCGATGGCAAGGGCGGTGCCTTCAGCCTGTATGAAAGTCGCATTGGGTGACTGATGATTGCCCAGCAACACCATCAAGCCGGTCATTCCCTCCGGTCCGATCAGACCGGTCTCGACCCTATCCTTGCCAATGCCCGCCGAGACGACCGAAGCAATGCCACGCTCGATAAAGTAGACGCGACGGATCGGGCGGCCGGGTTGCTCCAGTTCCTGCCGGAGCTTCAGCGTGACTGCGCGCAGATGCGGGGTAAGCAATGCGGCGTCGGATGGCGACAGCGCACACAGCAATCGATTACGGAATACGAATTTGGATTTGTCGTTCGCCATGCTCTCGCCTCTCCAGGGGCAAGAGCGCGGAAGCGTCTCTCAGCCGTTCGCGCCCTAAGACGTGACGAACGATGCAATCGATATAGGCACTCGGACCGCCGAAACCTAACACCAAATAGCAACGGCGCCCCCCTGAAGCGCCGCCGCCATGCCTATCCCACGAAACGAACCCGAAGTGACGATGAGTACGTATGCGTACGAACGCTCACAACGCACGTCGCTTGTGGGAACGCAGCGACTGGCGCTCAGCCCTTTAGCCGTTCGAGGGCTGTAGCCAGGCGTGCGCGCGTCTGCTCGGCCTGGGTGCGGCGCTCGCGTTGCTCCTCGACGACCTCTTCCGGTGCGCGCGAGACGAAATTCGCGTTGCCGAGCTTGGCGTCGATCTTGACGATTTCCTCGCCCAGCTTCTGGATTTCCTTTTCGAGGCGCGCGATCTCCGCCGCGAGGTCGATTACCTCGCCGACCGGCATCGCGTAGGTGGCTTCCCCCACCACGATCTGCAGCGATGCCTTGGGTGCCGCAGTCGCCGCGGCATCGATACCTTCGATTCGCGCCAGCCGCTCGATGGCAGCAGAATGCGTGGCGAGGCGCTGCTTCGTCGTCGCATCGCCCCCGATGACCAGCAACGCGAGCTTGGCGCTGGGCGGCACATTCAGTTCGGCGCGTGCCGAGCGGATGTCGGAGATCAGTTTCACCAGCCAGCCGATCTCGGCGTGCGCCGCCGCGTCGATTGCCGGCGGTGAGGGCCAGGCCTGGCCGATCAGCGCGCCATGCTCGGCGCGATGTCCGCTCTTGTCCCATATCTCCTCGGTGATGAACGGCATGACCGGATGCAGGAGCTTCGCCGTTTCGCGCAGCACGAAGGCCGTGACCGCGCGCGTTTCGTCCTTCTCGGGGCCGTTGGCACCCTGCAGGACCGGCTTGGAAAGCTCGACGTACCAGTCGCAGACGATCCCCCAGATGAACTCGTAGAGCGCTGTTGCCGCATCGTTAAGGCGGTATTGCGTCAACGCATTGTCGACGGCGTCATTGGCGCGTGCCAGTTCGCCCAGCACCCACTTGTTGACCGTGAGGCTGGCGCTCGCCGGATCGAACCCCGTGGGCAGAACCGCGCCATTCATTTCGGCGAAGCGGGTCGCGTTCCAGAACTTGGTCGCGAAGTTGCGCGATCCCTCGACCCGGGACGCCGCCAGGCGCAGCCGGCCGGCGGAGGACGCCGCCATCGATGTCACGGTGAAGCGCAGCGCGTCGGCGCCGTATTTATCGATCAATTCCAGCGGGTCGATGATGTTGCCCTTCGACTTGGACATCTTCTGGCCCTTCTCGTCCGTCACCAGCCCGTGGAGATAGACCGTGCGGAAGGGCACCTCGGTCATGAAATGCATGCTCATCATCATCATGCGGGCGACCCAGAAGAACAGGATGTCCCAGCCGGTGACGAGCGTGTCGGTAGGATAGTATTTCTTGAGCTCCGGGGTCTCCTCGGGCCAGCCGAGGGTCGAGAACGGCCACAAAGCCGAGCTGAACCAGGTGTCGAGCACGTCGGGGTCGCGCACCAGCTCGACGTCGCTACCGTAGTGCTTGCGCGCTTCCAGCCGTGCTTCGTCTTCCGACAGCGCCACGAAGACCTTCTTGTCCGGCCCGTACCAGGCGGGGATCTGATGGCCCCACCACAGCTGGCGCGACACGCACCATGGCTGGATGTTCTCCATCCAGCGGAAGAACTCGTCCCGCCCGCGCTCCGGCACGAACTTCACCCGGCCATCTCGCGCCGCCGCGATCGGCGCCTCGGCGAGCTTCTTCGCATCGGCATACCACTGCTCGGTCAGGAACGGCTCGACCGGCACGCCGCCACGATCGCCATAGGGCACGGCGTGGGTATGCGGCTCGATCTTCTCGACGAGGCCCATCTCCTCGAGTTCGGCCACGATCTTCTTGCGCGCGTCGAAGCGATCGAGGCCGCGATATTTCTCCGGTGCGTTCTCGTTGATCCGGGCGAACTTGTCGAAGATCTGTATCATCTCGAGCTTGTGCCGGCGACCGACCTCGAAGTCGTTGAAGTCGTGCGCCGGCGTGATCTTCACCGCGCCCGAGCCCTTCTCCGGATCTGAATATTCATCGGCCACGATCGGGATCTTGCGGCCGACCAGCGGCAGGACCGCATGCTTGCCGATCAGGTGCTTCCACTTGGGGTCGTCCGGGTGCACCGCGATGGCCGTGTCGCCCAGCATGGTCTCGGGCCGGGTCGTCGCCACGACGATGAACTCATCGGCGCTGCCGTCGATCGGATACTTCAGGTACCAGAGATGCCCCCTCACCTCGCGCGACTCGACCTCGAGGTCGGAAATCGCAGTCAGCATCTTGGGATCCCAGTTCACAAGACGGTTGTCCTTGTAGATGAGGCCCGCGTTATAGAGCTCGACGAAGACCTTGAGGACCGCCTTCGACAGGCCCTCGTCCATGGTAAAGCGCTCGCGGCTCCAGTCGCACGAGGCGCCAAGCCTGCGGAGCTGGCCGGTGATCGTGCCGCCCGAGAAGGCCTTCCATTCCCAGACCTTCTCCAGGAACTGCTCGCGGTTCAGGAGCGTGCGATTGCCCTCGACCTTTGCCCCCTCGACGGCAAGGCCAATGTTCTCCTGTTCGAGATTGCGCACCACGACCATCTGCGTGGCGATGCCCGCATGGTCGGTGCCCGGCTGCCACAGGACGTCGTCGCCCTTCATGCGGCGCCAGCGGATCAGCACGTCCTGCAACGTGTTGTCGAGCGCGTGGCCCATGTGCAGGCTGCCCGTCACGTTGGGCGGCGGAATGACAATGCAGTACGGCGGCCGCTGCGATTCGGGGTGCGCCTTGAACGCGCCGGAGTTCTCCCATTCCGGATATCGGCGGGCTTCGATCTCTTTCGGATCGTAGGTCTTGTCGAGCATTTGTTGCCTCTAACGAAAAACGCCACGGTTGCGGCACCGTGGCGTTCTATTTGGACGGTGCCTGGGGGTCAGCGGCGGGTCAGCCGCGCGATCTCGCGTTCAACGAGCTGCTCGACCATCGGCGGCAGGCTGCGGTCGATCCATTCCTTCAACATCGGGCGCAGCATTTCCTTCACCAGGTCCTCGATCGTCTTGCCGCCATCACCGATGGCCATGGCCGGCATCGCGGTGGGCGCCGCCGCGGCGGGAGTCGCCCTGCGCTCCTCGACCACCTGGTTGAGGCGATCGAAGGCGGAGGTGGCGGCACCGGCTGCGCTCGACGCGGCGAGCGGCTGGTCGAAGGACGGAGCCGGCGGGGTTGGGCTCGGTGCCGGACGGGGAGAAGGCGCCGTCTCGAACGGCGGCTGCGGCATCTCGCTTGCGCTCACGGGATCAATCCTCTGCATTGGAATTGGTGTCGGCGCCACGGGCTCCGGCTGAGTCGCAGACAGCGTAGGCTCCTCGATGAGATCGGTGAGCAGCAGCACATCCTCGCGGCTGCCGTTTCCGGCGGTACGCGGCCCGGCCGAACGCAGATCGATCGGAGCGTTCGCCGGCTGCACGGGCGGCGGGGCATTTCCGCTCACCTGCGCGCGGGCTTCGTCGTCGGAGATGATCTTACGAATAGACGCCAGGATGTCGTCCATCGACGGGTCGTTATCGGCACTCATGGCTTGCTCCCGGAGCTCTCGTTCCAGAGCCCAATCCAGCGAGAACCTACTTCCTTATAGTACTTCTCTTCATCGTAGAATTCGACAGGCAATCCGAGGGTCCTCGCGGTCAACCGGCCGATGCCCGCCAGCACCGTATAGAAGGCGACCTGCACGTCATGCCGGGCCACGATCAGGCTGACCTGCGAATTGAGCAGTTCCTGCTCCGCGTTCAGCACGTCCAGCGTGGTGCGCGAGCCGACCAGCGCTTCCTGGCGCACGCCGTTCAGCGCGACATCGTTGGCTTTGACCTGCGCGGTGAAAGAGTTCACGCGCGAGCGCGCCGAGTCGAGGTTGCGCCAGCCGCGGATCACGTTCTCCGCCGCCGTGCGCCGCGCGCTGTCGAGTTCGTTGCGACGCTGACCGACCAATTCCTTGGCCTGGCGGATTTGCGACCACTCGCTGCCGTTCTGATAGATCGGCACGGTTGCCTGCAGGCGCACACCATACTGATTGAAGTTGTCGTTTGGTGTCGCGAGCTCGAACTGTTGCTGGATGTGGCCCACGAGGTTGACCTGAGGCAGCAGCACCGACGCCGCGCTGTTCACGCCGTACTGCGCCGCCGAAATGCGATACTGTGCGCTGACGGTGAGCGGGCCCCCGTTCATCGCCAGCGACACCGCCTCTTCCTCGCTCGCCGGCAACGCGCCGAACAGGGGCAGTTCACCCATCTTCCCCGGCCTCTGGCCAACGACATGCACGTAGACTGCCTCGTCGATGCGGATCTGCGCTTCGGCGAGGACGAGATCGGCCTTCGACTGCTCGAGACGCGCCTCGGCTTGCGAGACGTCCGTGATCGTGAGCTCGCCCACGCGGAAGCGTTCGCGCGTTGCCTCCAGCTGCTGAACGAGCACGCGCACGTTGTTGCGGCGCACGTCGACGATGCCGAGATCCTGCACGAGGTTCGCGTAGGCGGTTACCGCCTGCAGCAGCACAGTCTGCTCGGTGCTGGCGAGCGACGCACGCTGGGCCTGGATGTTGGCTTGCGCAGCCTTGGTGTCGGCGACGGTCTTGCCGCCACGGAAGATAGGCTGGGTGACCGTCAGCAGCGTCGTCTTGCCATTCAGGATGTAAAAAGTGTTCGCCCTGCTGACCGGAAATGAGTCGGTCTCGATCTTGTTGAATTCCGCCGACAGCGAGACCTTGGGGCGCCAATTCGACAGCGCCTGCTGCAAGGTTTCATCGGTCTGGCGCAGCAGCGCGCGACCGGCCAGCAGGTCGGGATTGCTGTTGTAGGTCGAAGCCATGGCTTCGACGAGGCTTTGCGACCAGACCGCCGACGATCCGCCCATTGCGACCAGCAGCGCACTCGCCAACGCCGCTCCGGTTTGCCTCAACACGGGCCGGATACGCATGTAATCATTACCCTCATTGCTGGCGGGAACAGTATCAGCGCCGCTTCAGAAGGTGAAGCGAGCCGGTGGCGCGAACCCGGGCAATACCGGCGTGCCTGCATCGAAGAGTGCTCGCCCGGAGGTCACACCGCCCTCTTTCACGACAAGTTGTGCCACACCCATGGCGCCCGGCCCTCCGGCCAGAACGGTGACCAACCGGCCACCCTCGGCAAGCTGGTCGAGGATCGCGGGCGGGATCTGCCGCACCGACCCTTCGATCAAGATGACATCGTAGGGGCCGGAAGCCGCCATGCCGGCCTCGGCCTGGGCCGTGACCAGGGTGACGTTCCGAAGGCCCAAAGCCTTGATGGTCTGGTCGGCGGAACCAGCCATCCCGGCGTCGCTTTCCACCGCCACGACCGACTGCACCAGGCTGGCAAGCAAGGCCGCGCCATAGCCCCGTCCGGAGGCCACAACCAACGCCTTGTCCCCGGGGCCCGCCTGCAGGGTCTGGATCAGACGGGCCAGAACCATGGGTTCCATCAGGAAGCGGCCATTGCCCAGCGGTACATCCTCGTCGGAATAAGCCACCGATTTCAGGCCGTCGGGCAGGAATAGCTCGCGCGGCAGTTCGCCCACCACGGCCAGAAGCTGGGCGTTGTTGACGCGGTTGGGTCTGAGCTGGCCGACGACCATGTTGCGACGTGCGAGCGCGAAATCCGTCATTGGCTAACCCCAAATTGTTGCGCCTTTTATAGGGTGCCCGCGGCAAGAGCGTCAAAGGACCCCGCGTCGCGGGCGTCCAGCCCTTCCAGAGCATGGCTTGACCCATGTTGGACCCCATGGGTATAGCAGCCGCCGTTCCTGCGGCCGGCCTGGTGGCAGAGTGGTTATGTAGCGGACTGCAAATCCGTCAATGCCGGTTCGATTCCGGCCCAGGCCTCCACGGACCTCGCTGTGGAATTACGGCGCTTGCCTCCAGTAGCTTGCTCTGCCAAAACTCCGCGCCCTCGCCGACCGAATACCGCCGGTCGCGACCGATTTTATTCCGAAGTAGCTCAGCGGTAGAGCAGGCGACTGTTAATCGCCGGGTCGCAGGTTCGATCCCTGCCTTCGGAGCCATCTTCGCGACGGCGCGTCCCCCGGGGACGCGCCGTCGTTTTTTCGAGAAGGGTCGGCCGATGAGCGATGCCAGGGAAAGCGTCGAACTGCTCCGCAAGGAGACTGCGTTCCAGGGCTACTTCAAGGTCGTGCGCTACTTCTTCCGCCACAGCCTTCACAAGGGCGGCACGAGCGACATCATCAGCCGCGAGGTCTTCGAGCGCGGCCAGGCGGGTGCCGTCCTGCTCTACGATCCCGGCCGTGACGAGGTCGTGCTGATCCGCCAGTTCCGCGCCGGCGCCTATGTGGCCGGGCACCATCCCTTCACCTGGGAACTCGTTGCGGGAATCATCGAGGAAGGCGAGACCGCCGAAGACATGGTCCGCCGCGAGGTCGGCGAAGAAGCCGGCCTGACCGTGGGCGACGTGCTGCCGATCCAGAACGTCATGCTGACGCCCGGAGCCTGCTCCGAAGCCTGCCAGGTGTTCGTCGGCCGGATCGACGCCGCCAACGCGGGCGGCGTATTCGGCCTCGCTTCCGAAGGCGAGGACATATTGGTGAAGGTCCTTTCCTTCGCCGACGCCTACGCCATGGTCGAGCGCAACGAAGTGGACAATGCGGTGGGCGTCATCGGCCTGCAGTGGCTCGCCCTTCATCGCGAGGAGTTGCGCAAGCGCTGGCGTTGAACGGATGCATTGACTACGTTTCGTCCGGGGAAGCGCGCAGGGTCGAAGAAGGCGAAACGTCCATGAACGTCCGGTCCGGTTTCATCGAAAGCATCGGCAACACGCCGCTGATCAAGCTTCGTGCGGCATCGGCCGCGACGGGTTGCGATATCTATGGCAAGGCAGAGTTCCTCAACCCCGGCGGCTCGGTGAAAGATCGCGCCGCACTGGCCATGATCCGGGACGCCGAGAAGCGCGGCACGCTGCGCAAGGGCGGTGTGGTCGTCGAGGGCACCGCCGGCAACACCGGCATCGGCATCGCGCTTGTCGCCAATGCGCTGGGCTACCACTCGGTCATCGTGATGCCCGAGACGCAGAGCCAGGAGAAGAAGGACATGCTGCGCCTCTGTGGCGCCGACCTGCGCCTGGTGCCCGCCCTTCCCTACGCCAACCCCGGCAATTACGTGCGCTACTCCGAAGCGCTGGCCAAGGAGATCGCGGCTACGGAGCCGAACGGCGCGATCTGGGCCAACCAGTTCGACAATGTCGCCAATCGCGACGGCCACTATCGCACCACCGGCCCAGAGATCTTCGACCAGACCGACGGCAAGGTCGCGGGCTTCACCTGCTCTGCCGGCAGTGGCGGGACGCTGGCCGGCGTGGCGATGGCGCTGAAGGAGCGCAACAAGGATATCCGCATCGCGCTCAGCGATCCGATGGGCTCGGCGCTGTACAGTTGGAAGATGAAGGGCGAACTCAAGTCCGAAGGCAACTCCGTGACGGAGGGCATCGGCCAGGGCCGGGTCACCAAGAACCTCGAAGGCGCGCCGATCGACACCGCTTACCAGATCACCGACCAGGAAGCGCTGCCGGTGCTGTTCGACCTGATCGAACACGAAGGCCTCGTGCTGGGTGGCTCGACCGCGATCAACATCGTGGGCGCCATGCGGCTTGCCCGGGAACTGGGACCGGGCAAGACCGTCGTCACGATCCTTTGCGACGGCGGCAGCCGTTATCAGTCGAAACTCTTCAATCCTGCCTTCCTGCGCGAGAAGAACCTGCCGATACCGCCCTGGATGAAATAGGCGCTTCCGATGAGCCGTGTCGTGGTCTGCGGCAGCATCAACATGGATGTCGTCGTGCAAAGCCAGCGCCAGCCCGCCCTGGGGGAGACCATCCTCGGTGCGACAGTCGCCCTTCTGCCCGGAGGCAAGGGATCCAACCAGGCAATCGCTGCAGCACGGGCGGAGGCGGCAGCGGAAATGCTGGGCGCCGTCGGCGACGACGCTTTCGGTCACGAGTTGCGCGCCTTCCTTCGCCGACAACGGGTGGAGACCAAGGGCGTAAAGGTGCTGTCCAACCGCGCGACCGGCGTCGCCCTGATCCAGGTGACCCACGGCGATAACGCGATCACCGTGGCTTCGGGTGCCAATGCAGCCTTCACGCAGAAGATGGTGCGTCGCGCGCCGCGTCGCGGAGAGACCTGGGTCTTTCAGTTCGAGATACCGGTTACCACGACCGAAGCGCTGATACGCCAGGCGCGCGCAGCAGGCGCGCGCACGATCCTCAATCTCGCGCCCATGGTCCGCCATCCCGCGCGGCTGCTGAAGCTCGTGGACATCGCGGTGCTGAACGAGATCGAACTGGCACAGGTCACCGGCGCCAGGATCACAGCGAAGAGTGCCCGGCGCGATGTCGTCGCCGCCTGCCGGAAGATTGGATCGGCCGTCACCATCGCCACGATGGGTGCCCGCGGTGCGATCGTCGTCACGTCACAGGAGGCAACCGCCCTTCCCGGCTTCAAGGCCAAGGTTGTCGACACCACTGGCGCAGGCGACTGCTTCGTCGGCGCCCTCGCGGCACGCCTGTCGTCGGGCGCCAGTCTCCTCGAGGCCGCGCGTTACGCCAATGCGGCGGCCTCCTGTTCCGTCGAGCGGCTGGGAGCCACGCCCTCGATGCCCTCGCCGAGAGAAGTTGCGGCGCGGCTGGCGAGAGCCTAAATCCCCTCCATGGTCGAAGAACTCTTCCGGCAGGACGCCTACCTCAAGGAGGCCGACGCCATCGTGACCGCGCAGGACGAGCGCGGCGTGCGGCTGGACCGCACGATCTTCTATCCGACCGGCGGCGGGCAGCCCGGCGATACCGGCCTGCTGCGCTGGGACGGCGGTGAGGCGAAGATCGTCGACTCCCTGAAAGCCGACGGCGGCGACGTACTGCACGTGCTGGCGCCTGACGCGCCCAAGCCCGCGGTCGGCACGAAGGTGCACGCGTCTCTCGACTGGGAGCGGCGCTACAAGCACATGCGCATGCACACCGCGATGCACGTCATGTCCTCGATCATCAAGGGCAGCGTGACAGGTGGCCAGGTCGGCGCCGACAAGAGCCGCCTCGACTTCAATCTCGAGGGCGATGTGCCGACCAAGGAATGGGTGACAGAGGAGATGAACCGCATCCTCGCCACCGATCATCCCGTCGTTGCGCAATGGATCACCGACGAGGAAATGAACGCCCGCCCAGAACTGGTGAAGACCATGAGCGTGAGGCCGCCAATGGGTGCGGGCCGCGTGCGTTTGCTTGCGATCGACGGCGTCGATCTCCAAGCCTGCGGCGGCACGCATGTCGCGAAGACCGCCGAAATCGGCCGGGTCGAGTGCACCAAGGTCGAGAACAAGGGAAAAATGAACCGGCGCTTCATCATCGCGCTGGCCTGAAGGAAATCACCATGACCTACGCAAGACCCGATGCCCTCGTCAGCACAGAGTGGCTGGCCAGCCACCTCGACGCGCCCGACGTGCGTATCGTCGACGCCTCGTTCTATCTGCCGGCGCAGAAGCGCGATCCGAAGGCCGAGTTCGCCAAGCAGCACATTCCAGGCGCGATGTACTTCGACATCGACGAGATCGCCGACAAGACGAACCCGTTGCCGCACATGCTGCCGACGCCCGAACAATTCGCGTTACAGGTGAGCGCGCTCGGAATCGGCAACGGCAACAAGATCGTCGTCTACGACACCACGCCGATGACCGGCGCATGCCGCGTGTGGTGGATGTTCCGCGTCATGGGTTACAAGGACGTGGCGATCCTCGACGGTGGCCTGCCGAAATGGATGGCCGAGGGCCGCGCCGTCACCGATGCAGCCACCACGCCGCGCGCAAAGGCTTTCACCCCCCACTTCGACAAGGCGCTGGTGCGCTCGATCGACGACGTTAAGTCGCTGCTCTCCAGCAAAGTCGAGCAAGTGGTCGACGCCCGCGCCGCGAACCGCTTTCGCGGCGAAGTGCCGGAAGCGCGCGCCGGCCTGCGCATAGGCCATATGCCCGGCGCATTCAACCTGCCCTACAACGAACTGATCGACCCCAAGACTGGCACCATGCGGCCGGCGGCCGAGATCAAGGCGGCCATCGCGGCATCGGGCATCGATTCCGCCAAGAAAGTCACGGCCAGTTGCGGCTCGGGTGTCACGGCTTGCGTCGTGGCGCTCGGTCTCTATCTCACGGGCGCGCCGGATGCCGCGATCTACGATGGCTCGTGGACGGAATGGGGCGGACGTGCCGATACGCCCATCGTCACCGGAGCCTGATCTTTTCTCGCACCACCCGCCGCCTCGGGACGACGGCCGGCTCGCGATCACGATCACCTACCTCGAGATAGCACCGCGTGACTGGACGCGACGCGGCATCGCGCCTGACGCCGAGATCGAGGTCACTCCGGTGATTGCGCCGACCGTCGCCTTCTATCGCGATCTCTACGACCGCGTCGGCCGACCGTGGCTCTGGTACGAGCGCCGCGTGCTCACCGACCGGGCGCTGGCCACCATCCTTGCGACCCCGACTCATGAGCTCCATGTCGCCCGCCATGACGGCGCGCTCGTCGGTTACTTCGAATTGCTTGCCGGCGAGATCGTCTTCTTCGGCCTGACACTCGACTATATCGCCCGGCGGATCGGTCCCTGGCTGCTCGACCGCGCGATCGAGCGCGGATTTGCGCTGGGGCATCCCCGGTTGATCCTCAACACCAACACCCTCGACCACCCGCGTGCCCTCGACATCTATCGCAAGGCGGGATTTCGCATCCTTCGGCGCGAAACGAAGGATGTTCCCGACCCTCGGAGCCTGTGGCCCGACGTCTATCGCTGGCCGCCGGCGTAATTGCCGTGCCATAGTCGGGACCATGACCTCGAAGAAAACTTATACCAAACCCGACACCATCTTGGCCGTTGCCGGCCGCGATCCCGACAACAACTTCGGCATCGTCAATCCACCCGTCTATCACGCGTCCACGATCCTCTCGCCGACCATGGCGAAGTTCGAGAACCGCATCCCGTTCGAGGGCTTCGGCTACGGACGCAATGGCACACCGACGCAGAAAGCGCTGGAAGATGCCGTCGCCGCGATCGAAGGCGCGCATCGTTCGATCGCCGTGCAGTCGGGACTTGCCGCCGTCACCGGCGCAATCGTTGGGTTCCTGAAGACCGGCGATCACCTGCTGATCACCGACAATGCCTACGGCCCCGCGCGCCGCTTCGCCAACACGACGCTGAAGGGCTTCGGCGTCGAGACGACGTTCTTCGACCCGATGATCGGCGCCGGCATCGAGAAGCTGATCCAGCCCAACACCAAGGTCGTCTATCTCGAGGCCCCGGGCTCGCAGACCTTCGAGGTCCAGGACGTCGACGCGATCTCCAAGGTTGCCAAGAAGCATGGCGCTGCCGTGCTGATCGACAACACGTGGGCCACGCCGCTCTACTTCCGGCCGTTCGACCATGGCTGCGACCTGTCGATCCACGCCGGCACGAAGTACATCGTCGGTCACTCCGACGCGATGATGGGACTCATCTCCTGCGTCGACCGGCCGATGTTCGAAATCGCCAAGACCGCGTGCCAGAGCTTCGGCTTCCATGCCGCGCCCGACGACTGCTACCTCGCGCTGCGCGGCCTGCGCACCATGGGCGTGCGCCTGCGCCACCACGAAAAGAGCGGCATCCACATTGCCAACTGGCTGAAGACCCGCCCCGAGGTCGACAAGGTGCTGCACCCCGCCCTGCCCGACTGCCCCGGCCACGAGAACTGGAAGAAGCAGTTCAAGGGTGCGTCCGGCCTGTTCTCCTTCACGCTGAAGGACGGCTACAGCAAGAACGCGCTCGCCGCGATGCTGGATGGCATGGACATCTTCGGCATGGGCGCCTCCTGGGGCGGCTACGAGAGCCTGATGATCCCGGCTCATCCCGATGCCTATCGCACTGCCGTGCCGTGGCCCAAGGACAAGCAGATCCTGCGCGTCCACATCGGCCTCGAGGATGTCGAGGACCTGAAGACCGACCTCGCCGAAGGCTTCGAGCGCCTCAACCGGGCGCACAATGCCTAGGAGCGGCGACCGTTGGCTCTGGCCGTTCGTTCTAGCGCTTTGTTGCCTTGGTCCTGTCGCGAATGCGCAGAGCCCTTACAGCTACGACCTTGTTTGGGACAAGGGCGGCGGCAAATTCGAGTACGCGTTTTCGATCGCGTTTACCGCCGACGCCGCACTCGTCAAGGGCAGCGTCATGGAGAGCCGGAGAATTTTCAATGGGTGCGGTAACGAGAGGCTTGTAATCCCGAAGAATGGCCGCGAATTGTTGTGGCGCGCCCCCGACGACACAGCTTCGGTCAACGCCACATATCGCGCCACCGGCGACGACCACGCCATCCGCATCGTTACGGGGACAAGGCTCTTGCGTACCGGTGGGCGATGGACGGAAGTGTGGGAGATAAATCTGCGGACGTCCGCCAACAACTGCCGCCTCACCTCATTCGCGGGTGGCATTCGCGACGACGTGAAAGAGCCCGGCACGAAGATAGAGATGACCGCAGAAGGCCCCTATCAATGCAGGCAACTTCCGTTCGCCGCATTCGAGGCCAAAAAGCCCGCCAACGAAACGGGTTCCTGCAAGTAGTTCCCCTCGGCTGAAACGAGGATCAGTTCCGGAGCCAGCTTTTTCCGGGGAAGTATCCCTTGTCGCGGCGCAGGGGATCGTCCCTGCGCACGAAGATCATGTCGGCCTGCCACAGCGCATTGTCGAGCGGACGGCGGGTCATGCCGCAGATGTCGTAGGCGACGAAGCCGCGCTCGCCCAGCCAGCCAACCAGTTCGTGCAGCAGCGGCACGTTCTCGTGCAGGTCGAGCAGGCTGAGTTCGGTCAGGATCGCCCGCACTCCGCCCAACGACGCTTCGCAGCCTTTGAGAACTTCCAGTTCGAAGCCCTGAACGTCGAGCTTCAGAAGGTCGGGCGCCCGCCCCGCGTAGGAATTGCGGATGGTCTTGTCGAGAGTGGTCTGCGGGAAGACCTGGATCGGGAACGTTTCATTGTGCGCGTCACGCAGCAGAGAGGACGAAGTCTGCGCGACATGCATTTCCACCTCGGCCTTCTCGACCGAGCCGACCAGCGTCTCGTGCAGGTCGATGGAAGGAAGGCGCTTGCGCAATTCCTTGATTTGCTCCCGTCCGTACGGCAGTGGCTCGAAGCAGGCCACGCGCGCCGACGGCCAGATCGCGAGCGCCATCTGCGCGAAGTCGCCCCGGAAGGCGCCGACGTCGAAGACCAGGCCCGGTTTGAATCCGTTCTGCGCGAGGCGCTCAAGTGCCGGGGCGATGTCCGGCACGCCGAGGCGCCTGGCGAGCGCATCGCGGACGCGCGCGCGAATTTTCGAGATCATGCTCTTGAGTTGCCTATGCTCTCTGGCAATCCGCGCAGGTGCCGGTGACTTCCAGGGTCATGTCGCGTGCGACGAAGCCGTGGCGGCCGGCCGAGGCGGTGATGGAGTTTGCCACTCCTTCGCTCTCGAGCTCCTCGGCATTGCCGCACTCGCCGCAGATCAGGAAAAAACCGCGATGCTGCTCGCCGGGATGGCTGCAGCCGATGAAGGCATTCATGCGCTCGATGCGATGGATCAGTCCGTTCTCGATCAGGAAGTCGAGTGCGCGATACACCGTCGGCGGCGCGGAACCGAGATCCTCTTTGCGCAAGAGGTCGAGGAGCGCGTAGGCACCGACCGGCTTGTGGTTCGACCATACCAGTTCCAGCACGCGGCGGCGCAGCGGCGTGAAGCGCAGGCCCTTGGACTCGCACAGCTTCTCCGCCGCGGCCACCGCGTCCTCGACGCAGTGCTCGTGGTCATGCCCAGTCCCAGATAGATGCGCGCTCGCGGCTTTGGCCGGCTTCTTCACGGAAATTCCCGATTTGCCAAGCAGTTACAGGCCGATTATACGCCGCGTTCCGCAATGAGGCCAAGCATGCCAGACAGGGCTGCCACCACTTATCCCCCCGCCGCGATCGAGGCCTTGCTGGCCGAGGTCCGCTTCGATCCACAGGGACTCGTCCCCGCCATCGCCCAGCAGCACGACACCGGCGAAGTGCTGATGATGGCCTGGATGGACCGCGATGCCGTGGTCGAGACGATGCAAACCGGCCGCGCCTGCTATTGGTCGCGCTCGCGCAAGGCGCCGTGGCGCAAGGGCGATACGTCCGGCCACATCCAGACCGTGGTCGACTTCCGTGTCGATTGCGACGGCGACACTGTGCTCATGCTGGTCGATCAGACGGGCGTCGCCTGCCACACCGGACGGCACAATTGCTTCTTCCGCGCGATCCGCGACGGCAAACTGCAGGAGATCGCACCCGTGCAAATCGACATGAACCACATCGGGAAGGACTGAGTATTGACCCAGCGTAGTCTTGATCGTCGTTCGTTGTTGCGCGTCGCTTCCGTCGTCCCCCTCGCCCTCTCGGCCGGTGCCTGTGGCAAGTTCGACATGTCCGATCTGTTCGGCGGCTCGAGGAAAAAATACACGCTGACGCCGCGCGGCGACCGGCTGGTGCGCTGGCTGCAGAACGAAGGCCGCGACGGGATGATGGATCCGGAGCCCTTCGCGGTGATGGGCCTCGTGAACGGCGGCCGCGACATTCCCGTGAAGCAGATGGCGATGAACGGCAAGGACGGCCGCTACGTCATCAGCCTGGTCGGTTTCCGCAGCGTCCACGAGTTCGTGCTGCACCGGACCGTCAACGACTCGCTCATCGTCTTCCACCACTGCGACACCAAGTTCACGCGCTTCTCGAGCGTGCGCTACCAGCGCAACGGCAAGCCACAATTCATCACCGACACTGCGTTCGCCGAGGCCGACTTCCAGCAGCAGCTCGCTTTCTGGTTCGACCAGATGCCAGGCCGTTAGGGCTCGATGTCGGCGCTCAGACCGGCCTTCCATTCCAAACCGGTCCCATCGGGCTGAGCTTGATGCCCTTGCGGAGATGCTTGTAGGGCATCTCGACCGGATCGGTGATGTGTGCGCCGGGCGACTGCACCACAAGAATCGTCTCGGCGATCGGCTGGAAGTCGGCGCGGAAATGCACCGTCGACTTGAGGCCCAGGATCGGCACCTCGATCGGCTCGACGCCGACGTGGCGGAACATCTCCTGATCGGCTGCCTGGACACGGCGGCAGGCGAGCACAGCAGAGACGCCACTCGCTTCGTCGGTAACCAGCGCCATCGGGCCGATCTGGAACTTCGCGCCGCCGTAGAACGGGCCGGTGCCGGTGAAGATGCCGTCGCCCAGTTTGACCACGCGCCAGTCCGCTTCGAGCGGCTTCTCGCCGGCATAGCCCACCACCGCGCCGATGCCACGGCGCATGATGTTGCCCTCGCCCGTCTCGGCGGCGGCTTTCGCCGAGGTCTCGTCGACTATCATGCCGATCACCGCGCCCCTGGCCTTGTGCCGCATCATCGCCGCCAGCAGGCCGATGGTGTCGGAGGTGCCGCCGGCGCCGGGGTTGTCCTGCACGTCGGCCAGCACGATCGGCTTCTTCGCCGTCTTCGCCATCTCGAGCGCGCGCAACACGGCGGCATCCGGATCGAGCAGCTCGCCATTGAACGACTTCTCCTGCGCCTTCACCGCCGCGGCGAGCTTGTCCGCGGCGGCCTCGACGGCGTCCTTGTCGTGCCCGTAGACCACGAGGGCGGGGCCGCACTGCGCGATGTCCGCCGGCGGAAATCCCGGCGTGTGCGTCACGCTCACGATGCCCTGGTTGTGGCTCTTCTCGCCCGCTTCCAGTTCTCCCACCAGATCGAAGATGCTCTTGGCGGGCTCGATGAAGGTGCACTGCCAGACCAGCGGAATGAGGAAGTCGAGCTGGCGGTAGGCGCGGTACACCGGCCGCTTCTCCTTCAGCAGCCTGTCGAGCAATTCCACCGCGCGCTTGCCGGTCACGGCCATGTCGATGTGCGGATAGGTGCGGTAGCCGACCATCGCGGTCGCGAGCCTTGCCATGTCGGGCGTCAGATTCGCGTGATAGTCGAGGCTCACCACGATCGGCAGATCGGGCCCGACGATGCCGCGGATGCGGCGCAACAGCTCGCCTTCGCCGTCCTCGGTGTTCTCAGCCACCATCGCCCCGTGCAGGTCGAGATAAATTGCATCGAACGGCCCTTCTGAGCGCAAGTCCGCGTCGAACAGCTTCCACATGCGCTCGTAGGCGTCCTCGGTGACATAGGATGCAGGCGGCGCCGAGGCCCAGGCCATCGGCACGATCTCGTGACCGAGCTCGCCCAGCCGCTTCACCGCCCCTGCGATCGGGACGTTGAAGCCTTCGACAGCCTCGATCAGCTCGGGCCCGTGCAATAATCCGGGCCACGCGTCGGCGCGCACGAAGTCGTCCCAGGTCGCCTGCTGCGGCGCAAAAGTGTTCGTCTCGTGCTGAAAGCCGCCAACTGCGATACGCGCCATCTCTCATCCCCGCTTCCAAAACGCTGCCAGCGGGACCATACCATCCCCATGCGGAGAATCCTGCCCTTACTGCTGCTTGCGACGGTTGCGGCCTGTTCGTTCCCCCAGACACGCTGGGAGAAGGAGGGCGCCGACAATGTCCTGGCCGCGAACGACCTCGGCTACTGCCGCAAGGCCGCGCGCGACGAGGCGTTTGTCGCCTACCCGTACGCTTCCGGCTCGCTGTTCTACGGCTTCTACCGGCCGGCGGCATGGGAGGAGAGCCGTTATGTCTCCGAAATCCGGCTCACTCAGTTCTGCATGCGCGCCAAGGGCTACCAGCGCGCAACCGTCGCTCCGGCACAGGCGACAGCGCAGGTTGTGCCCGCGACCGACTAGCCTTTCTTAGTCCCGTCCTCGATCGCCCGCAGCAGCACCGGCCAGTACTCCGCCCCGTGGCCGAGTTGGACGGCGCGCTCCATGATCTCGCGCGCCACGTCGGCGCCGAGCGCGGGCACACCCTTCTCTTCCGCCATCTGGATCGCGTAGCCGAGGTCCTTCAACGCGTACTCAGTCGAGAAGGCGCGTTCGGGAAAGACGCCCGGCAGCATGGCCTTCATGCCGTGGTTGCGCAGCGCGAAGGAATCTGCCGAGCCCTTGGTCAGCGTCTCGTACAGCACCTTGCCGTCGACGCCGTGCGCGCGCGCGATGCTAAGGCCCTCGGCCAGCGCGACGCCGGTCTGGAACAGGATCATGTTGTTCAGGATCTTGACCGCCTGGCCCGCGCCCGCCTCGCCGCAGTGCGTGACTTCGCTCGCCATGGTGCGCAGGAGCGCCTCGATGCGCCGGAAGGTGGGCTCCGTGGCGCCGACCATGATCGAGAGCGTGCCGTCGATCGCCGCCTGCCGCGTGCGCGCGACCGGCGCATCGGCAAAGGCCGTCGCCCGGCCCTCGAACTCCGCATAGAGCTTGCGCGCAAGCGACACCGGCGCGGTGCTGCAGTCAATCACGGTCCAGCCAAGCCTGGCCCTGGACGAAAGACCGCCCTCGCCCAGACAGACCTGCTCCACTTCCTTGCCGCCCGGCAGCGACAGGAAGATCGTCGTGCAGTTAGCGGCGATCTCGTCGAGTGAGGCCTTCTTCACGCCGTCCGCCGCAAGGCGCTGCAGCGGCGCGTCGTCGCGATCCGCGGCAAGCACGGTGAGGCCGCTCTTCTTCGCGAGGTTGCGGCACATGGGCTCGCCCATGGTGCCGACGCCGATAAATCCGATCTTGTCCATCATTTCCGCCCGTTTCCTGTTGTTTGCCTGAGTGTAGCAGCCACCACCGCGTCGTCGACGCTGAAGCTGATGCGCGTCAGCAGGTCGGTGGCGCCCGCGCGCTTGATGAGGTCGCGCACGCTGTCGCGCACGCGCGCAAGCTGGACCCCGATCCCGAGCGTCCTCATGCGGGTGTCGAATTCGAGAAGCGCGTCGAGCGCAGTGGTGTCGAGCTCGAATGTCTCCTCGAGGCTGACCACCGCGATGCGGATCGCCGGTTCGCCCGCCAGCTTGCCCGAGATCAGCGTCAGGATTTGCTCGGCGTTGGCGAAGAACAGCGGCTCGGCCGGACGCCACACGGCCACCGCGTCGGGAGGTGTTGCCTCGGGATGGCGTGCGATATCGACATAGTCGTGACTGTCGCCCAGTCGGCCCAGCCGGACGAGGCGCGGCGTGGCCATGCGATGCAGCAGCGCCACGAGCGAGAGCACGATGGCCAGCACCATGCCGTCGAGCACGCCGAACACCAGCACGCCCGTCGCCGCGCCGGTCGCGACATAGCTGTCGCGTTGGAGCTTCCACAGGCGCAGCAGCGGCGCGGGATCGAGTGCGTGCGTGAGTGCCGCGACCACGACGGCCGCCAGCACCGGCTCCGGCAACTGCGCCACCAGCGGCGCCCCCACGATCACCAGCAGCGCCAGCCCGATCGCGCCCAGGACGCCGGTCCAGCGCGTGGCCGCGCCCGCGGTCTCGCTCGCCGAGCCGGCAGAGAAGCCCGCGCCGACCGGCATGCCCTGCACGACCGCCGCGCCGAGATTGGCGAGACCGAAAGCCGCCAGTTCGCGGTTGGGCTCGACCCTGTCGCCGTTGCGCAGCGCCAGCGTGCGCACGGTGCCCCAGCTTTCGGCGAACAGCACCAGCACGAGCGGCAGCACGAGGCCGGCTAGATGCGAGAGCTCGTCCCAGCCCAGCTTCGCAGGCAGGGTCGGCATCGCCAGCAGATCGATGCGGCCGACCACGGCCACGCCGCGCGCCGGCAGATCGAGTGCCATCGAGGCCGCGATCCCCGTCGCCAATACCAGGAACGCTCCGGGCACGGCCGGCAGCCGCCGCAGCGCGAGCAATGCCACGAGGGCCACGAGACCGGTGGCCACGCTCGCGGGATGCCAGCGCGGGACACTGGTCACGATCAGCCAGGCCAGATGGAAGATATTGTCGGCATGGAGAGGAATGCCGGCCATCTGCGGCACCTGGCGCAGGATGATGGTGATCGCGAGCCCGAACGCGAAGCCGCGCAGCACCGGCCGCGAGACAAAGGCCGCCAGCGTGCCGAGGCGCAAGGCGGCGGCCACGAGAAAGCACAGGCTGACCGTGCCGACCGCGATGGTGGCGAAGGCCAGCCTGATCGTCGTGTCGCCCGGCAGGACGGCGAGGACCGCGCCCAGGATCGCCGCGGACGACGAGGTCGGCGACACGATCGCGAAGCGGCTGCGCCCGGCCAGCGCATAGATCAGAGAGCCCGCGATGGCCGCCAGCACCGCGCGCTGCGGCGGCAGGCCGGCGATGCCCGCGTAGGCCACGGCCTCGGGCAGCATCAGCCCCGCGACGCAGACGCCGGCGATCAGGTCCGCCCTCTTGAGCGTCATCGCCGTGGCTTCTCCATCCGTGGGAGCCTAATCGACGATGAAGAGTTTGGCGCCGTCCTTGGTCTTCGACCGATGCGCGAGATCGCCGTCGGCCACCTGGTAGCTCTGGCCGGGCTTCAACACGACGGTGCGGCCGTCGGCCAGCTCGGTTTGCAGCTCACCCTCCAGCACCAGCAGCACATGGCCCTTCTGGCACCAGTGGTCGGCGAGGTAGCCCGGCGTGTACTCGACCATGCGCACGCGGATGTTGTTGAAGTTGCGCGTGCGCCAATAGGCCTTGCCGCTCTCGCCGGCATGCTCGGTGCGCTCCACGCCGGACCAGTCGGTCGTGCCGAACGGAATGTCGAACATCAACATGATCTACTCCTACCTCTGCTCATTTCCAGTCGACGAGGGCCCGCGCCAGGCTCTCCGGACCACGGTAGAGCATCGCTCGCCAGCCGCACATCCGCGCACCGTCGACATTCTCGGCCTTGTCGTCGACGAACAGGATCGCCTGCGCCACCGACACGCCCATGCGCGCCTGGGCGTTGGTGTAGAACACCCGCTCCGGCTTGCAAACGCCCAGCGCCGCCGAATAGACGATCTCGTCGAAATGAGCGCCGAGGCCGGCCTGGTCGCGCAGATAGACCACGCGGTGATGTTCCTGGTTGGCGGCGGCGAACACCCGTCCGCCCGTGCGGGCGCGCCAGGCATCGGCCGCGGCCAGCACCCCGCGATCGATGACGGCATCCTTCTCGAACCAGTAACTAACGAAGCCCTCGATGCGATCGTCCATCCCCTTGGGCCCGAAATAGTTCTGCAGGGCCACGAAAAGGTCGAGCCGGCCGCGCAGCACTTCCATGAACTCGCCCCTGAAGAATTCGCGCTCGATCTCTTCGTAGTCGAGGCCGAGATCCTGCTTCAGCGTTGCGTGCCACGGCGCTGCCGACCCTGGCTGGGCGAGCGAGACGACGCCGTCGATATCGAGGACAAGGACAGGGCTGGAACTCATGCGGGCCTATGCTACAGCAAAAACATGGACTTGGTCGTTCCCGCCCTGCCCTATCTCACCTCATACACCGACGCGCTGAAGCGCGGCTGGTCGCCGGACAACGTCCGTCTGGCGGAGGCTGCGCGCGAGCAGCTGGCCGAGATCGCGGCCGACGCCGAAGGCTTCCTGGCATCGCTCGACGACCGCGACCCCAAGGGCGCCCTCGTCACCTTCCCCGATGGATCGCAGAAGCCGAAGCTGCCCGGCTACCGGCGCTGGATGTGGGACGGGGAGTTCTGCGGCTCGATCGGCTTTCGCTGGCAGCCGGGAACATCGTCCCTGCCGCCTTACGTGCTGGGTCACATCGGCTACGCCGTCGTGCCGTGGAAGCGCCGGCTGGGCCATGCGAGCCGTGCGCTGGCGCTGATCCTCGACGAGGCCAGGCAGGAGGGCCTCACCTATGTCGAGCTCACGACAGATCCCGCCAACGAAGTCTCGCAGAAGGTGATCAGGAGCAACGGCGGCGCGTTCATCGAGCGCTTCCGCGCGGATGCTGCCTATGGGGACAAGGAAGAACTGCGCTTCCGCATCATGCTCTAGGCGCCGCGCACCGCGGCCTCGATCGCGGCGACGTCGATCTTGCGCATCGTCATCATCGCCTCGAAGGCGCGGCGTGCGTCGCCGCCGCCTTTGGCTATCGCGTCCGTCAGCACCCGCGGCGTGATCTGCCAGGAGAGGCCCCATTTGTCCTTGCACCAGCCACACTCACTCTCCTGCCCGCCGTTGCCGACGATGGCGTTCCAGTAGCGGTCGGTCTCTTCCTGGGTGTCGGTGGCGATCTGGAACGAGAAGGCCTCGCTCTGCTTGAACATGGGGCCGCCATTCAGCCCGAGGCACGGCACGCCGCACACCGTGAACTCGACGGTCAGCACATCGCCCTTCTTGCCGGACGGGAAGTCGCCCGGCGCTTTATGGACGGCGCCGACAGTGCTGTCGGGAAAGGTCTTGGCGTAGAAGCGCGCCGCTTCCTCTGCGTCCTTGTCGTACCAGAGGCAGATCGTGTTCTTATGCTTCGGCATATCCTCACCTTCCTGGGCTCGTGTGCAGGGTCGCTCAGGGACCAATGCGCAAGCAACGGCAGAGTTGCCTTTAAATCCCGAGCGCCCGGGCAACCCGCCACCCCGCAGGGCGTTGGAAAGATGGCCCACCTGCCTGCCAATTGGCGGCGAGGAAGAAGTGGCCCTGAAAACGGAAATCCCATGAATCGACCAGTCATCTCGCAAATCGTGCGCTCGCTCGCCGTCGCGACCCTGGCGGGCACGACGCTGTTCGCAGGAGCGCTTGCTCCGGCGTCGGCTCAAGCCCCCAAGGCGCCGGCGGCCGCCGCCGCCACCAGCAGCCAGCCGGAGACCGTCGAGGAGCGCATCACGACCCTGAAGACCGCGCTCAAGATCACGCCCGCCCAGGAGAGCAACTGGACCGGCGTTGCCACGGCGATGCGCGAAAACGCAACCGCCATGGAGACGCTCGTGAAGACCAAGCGCGCCACGTCGGTGGAGATGAACGCCATGGACGACCTCCTCACCTACCAGGAGTTCAGCCAGGCCCGTCTCGACGGATTGAAGAACCTGACCTCGGCCTTCCGGACGCTCTATGACGCCATGCCGTCCGACCAGAAGAAGGTCGCCGACGGCGTGTTCCAGAGCTACGGACCGGCGAAGAGCTGAGCACAGGTACAGGAGGTTCACATGACCGACAGAAAGCGCACTTCGCTCGCCGTCAGCCTCGTGCTGGGAGCGATCGCCCTCGCCGCCGTGGCCAGCCCCGCCAGCGCC
>CAIWTJ010000004.1 GCA_903915535.1 Enhydrobacter aerosaccus
CGGCAACGGGCCGGGACGCTGCGGTAGATGGGGCCTCCGCGCCCCGGCCCGTTGCATCACCGTCCCGCAAGGGACATTCGAAGGCACAACAGAGGCCAGTAATCTCAAGTTAAAACTGGTCCGACAAAACAGGGCGGGTCACTTCGCTGCGCTCGGGATGACGAAGTTGGAATTCCTCGGCCAGCAATTCGTAGGAGCGTTTGCGCTTCTCGAAATCGAAGGCGATCGTGACCAGCATGATCTCGTCGACCTTGTAGCGCGCGGCATGTTCCTCGATGCCGGCGCGCACGGTCTTGGGCGAGCCGGTGACGCCGCGGCGACGCATCGCGGTCATGAAGGCCTTTGCGCGCGGATCGCTTGCCTCGACGGCCAGCGCCTCCTCGACCGGCGGGATCGGGCCCGGTTCGCCGATGGTGCGCAGGCGCATCGCCCACAGCTCGCGGCTCTTGGACAGGCGATCGGCCTCCTCGTCGGTCTCCGCGCACATCACGCCCATCGCCATCATCGCCTTGGGCTCGGGGTGCAGAGCCGAGGGCTTGAAGTGCGTGAGATAGGACTGCGTCACGCCATCGCCGCCCTCGGGATTGATGAAGTGCGCATAACAGAACGGCAGGCCGAAATGCGCCGCCAGCGCCGCACTGTCGTCGCTCGAGCCCAGCAGCCAGACGTCGGGCGCCGAGGCGCCGACCGGCTGTGCCGTCACGCCCTGGCCCGCGTGCTTGTCGGGCAGCGCATCGTGCAGCCACGCCACGAGATCGCGCACCTGGTAGGGATAGTTCTCGGCGTTGCTCCAGTTGGGCTTGCCGGCGGCCAGGATCTGCATCGTGCGCTGGTCGCTGCCCGGCGCGCGGCCGATGCCGAGATCGATGCGGCCCGGAAACAATGTCTCCAGCATGCGGAAGTTCTCCGCCACCTTGAGCGAGCTGTAGTGCGGCAGCATCACGCCGCCCGAACCGATCTTCATGCGTTGGGTGAGGCCCGCGACGCGCGCGATCAGCACTTCCGGAGTCGATCCTGCCAACGCCTGGCTGCTGTGATGCTCGGCCAGCCAGTAGCGGTGATAGCCCAGCCGATCGCAGAGCTGTGCCAGCTCCAGCGTATCGCGCACCGCATCGGCCGGTGTGCGGCCCTTGGCGATGGGCGACTGGTCGAGGACGCTGAGTTTGAGGGGCAAGGGGCTACAGCCCCTTCTTGCCCATCGCCAGGAACTTGTCCTGGCGTTGCCGCCGCAGGGTGTCGGGATCGAATTGCGAGAGATCGTCGAGCGCCTGGCTCACGATCCTGCCCACGGTGTCGATCGCCTCGTCGGGCGCGCGATGGGCGCCGCCGAGCGGCTCTGGAATGACCTCGTCGATGACCTCGAGCTTCTTGAGATCGGTGGCCGTCATCTTCATCGCCTCGGCCGCGTCCTGCGCATTGGCGTTGTCGCGCCACAGGATGGAGGCGCAGCCTTCGGGCGTGATCACCGAATAGACCGAATTCTCCAGCATGTAGACGCGGTTGGCCGAGGCGATGGCGAGCGCCCCGCCCGAGCCGCCCTCGCCGATCACGACGCTGACCATCGGCACGCCGAGCGAGAGACACGTGTCGATCGACGAGGCGATCGCCTCGCCCTGGCCGCGCGCCTCGGCATCGAGGCCGGGATAGGCACCGGGGGTGTCGACCAGCGCCACGACGGGAATCCTGAAACGGTCGGCCAGCTTCATCAGGCGCTGGGCCTTGCGATACCCCTCGGGCTTGGCCATGCCGAAATTGTGCCTGATGCGCGACTCGGTATCCTCGCCCTTCTCCTGGCCCAGCACGACGACGCTGCGGCCCTGCAGGCGGCCCAGACCGCCCACGATCGCGGCGTCCTCGGCGAAGGCGCGGTCGCCGGCCAGCGGCGTGTAGTCGGTGATCAGCCGGTCGATGTAGCGCTGGGCGTGCGGCCGCTCGGCATGGCGCGCCACCTGGACCCTCTGCCACGAGGTGAGCTTGGCGTAGGTCGCGCGAATCTGCTTATCGACGCGGGTCTGCAGGCGCATGACCTCTTCGGCGATATCAACATCGCCCGAATTGGGCAGGTGCCGGAGCTCCGAGATCTTGCTCTCGAGCTCCGCGATCGGCTTCTCGAATTCGAGATACGTCGTCATGCCGTGACCCTTACCACAGAGTTGGCGGCGTCACGATACGTGCAAATACCGGGGAGGCGTCGGCCTCCCCGGCCTCAAAGCGGCTACTTCGGCAGGAGCTTGCCGACGTCGGTGGCCATCCCGGCCAGCGCCGCGTCCGGCTTGGTCGACTTGTCGACGACGGTCTGCAGCCGATCCTTGATCGCCTGGATGATCTTGAGGTTGTTGTCGCCTGGGAAGGCGTACCATGCCGTCATGAACGGCTGCTGGCTGAGCGACGTCAGGTAGTTCGGCTTCTCGGCATAGTAGGCCTTGAGCATCGCGGGGTCTTTGGCCGGCAAGGAGTTCGGCGGCATGTAGCCCGTTCCCTTCACCATGGTCGTGGCGCCGGCCGCGCCGGTGATGAACTTCATGTATTTCCACGCCGCGGCCTGCCGGGCGGGATCGGTCGCGAACATCATGGCCGCCGCGCCGCCCGTCGGGAGCTTGGCGTCGGGACCGGGCACCGGGAAACGAGCCGTGCGCCACTTGAACTTGCCGGCAACGCCTTCGTCGGCGACGCGCAGCAGCGACGTCGACTCCGTCCAGATGCCGAGCTTGCCCGCGAAGAACGCGGCGCGGCTTGCTTCCGGCGTGAGGTCGGGCATCCCCGCCTCCTGCACCATGCGGCCCAGCAGGGCGATCGACTTCTTGCCCGGCTCCTTGTCGAAGGCGACGGTCTTCTCGTCGTCGCTCATCATCTTCCCGCCGTGCGAGAACACCAGGGCCTGCCACATCCAGTTGCCGGTGATCGCCCACGAGTAGAACAGTCCGACATTGTCGTTGCCGAGCGCGTTGATCTTCTTGGCGAGGTCGAAGATGCCGTCCCAGGTCGTCGGGAACTTCTCCGGATCGCCTCCGGCCTTCCGGATCAGGTCGTCGTTGATGTAGATGATCGGCGTCGAGGCCGCGAACGCGAGGCCGTACGGCTTACCGGCATAGGTGCTGAGGGCCATCATCGACGGCGAGAAGCCCTGGCCCGCCCAGTCCTTTTCCTTCGCGATGAAGGGCGTGAGGTCGGTCGCGATCTTGCGATCGACGAACAGGCGCTGGAGGTTGATCGCCTGCAGCGAGACGTCCGGCAGCTGCTTGGTGATCGCCTGGCGCAGCGCGGTCTGGGCTGCGTCCTCGTATTCCTTGTACGCCGGCAGGTAATTGACGGTGATGTCGGGGTTGGCTGCCTCGAAGTCGGTCTTCAACTGGGTGAAGACCTTGTCGAAGATGAAGCCCAGCGGATACTGCACGTTGAGCGTCGTCTTGGTCTGCGCGACGGCCGCGCCGCCCGCGAACATCGCCAGCGCCGCCACCCCGGCGGCACAGGCTTTCAGATAGTTCTTCATGGTTCTTCCCTCCCTCGTTGATCAGCCCTTGAGGCCGCTGAACGTGATGCCTTCGACGAAGCGGCGCTGCGCCACGAGGAAGGCCAGCACCAAAGGTGCGATGACGATGGTTGCCGCCGCCATGAGCGGCCCGTAGGCCGTGCCCTCGCCGTTCAGTTTCAGGAAGGCGATGCCGAGCGGCGGCGTGTAGAGGCTCTGGTCGCCGACGGCGATCAGCGGCCAGAAATAGTCGTTCCAGTGGGCCACGACCGAGAAGATGCCGAAGGCGACCAGGGCCGGCACGGCGGTCGGCGCCATCACCGACCAGACGATGCCGTATTCGCTCATGCCGTCGACGCGCGCGGCGTCGATCAGGTCGTCGGGGACGCCGAGGAAGAACTGCCGCATCAGGAAGATGCCGAACACCGAGATCGTGAATGGCAGCACCAGCGATGCGTAGGTGTTGAGCAAGCCGAGCTGGTAGAAAAGGATGTAGATCGGCAGCGCGATCGCCTGATAGGGGATCATCAGGCACAGCAGCACCGCGCCAAACAGCGTAGCCTTGCCCCGGAAGCGCAATTTGGCCAGCGCATAGGCCGCCGGTACGTTCACCAGCACCTGCAAGAGGAAGATCGCGGCCGTGACGATCGCACCGTTCAGCAGGAAATGCACCAGCGGCACCTGCGTCAGCGCGGTGACGTAGTTTTCCGTGCCGCCCCACCGCTGCGGCAGGAGATGGAACTCGGCCGAGAAGATTTCCTCCTTCGGCTTGAACGACGTCGCCACCATCAGGAAAAACGGCGCCAGCATCACGACCGCCCCCGCCAGCAGCAGGAGATGACGCAACAGGCGCAACGTGGGCGCAGGGCGGCGGCCGGTCATGTCGCCTGCTTCCGGCGGTCGAGCACGAAGAGGCGGATCGCCGACAGCGCCAGGATGAAGACCAGGAACACCACGACGAGCGCGGCGGCATAGCCTGCGCGAAAATAGCCGAAGGCCTCGGCATAGATCGTGTGCAGCAGCACCTCGGAGGCCTTGTTCGGGCCGCCATCGGTCAGGACCTGCACGGTGTCGAACACCTGGAAGGCGCGGATCGCGGTGATGACGACGGTAAACAACGTGACCGGCGCCAACAGCGGCCAGGTGACCAGGCGAAACCGCGCGCCGCCGTCGCGTGCGCCATCGATCGCGGCAGCCTCATACAACTCGGACGGAATGGCGGTGAGGCCCGCCATGAAAAGCACCATGTTGAAGCCGACGCTCTGCCAGATGCCGATGCCGCACAGGGTGAACAGCACCAGCTTGCGGTCGTGCAGGAAGTCCTGCGCTTTGAATCCCATCGCCTTCAGCGCGAAGTTCACGCCACCGATCCGGGGATCGAGCATGAAGCCCCACACGATCGCCATGGCAATCAGCGTCGCCATCACCGGCAGGAAATAGGCCGCGCGATAGAAGTCGCGCAGGCTGTGGTCGGCCTCGATCAGCAGCGCAGCGCCCAGTCCCAGCGCGACTGACAACGGCACCACGATGCCGACATACATCAGCGTGTTGGCGATCGAGATCCGCACCGTCTCGTCTTCCGTCATCTCGACGTAATTGGCGAGGCCGGTCATCGAGATCGCCGGCGCACCAAGCTGATAGTCGGTGAACGACAGAACCACGACGCAAAACAGCGGCCCGAGCAGAAAGATCGCCATGAGCAGCACGGCGGGCACCGTAAGGATCGCTGTATCGCGGCGGCGTACGGAGCGGCCGGTCACGTCAGCCATGGACGCCTCCGGAGCCCGCGGGCCGGATGCGCTTTCCCTCGAGATCGAACAGCAGCAGATGCTCGGCCGAGAGGTCGACATGTACGCGATCGCCGAGAGATACGGTGTCGAGGAGAGAAGGATCGCTACGCACGATCAACGGGCCAGGAGCGCCATCGAGTGCGACGTGCAGGAAAAGATCCGAGCCGAGATTTTCACGATAGGCCAGCCGTCCTGCGAACGCGCCCTCGCCGCTGCGGGCCGTCAGCCTTTCCGGTCGGATGCCGACCTGCAGCTTGGTTCCGATAGGCAAGCCCGTGGGCACGGAAATCGACGCGCCCAGCACGTCGACACCGCGTGCCACCGCAAGGGCCGGCAGGATGTTGATGCGCGGCGTGCCGACGAACTGGGCTACGGCAAGATCGTCGGGATCGCGATAAAGCACACTAGGCGTTGCGATCTGACGCAACGCGCCGCCCAGGATCACGGCCACGCGATCCGACATGGTCATCGCCTCGACCTGGTCGTGGGTCACATAGACGAAGGTGGCGCCAAGCTCGCGATGAAGCTGGGCGATTTCCGCCCTCATGTGCACGCGAAGTTCGGCATCGAGGTTGGACAGCGGCTCGTCCATCAGGAAGGCCTTGGGCTGGCGCACCATCGCGCGGGCGAGAGCCACGCGCTGCTTCTGACCGCCGGAGAGTTGCGCCGGCTTGCGCAGCAGCAGGCTCTCCAGCCGCAGCGTGGCGGCAACCGCCTGCACCGCCTCGGCGATCGACGCGCGAATGCGGGCGACACCCGGCAAGACACGCGCGCCCGGCAGGCGTTGCAGCCGCGTCAGCCGGCGCATGCGCAGCGGAACCGCGATGTTCTCGGCCACCGTCAGGTGCGGATAGAGCGCGTAGGACTGGAACACCATGGCGATATCGCGCCGGTCCGGCGCCCGCCCGTCGACCGCGAGGCCGTCGATGGCGACGTGGCCGGCGCTCTGAGTCTCGAGGCCCGCGATGATGCGCAGCAGGGTTGATTTCCCGCAGCCCGACGGGCCCAGGATGGTGATGAACTCGCCGGCGCGAATGTCGAGGTCGATGCCGCGCAGGACCGACGTGGCTCCGAACTGCTTGGCGATGCCGGCAAGCGTGATCGCTCCGCCACGGGCGGCACGCTCCATGCCGGCGGCGTGCGGGCTCACGACAAGCATCGCAGCTGCCACACCCGCACCTCGCCCCGGCGACGATTCAAAAGCTTCTCCTCCCTGCACGCATCGGCAGTGCCGGCGTCTTCGCGCCGTGACGCGAAAAGGATAACCACCGTTCCATAGGTTGAAAAGACTTCATTTTCACGTAATCTCGAGAATGAGCTTATCTCAATATGGCGTGCAGGCATGACACTATGATGTCGATCTCGAAATGACGGCGAAGCAACGGCTGGCTGTCGTAAAACGCGCCGAAGCGCCGGAAGAAAAGACCTCGATCCTGACGTTGATCCGTCATTCCAGCGCGGGCCTGCCGCCCACGGCGCGGCGGATCGCGACCTATATCGACCAGCACGCGCAGGATGTGATCCGCATGTCGATCACCGAGCTTGCCGAGCAGACGGAAGCCAGCGAAGGCAGCGTCGTGGGCCTCTGCCAGCGGCTGGGCATCGACGGTTTCCAGGAACTGAAGATCCTGCTCTCGCGCGACCTCGTCGATCCGGTGCGTATGATCCAGGAGGATCTGCGGGAGAGCGACTCGGTCTCCGACGTCGCCGAGCACGTCTTCGCCGCCCACATCGCCTCGCTCCAGGAAACGCGCAAGCTGCTGGTCTCGCAATCGCTCACGCGCGCGGTCGAGATCCTGCGCGCGGCGCGGCGCATCGAAGTCTACGGCATCGGCAGTTCCGGTCCGATCGCGCAGGATCTCGCCTATCGCCTACTCCAGCTCGGCCGCGACGCCAAGGTGGTGAGCGATTCGCACATCCAGGCAGTGAGTGCAGCGATGACCGACTCATCCACGGCGGTCGTCACGATCTCCCATTCGGGCAGTACGCGCGAAACCGTGCTCGCCACGCGGCTGGCGCGCGAGGCTGGCGCCCGCACCATCGGCATCACCAAGCTCGGCAAGTCGCCGCTTGCGCGCTACTGCGACATCGTCCTGCACACCATCGCCAACGAGACCCGCTATCGGCCCGAGGCGATGAGCAGCCGCGTGGCGCAGCTCGCGCTGATCGATACGCTGGTATCGTGCTGCGCGTTGGCCGACGCCAAACGCTCCGTCGCCAAGCTCGAGCTGAGCGCCCGCATCATCGCGGGAAAGCGCTTCTGATGCGCGCCATCATCATCGGTGCGGGCCGGGGCAGCCGGCTGATGCCGACGACCGAAAATGCGCCCAAGTGCTTCGCTGAAATCCAGGGCAAGCGGATTCTCGACTGGACACTCGAGGCACTTAAAGGGGGCGGCTGCACGGAGATCTGCTTCATCGGCGGCTACCGCATCGATGCCGTGAAGCGCGACTACCCCGACTTCGTCTTCCGCGAAAACAAGGATTGGCCCAACAACAATATCCTGGTCTCCCTGATGTGCGCCGAGGACCTGATGGATGAGCCGTTCGTCACCTCGTACTCGGACATCCTGTTCACCCCGGAAGTCGTACGCGGACTGGTTCAATCCAAGGCCGAACTGGCGCTCGGCGTCGACACCGACTGGCGCGAACACTACAAGCCGCGCACCCAGCATCCGCCGCACGATGCGGAGAAAGTGATCACGCGCGGCGACAGGGTCGAGCGCGTCTACCGCACCATTCCCTATGACGACGCAACCGGCGAATTCATCGGTGTCGCCAAGTTCGGTCGCGCGGGCGCAAGGCAATTTCGCGACTTCTACCATCGTCGCAAGTGGGCATTTTGGGATCGGCCTTATCGCGAAGCGGCGATTTTCCAGAAGGCGTACCTGATCCACATGTTTCAGGACATGATCGAGAACGGCATCGCCTTCGGCCATGCCGACACGCCGGGCAAGTACCGCGAGATCGACACGCAGGAAGACATGAATCTCGCCCAGACATTGTGGAAGCCGTAAGTCCATGAAAGCGCTGCCACTTTTTCCCGCCTCCATCGTAGGCTCGATCCCGCGCCCGCTGGTCGTGCGCGAGCTGATCGAAAAGCCGCAGTGGGATGTCTCCGACACCGCGACCATGGACGCAGCGATTCGCTTCGTCGTGGCCATGCAGGAGCGGGCTGGCCTCGACGTGGTGAACGACGGCGAGTGGCGCCGCCGCTCGTACATCGGCGTCATCGCCGAGTTGGCGCACGGCTTCACCCTCGAGATCAATCCCGCCGACGGCCGGCCCTGGACGGTCGTAACCGAGAAACTCACGCCCAAGCCCGCGGGCTTCATCGCTGCCGAGGCTGCGTTCGTCAAAAAGGTCGCGACGGTCGCCAGCAAGATCACCCTGCCTGCGCCCGCGCTGCTGGGCGAGCGCCTGTGGGATGCGGAACGCTCGAAGAAGGCCTATCCGGACCGCGACGACTTCGTGCGCGCCTGCGTGGCGCCACTGCGTGGCGAGATCGCCCTATTGCAGGATCTGGGCGTCGAGATCGTGCAGATCGACGATCCGCACCTCTGCCTGTTCGTCGACCCCAATGTGCGCCGCAAGTACGACAATCCGGACCGTGCCGCCGACTTCGCGGTCGAGATGATCAACGAGACGGTCCGCGGCTTCGACGGCATCAAGTTCGCCGTGCATCTATGCCGGCGCGCGGGCGCCCGCGTGCGCGGCGAGAAGCACCATGCAGGAACCTATGGCCCGATCCTCGAGCAGCTGAACCGGCTGAAGGTGCAGCATCTCACCATGGAATTCACGGCGGCGGGCGCCGACGATCTCGAAAGCCTCGGCCGCCTGCGTGAGGATTTCGAGTTGGGATTGGGCGTGGTCGATGTGACGCCGGGTGCGCCCGAAGCCGCCCCGATCATCGCGTCACGTGTCGAGCGTGCCCTGTCGAAGATCGACAAGACGCGCATCACGCTCAATCCCGATTGCGGCTTTGCCCCCGGATCGGCCGCAAAGGTCGATACCGACGAGGTCTATCTCAAGCTCAAGGCCGAGGCAGAGGCGGCCCGGATGCTGCGCGCCAGATACGCCTAGAGCAGGAAAGTATTGGTGCGATCCAGATAGTCGTGCATGTGCACGATCATCTGGTCTTCCTCGAGCAACACCACGCCATAGGCCGGCGGCTCGTGGCTGCCCATGATGCGGCCCTCGATCACGAAATCGAGGGCGACCTGGTGGCTGGTGGCCCGCAAGGTCGAGACCGGAATGCCGCGCCAGCTTCCCGCCAGCGGCCGGTGCAGATGCCCAAAGAAAAGATGACGGATGTTCTTGCGGCCGGCGATCGCGTCGTTGAACGCCTTGGGCTCCAGCAGCGAGATATCGTCCATGCGCTTCAGCCTCACCTTGAACGGCGGATGGTGCATGAAGATGATGACCGGCTGGTCACCCGTGCTGCGCAGCGTGTCCTTCAGCCAGGCGCCGCGAGTCTCGCAGAAACTGCCCCACGGTTTGCCGGGTTCGTTGGTATCGAGACACACACCAAGCACGCCTTCCCCCATGTCGAAAGCGAACTGGACGAAGCCATTGGCGTCGAACTTCGCATCGGGGAACGTCGCGCGGAAATTGGCCCGGTCGTCGTGGTTGCCGACCAGCAGGTGATAGGGAATGACCAACTTGTCGAGCTCGCGCTTCAGCGCCTCGTACGCTTCCGGCTGTCCCTTGTGGGCGAGATCGCCGGTGATGATGGCAAACGCCGCATCCGCGTGATTGCTGTTCACGTCTGCTACGCACAGCGCAAGCCGATCGAGCGGATTGAGTCCGTAGAGCAGATTACCCGGCGGCACGAAGTGGGTGTCCGTGATGTGAATGAACTTCTGCATTATCTCGCTTCATCGATCCTTATGTGGCGGAGTATCCCTTGCGCCCGTCATTACGACAACGATTTCCGCGGCCGCCCGCGCCGTTTGGCCAGCGGATGCTTGTCCTCGACCAGCGAGCGCAGCGTTTCGGGAAGCACGTGCGTGTAGATCTGCGTCGTGGCGATGTCGGCATGGCCCAGCATGAGCTGCACGCTGCGCAGATCGGCGCCGGCTTCCAGCAGGTGGCTGGCAAAGGCATGGCGCAGCACGTGCGGCGATACGCGCGCGGGATCGATATTGGCGGCCAGCGCCATCTCCTTGAGGAGCTGGGCGAAGCGCTGGCGCGTGAGGTGGCCCGTGCGGCCGCGCGACGGAAAGAGAAAGCGCGAGGGCTGGTCCTCGGCGAGCGCGCCCGCCCGGACCTGCAGCCATGACGCGATGGCGAGACGCGCCGGATCGCCGAGCGGCACCACGCGATCCTTGTCGCCCTTGCCGCGCACGATCAGCATCGAGGGATCGCGCTCGACGGCGCTGAGCGGCAACGTCACGAGTTCCGACACGCGCAGACCCGTGGCGTAGAGAATTTCCAGAAGGGTCGCCATGCGGCCGCCGTCGAAGCCGCCCTTGATCTTCGTCGCGTCGATCAGGGCATCGACTTCGGCCCTCGACAGCACCTTGGGCAACGGCCGCCCGAGCTTGGGCGAATCGAGCGCGCTCGCGGGATCGTCCTCGCGCAGGCGCTCGGCCAGCAGGAAGCGGAAGAACTGCCGGATCACCGACAGCCGCCGCGCCACGGTGCGCGGCGTCATGCCGACGTAGTCGAGCGACTTCAGATAGGCGCGCAGCCCTTCCGCATCGGCGTTGGCCGGCCCCTGCTTGCGACGGGCCAGGAAGCCCATGACATGATCGAGATCGGCGCCGTAGGCCACGAGCGTATTCTTCGCGGCGCCGCGCTCGGCCTGCAGCATCTCGAGAAATGCCTCGACCTCGCGCGGCCGTGGCCGCGGCGGCAGCTTCTTCACAGGCCGTGCGCGATCGCCGTCTCGATCGCGAACAGGCGTGCCGGCGCTTCCTCGCCCACCAGGCGCAACGCCTGCACGATGGCGGCGACGGCTGCCGGATGAAGCTCGGCCAAGGTAGCGTCACCCAGCGCGATCGAGGCGAGCAGCGCCGTCTCGGCGCGGCGACGGCCGCCGGCCGCAGCCAGAAGCGCCTGCAAGGTGGCGGCCGGCGGCGAGACCAGACGCGCGTTGGCCGGCGGCGCTTCGGGGAGAACGGTCGCGCCCTTCGGCATGTCGACACCCGTCGCGCGGAAGAGCTGCAGCAGCATGTGGCCGCGAAGAGGCGCGGATTTGGGATCGTCCTGGCGCATGACTTCGTACCAGCGGTTGACGTCCTGCGAGTCGAGATGCGTCGGATTGTCGATGCCCGCGATCACGACCAAGGGCATCAGCCGGTCGAGCGCGATCATGGCGCGGGCATTGTTGTAGGCGGCGTTGAGCGCAAGCTTGGTCCAGGCAAGCACCAGTTGCTTGTCGCCCAGCAGCAGGAAGCCGCGCATCGCCTCCTGCGCCACGTTGGCGAACTCGGGCTTGGCCGGCAGATGCAGCAGCCCGATCGCGGTCGCGCGCGCAATGGTCGGGAACAGGGCGCTGCCGCGCGTCTCGGCGTAGACCGCCGTGATCGCACCCATGACTTCCTGCGCGTTCGTGGCGTTGCGCACTGCCGCCACGAGCTGCGCGCGCTTGGCCATCGCTGGCGGCAACACGGCGCCTTCCTTGATCGCCTGCAGGTAAAGGTCGCCCAGCCGGCTCGCCTCGATGATGGCCAGTGCCTCGCCGCGCTCGGCGATGTCGATGCGCTGGGCGAGCGGCAGGCTGCGATGCGCCACGAGCGCCCGAATCATCGGCGGCTGGACCGACTGCAAGGCCGACGCCGGCGGCGACTGGTGCTCGAGATCGAGCATCACCATGGCCGGTCCGTCGAGCGGGCCCGACAGCGCGGCACCGCCCGCGTCACCGGCGACCGCCTTGCAGGCGATCTCCGCACGCCCGCCGAACGGCTGCGGCAGGGAATTGTGCTGCACGATGTTGCAGGCGCTCGCACGTTCGCCCGCCATCATCAGCGCGTTGACGGTGGTCGAGCCCACCCACGGGTCGCTGTAGCCGTCGACCGAACGCACCAGCTCGTTCAGGCTCTCGCCCTCGCCCATCGCGGCCATGCGATCGACCTTGCGCGAGAACAGGCTGGGCGGCGGGCTGTTGTCGGCGGCGGGAAGCGCGAGTTGGCTCACCAGCACCTTGAATTGCAGGTCGCGCAGCGCACGGCTGTGCGGCGCAGCCGGCAGGGCTGCCACCAGGCGCTTGGCCGTGGCGAACGACGTACCGCTCCAGGCGTCGGACGCCATGCCGCCGGTCGGCACCGTCAGGAAACCGCCCGGCTGGTTCTCGAACTGGGCGGTCTGCGCGGCCACCGGCGCTGCCAGAACGATAAGCGACGCCGCAAGCAAGAGACGCCCCTCGAGGATCATCCCCTGGTGACCGGCACTTCGAAGTGCCGCATCGCCGGCCGCGGCTCGATCACGGCCAGGATCGTGAGGCCCGCGATCAGCACCACGACGACCACGACCGCGATCACCGGCCCGAGCTTGAGCGAGGGCACGCGGAAATGGTTGCGGGAGCGGAACAGAGGCACGGCGCGGCCAACCTACCTGATCCGCCATCCCAGCGGCAATTGCCGGAGCGGGGATCGCTTGAAACAAGGGGCGGAATAAGCGACATCCATGGTCTCATTCCTGCCATGAACGCAAATTCCCCCCTTTCGTTGCCGCGCACGGTGGCGCTGGTCGGCCTGATGGGTGCCGGCAAGAGCGCCATCGGCCGTCGGTTGGCACAGCGCCTCGGCCTGCCGTTCGTCGACGCCGACGACGAGATCGAGCGCGCGGCCGGCTGCTCGATCTCCGAGTTCTTCGAGCGTTTCGGCGAGACCGAGTTCAGGAACGGCGAGCGCCGCGTCATCGCCCGACTGCTCGAGGGCGATCCGCACGTGCTGTCGACCGGCGGCGGTGCCTACATCGATCCCGAAACACGCGCGCTGATGCGCGACAAGGCGCTGACGGTATGGCTGCGTGCCGATCTCGATGTCCTGTTCGACCGGGTGAAGAAGCGCACGCACCGTCCCCTGCTGCGCCAGGGCGACCCGCGCGAAATCCTGCGCCGCCTGATGGATCAGCGTTACCCCATCTACGCGGAGGCCGACCTCGTCGTGGAGTCGACCGCCCAACCCGCCGACCGCACGACCGACCAGGTGATCGAGGCGCTGCGGCGTCATCTTTCGCCCCAATCGGCGGGAGCGGCGGCATGAGCGCGCCTTCCAGCACCGTGAAGGTCGATCTGGCGGGCCGCGCCTATGACATCGCCATCGGTCCGGGACTCGTCGATAAAGTGGGCGAGTTGTCGGCTTCGCTCCTGCCGGCAAAGCGCGTGATCGTCGTCAGCGACGAGACCGTGGCGCCGCTCTATGGCGCGCGGCTCGCGGCGTCGTTCCAGAAGGCCGGCGTCGACGTCGCCACCGTCACCGTGCCCGCGGGCGAGAACAGCAAGCAATTCGGTTCATTCGGCGCGCTGATGAACGAATTGCTCGATCGCCGCCCCGATCGCAAGACGACGCTGGTCGCGCTGGGCGGCGGCGTGGTCGGCGATCTCACCGGTTTCGCCGCCGCCGTGCTGCTGCGCGGCGTCGATTTCATTCAAGTGCCGACGACGCTGCTGGCGCAGGTCGACTCCTCGGTCGGCGGCAAGACCGGCATCAATACGCGCCACGGCAAGAACCTGGTGGGCGCTTTTTACCAGCCGCGCCTCGTGGTGGCCGACACCGACGTGCTCGACACCTTGCCGAGGCGCGAATTGCTCGCAGGCTATGCGGAAGTAGCCAAGTACGGTCTGATCGACGATCCCGCCTTCTGGACGTGGTGCGAGGAGAACGGCGCGGCACTCCTCGACGGCGACGCCGCCAAGCGCACCTACGCCATCGAGCAGAGCTGCCGCGCCAAGGCCCGCATCGTGGCGGCCGACGAGCGCGAGACCACCGATTTGCGCGCGCTGCTCAATCTCGGCCACACGTTCGGCCACGCGCTCGAGGCCGAAACGGGTTTCGGCTCCGACCTGCTGCACGGCGAGGCCGTCGGCGCGGGCATGGCGATGGCCTTCGACCTGTCGGCCGAACTCGGCCTCTGCGCCACGGCCGATGCCGAGCGCGTGCGCCGGCATCTCGCATCGGTCGGACTGCCGGTACGCCTGCGTTCCATCGGCGGCGACAACCGGCGCAGCTGGAGCGCCGGCAGGCTGATCGACCACATGCGCGGCGACAAGAAGGCCGAGGCGGGGCGACTCACCTTCATTCTCGCGCGCGGCATCGGCAAAGCGTTCGTGACGCGCGAAGTCGACGAGCGCGCGCTCGCCGGCCTGCTCGACCGCGCGATCGCGGCTTAGGAGCGTCGTGGAAGCCAATATCGACTTTCATCTGCCGCCGGAGATTGCCGGGCCGCTGGTCATCCTGTGCCTGGGTCTCAGCGCCTACATGTCGGCGGCGGAAACGGCCATCACGGGCGCCTCGGCGCCCCGCATGCATCGGCTTGAGCAGCAGGGCAACAAGCGCGCGGCGCAAGTAAACAAGTTGCTCGACCGCAAGGACGAAGCCGTGAGCGCGGTCCTGATCGGCAACAGCGTCATGAACATCCTGTCGGCGTCGCTCACGACGGCGGTGTTGACGTCGCTGTTCGGCGCGGCTGGCGTCGTTTACGCCACCTTGATCGTGGGCGCCCTCGTCGTGGTGTTCGCGGAGGTCATGCCCAAGACATGGGCACTGCTGCGCGCCGACCGCGTGGCGCTGATCCTGGCACCCTCGATCCTGCTGACATTGCTGTTGCTGGGTCCGATCGCACGCGCCGTTGCCTGGGTGAGCCGCAACTTCCTCTATGTGCTCGGCGTGCGGGCGCACACCACCGGGTCGGAGGAGCATACCGAGCTGCTGCGCGGCGCGATCGAGATGCATGGCGACGACAAGACCGACACGGACGCGCCGGCCGAGAAGGCGATGCTGCGCAACGTGCTCGACCTCGGCGACCGCACGGTGGGCGATGTCATGACCCACCGCGCCAACGTCATCCTGATCGACGCCGACGAACCCACCGATTCCATCGTCACCCAGATGCTGGCCGCGCCCTACACCCGCATCCCGCTCTATCGCGGACAGCCGGACAACATCGTGGGCGTCGTCCATGCCAAGGACCTGTTCCGCGCGGTCAAGGCGGCCGGCGGCCCCGAGACCGTGAAGATCGCCGACGTCATGACGACGCCCTGGTTCATTCCCGAGTCGTCGATCCTGTTCGACCAGCTCGAGGCCTTTCGCGCGCGCCATGAGCACTTCGCGATCGTGGTCGACGAGTATGGCGCGCTGCGGGGCATCGTCACCCTCGAGGACATCATCGAGGAGATCGTGGGCGATATCGAGGACGAGCACGACGCCATCCAGCGCGACGTCGTCCAGCGCGAGGACGGCAGCTTGATCTGCCAGGGCACGATCCCGGTGCGCGATCTCAATCGCGCCTACGGCTGGAACCTGCCGGAGGATGTCGCCACGACGATCGCCGGCCTCGTGCTGCACGAGGCGCGGCGCATCCCGGAAGTGGGCCAGGTCTATGCATTTTACGGATTCCGGTTCGAGATTCTGAAGCGCGAAGGCACTCGCATCGCCGAGTTGCGCATCGTGCCGCCGGCCGCCATACAGGCGGCTTAACGCCTTTAGTTCGGGTATTTTACGAGAGGAATGACCATGCCGCTTTCGCCGCCGGTCGGGCGACAGCATCTGCACACGCGTCGCGTCACCTGCCAGGGCTTCTTCCGCGAGGACGGACTCTGGGACATCGAAGGCCACATCACCGACGAGAAGAGCTACGAGCACGCCAACGAATGGCGCGGCCCGCTCAAGCCCGGCGACTTCGTGCACGACATGTCGATCCGCCTCACGATCGACCACAAGTTCACGATCGTCGATGTCGAGGCGGTGACCGACAAGTCGCCTTACCAGATGTGCGGCGGCATCACGCCCGACTTCAAGAAGCTGATCGGCCTGCGCATCGGCGGCGGCTTCAATCGCGCCGTGCGCGAACGGGTGGGCGGCGTCCACGGCTGCACGCACATCGTCGAGCTGCTGGGTCCGGTCGCGACGACGGCGTTCCAGACCGTCGCTTCGAAGAAGGCGCAGGAGCTGAACAAGGCGCATCGCGCCAGGATGGGCACCCTGCCGCCGCCGTCCCCCGAGGCGGCCGACAAGCCGCGCCGCAAGCCCTACATGCTCGATAGTTGCCACACCTGGGCGTCGGACAGCGAAGTCACAAAGCGCTGGGTGCCGGATTTTTATACGGGTCCCGATGCCGAGGAAGTGCGCGCTGCAGCCAAGGGCAAGAAGATCGAGATGGAAGGCTAGCCGCGCTTCTCGGCTTCGGCCGGCGTCAGCGTCGTCAAGGCGAGCGCGTGGATGCCACCCGGCGCCATATCGTCCTTCAACGCGTCGTAGACCAGCCGCTGGCGGGCCACGCGGCTCTGTCCCTCGAAGGCTGCCGACACGATCTCGACGTGAAAGTGCGTTTCTCCGCCCTCGCGATGACCGACATGGCCGCGATGCTTGTGCGACTCGTCCTCGATCTTGAGCCGCGCGGGGGTGAAACGTGCGCGGAGCTTGTTGTCAATCGTCGTCGCCACCGTGCCCATCATTTGCCTCTCTTGCCGGCCCAGCCGCCGGAACACATATTAGACGAATGTCTCGGCGGCGAGCGAACCCTCTGGCGGAAACCGCGCCCAAGCCCTTCCAGAAGATCTGCGAAGCGCCGGGATGCCGCCTGCATGGCGAATTCCGCGCGCCCCTCGCCCGCGACCGGCTGACCGAATATCGCTGGTTCTGCCTCGAGCACGTCCGCGAATACAACAAGAAGTGGGACTATTTCGCCGGTCTCGACGCAGACGCCATCGAACAGCACATCCGCGCCGACACGACCTGGCGGCGCCCGGTCTGGCCCCTGGGCGGCCGGCGCAGCGGTGGCCCCCACCTCCATGACCCGCTGGGTCTCGCCGACGATGCGGGGCTGGGCGAAAAACCGCCCCCCAAGATGGATGGCAGCGAGCAACTGACACCTGCAGAGCGGGACGCCATGCAGGTCCTTGAACTTTCATGGCCGCTGACCCGGGCAGAAGTGAAATCTCGTTACAAGGAATTGGTCAAACTGCACCATCCGGACGCCAACGGCGGCGCCCGCTCCGCCGAGGAGAAATTTAAGGAAATCAACGCCGCCTATTCCACCCTGCGGGCTTCGGAAAACATTCGAACGGTGTGATTAGCTCGCTTTGGGGCAGACCCCGCAATTGGCCGCTTGCGATGCACAATTCGGCCTGCGACTATCGTTTTAAGCCCGCAATTTGGCGGGCTTTGTTATGTGGGACACGTGTGATGGCTTCTTCAGCGACCGCCGCTCGGCCGACCGTTACGGGCATGCCGGACATCAAGGTTTCCGCCCGTCAGGTTTTCGGCATCGACACCGACATGGAGGTGCCGGCGTTCAGCACCGTTACCGAACATGTCCCCCCGGTCGACGACGCCTATCTCTTCGATCATGACACCACGATGGCGATCCTCGCGGGCTTCGCCCACAACCGCCGCGTCATGGTCCAGGGCTATCACGGCACCGGCAAATCGACCCATATCGAGCAGGTCGCGGCGCGCCTCAACTGGCCCTGCCTGCGCATCAACCTCGACAGCCACATTTCCCGCATCGATCTGATCGGCAAGGATGCGATCGTGCTGAAGGACGGCAAGCAGATCACCGAATTCCGGGAAGGCATCCTGCCGTGGGCGCTGCAGAACCCGACGGCGCTGGTGTTCGACGAATACGACGCCGGCCGCGCCGACGTGATGTTCGTGATCCAGCGCGTGCTCGAGGTCGACGGCAAGCTCACCCTGCTCGACCAGAACAAGGTCATCCATCCGCATCCCGCGTTCCGCCTGTTCTCGACCGCCAACACGGTCGGCCTCGGCGACACGACCGGCCTCTATCACGGCACCCAGCAGATCAACCAGGGTCAGATGGACCGCTGGTCGATCGTGACCACGCTGAATTACCTGCCGCACGACCAGGAAGTGAACATCGTGGCCGCCAAGACGCCGTCGATGGACAACGACGAGGGCCGCAAGACCATCTCCGCCATGGTGGCGCTGGCCGATCTTACGCGCGCGGGCTTCATCGCCGGCGACATCTCGACCGTGATGTCGCCGCGTACGGTGATTACCTGGGCCGAGAATGCGCGCATCTTCGGCGGCGACGTGGGCTTCGCCTTCCGTCTCACCTTCCTCAACAAGTGCGACGAGGTCGAGCGCTCGACGCTCGCCGAGTACTACCAGCGCTGCTTCGGCAAGGAATTGCCGGCATCCAGCGGCAAGGGCGGGAAGCTGCACTAAGGAAAGAGGGCCCCCATGGCCGCCAAGGACTCCACGCCACTCGAGGAATTCCGCCGCGTCACCGCCACCACCATGCGGGCGGTGGCACGCAAGGAAGTGAACGTTGCCTTCGTTCCCGACGGCGGATCGCTGTTGGGATCCGAGGCGCGCATCACCGTGCCGGCGCGCGACCTGCCCGTCGAGGACGTGAGCCGTGTCCGCGGCGAGGCCGACTCGATGGCGCTCAAGCTGCGCCATCACGATCGCAAGATGCATCTGCGCCGCGTGCCGCGCGGCGAGACCGCGCGCGCGATCTTCGAGGCCGTGGAACAGGTGCGAGTCGAATCTCTCGGCGCCAAGAAAATGGCGGGCGTCGCCGACAATCTCTCGGCTCTCTACCGCCAGCGCTCAGACCAGCGTGGCCATGCCCGTATCAAGTCCAAGGACGACGCTCCGATCGCCGACGTGATCGGCCTGATCGCGCGCGAGCAGCTGCTCGGCGCTGCCCCGCCCGAGTCGGCCAAGGCGATGGTCGACATGTGGCGCGCCGACATCGAATCGGCGGCCGGCCGCGACTTCCAGAAGCTGCGCGATTCGCTCGGCAACCAGGATGCCTTCGCGCGCGCCGCGCGCCAGCTTATCCGCGACCTCAAGCTCGGCGACGAGACGGCCGACCTGCAGGACGACGATCCCGAGGACAGCCAGGACCAGGAAAACGCCGACGGCCAGTCGAACGAGACCGGCGACGACCAGAGCGATTCGAGCGAAACCCAGGGCTACGGCGCCCAGGGCGAGGAAACCGAGGACTCTTCGGAGCAGGAAGACGCGTCGGAAACCTCCGCCGACCAGGCCCAGACCGAGATGCAGATGGGCTCGGGCGACGAGGAGGAGCCGGGCCGCGCCGAGCGTCCGTGGCTGCCGCCGGGTGCGCTGAGCAACGAGCCCGCGGGCCAGCAATATCACGCCTATACGGTCAAGCACGACGAGGTCGTCGAGGCCGACATGCTGTGCGATGCCGAGGAACTCGGCCGCCTGCGCAACCACCTCGACCAGCAACTCGCGCACCTTCAGGGCGTCATCGGCAAGCTCGCCAACCGCCTGCAGCGCCGCCTGATGGCGCAGCAGAACCGTTCCTGGGACTTCGACCTCGACGAGGGCACGCTCGACGCGGCGCGCCTCACGCGCATCATCACCAACCCGATGCATGCGCTGTCGTTCAAGAAGGAAAAGGACACCAACTTCCGCGACACCGTGGTGTCGCTGCTGATCGACAACTCGGGCTCGATGCGCGGCCGGCCGATCACGGTCGCGGCGATGAGCGCCGACATCCTGGCGCGCACGCTCGAGCGCTGCGGCGTCAAGGTCGAGATCCTGGGCTTCACGACGCGCGCCTGGAAGGGCGGCCAGAGCCGTGAGCAGTGGCTCGCCGCCGGCAAGCCGGCCAACCCGGGCCGCCTCAACGACCTGCGCCACATCATCTACAAGCCGGCCGACGCCCCGTGGCGCCGCGCGCGCAAGAACCTGGGCCTGATGCTCCGTGAAGGCATCCTCAAGGAGAACATCGACGGCGAGGCGCTGTTGTGGGCGCACAACCGCCTGCTGCCGCGCCCCGAAGAGCGCAAGATCATGATGGTGATCTCCGACGGCGCGCCGGTCGACGACTCCACGCTGTCGGTCAATCCGGGCAACTATCTCGAGCGCCACCTGCGCGACGTCATCGACTGGATCGAGACACGCTCGCCGGTCGAGCTGGTTGCCATCGGTATTGGCCACGATGTCACGCGCTACTACCGCAAGGCCGTTACCATCGTTGACGCCGACCAGCTGGGCGGCACGATGATGGAGCAGCTTGCCTCCCTGTTCGACGAAGACGAGCAGAAGGAACTGCGCGCCGCCCGCGAGGGCAAGCGCGGCAGCGGCGGCAGCGCCAAGTCTGGCGCCAAGAGCGGCGGCAAATCGGGCGGCAAGCGCGCTGCCTGATCGCAGCCCGGTTCAGCGTCAACCCGTGCACGCGGCCGTCCGCGCCTTCCTCACTCTAAGCCTGCTGATCGCGGCCGCCTGCACGAGCGGCCCGCCGGTGGAGCTTGCCTGGGCAGCACCGCTCGAGATCCATTCCACCCCGGTGCCGTTCAAGCTCGACGATACGCAGGCGCGCGAGATCGGCCGGCTGATCTGGCGCGGCGGTATCTCGATGACGGCGAACTCGCGCAATTTCGGCGGGTGGTCCGACCTCGTGGTGTCGCCGGACAATCGCACCCTGACCTCGATCTCCGACACCGGCCCGTGGTTCACCGCCACGATCGAGCGCGACGGCAAGGGCAACCTCACCGGCCTCGGCAAGGCCACGATCGCCCCGCTGCGCGACCTGAAGGGACAGCCGCTCGTCGACAAGAGCTGGTCGGATGCCGAGGGCCTGGCGACCTTGCCCGACGGATCGTGGCTGGTTTCCTTCGAGCGCCATCATCGCCTCTGGCGTTACCCCACGCTCGACGGCACACCGACGGCGATCAACCTGCCGCCGGGCTTCGAGCAGCAACCGGACAACGGTGGCGTCGAAGCCCTGACCGTCCTGGGCGACGGGCGCATCGTGGCGATCAGCGAGGAATACAGCCTGCGCCGCAACGCGCTGGTCGGCTGGATCGGCCGGCCGATCGGCCCGGATCGCTACCTGTGGGACATGTTCGAATACATGAAGATCCCGAACTTCAACCCGACCGCCATCCGCGAATTGCCGGACGGCTCGCTGGTCGTGCTGGAGCGTGCCTTCGATTTCGTGCGCGGCGTGCGCGTCAGGGTGATGCAGTTCCCGGGTTCGGCACTGAAGGCCGACGCCGTCATCGACGGCGAGGAACTGGCGCGGCTCGCGTCACCCCATGCGGTCGACAATCTGGAAGGCTTGGCGGCGACCACGGGCGAGCGCGGCGAGACACTGTTGTGGATGATCGCGGACGACAATTTCAATCCGCTGCAGCGCAGCCTGCTGCTGCTTTTCGAGCTGGCAAAGTAAAGGCGGCCCGAAGCCGCCTTCTTTATCCCGGAAGGGAAGGCGCTTGTTAAGCGGCCTTCTTGTCCTTCTTGGCCTTGGCCAGTTCGACGCGCTTCTTCAGCACCGTCATTTCCGGCGTCAGCTTGCTCTTGTTGGTGGCCAGCAGGTAGGCGTCGATGCCGCCATTGTGCTCGATCGTCTTGATGCCGCGCGGCGTGAGGCGGAGGCGGATCGAGTGGCCGAGCACGTCCGACAGGACCGAAGCGACCTGGAGGTTCGACATGAACCGGCGCTTGGTCTTGTTGTTGGCGTGGCTGACATTGTTGCCGTACTGGACGGACTTGCCCGAGAGGGCGCAACGACGGGGCATGGCACTTCCGCTTAAAAATGACGATCCCGCCAAAGGGGCGGGAAGGCCGGCTTTTTAAGGGCCGAGGCCCCCTACGTCAAGCAAACCAGTCGACGACGCGTTCGCTGATATCCTCGACCTGGTCCTCGGGAATCACCCGTCCCCGGGCCGAAATCCCGGCCTGGTGGACGGTTTCGGGGTCCCCGGAGACCAGGGGGTGCCACCAGTAGAGGTCCTGTTTGAAATGGACCAGCCGGTATCCACAGGTCTTGGGGAGCCAATCCATCTTGGCTACTACCTTTGGGGTCAGCTGGATGCAGTCGGGCACGATTTTCTTGCGATTCTTGTAGTCCCGGCAGCGGGCGGTCTTGGGATCCAGCAGCTTGCAGCAGGTGTCGGTCTGCGCGAGTTCGCCCGTGCCCTCGTATTCGAGCTTGTTGACGCAGCACATGCCGCAGCCGTCGCAGATCGATTCCCACTCCTGCTTGGTCATCTGGGCCAGCGTCTTGCGCTTCCAGAAGGGTTCCTGCTGGAGGGCGGCGGCCCGGCGGGCGCTGCGGATGAAGGACTTAGCGGCCATGGAAGGCTTCTAGCATAAGACGGGCCGCCGCGGCGGGGGTCGATCGGCCGGCCTCGACCTCGCGCTCGAGCCCCGCCACCAGGCGCTTCACCTCGGGGTGCCGGCGCAGCTCCATGAGCAGGGTCTCGCCGACCTCATTCCACATCCAGGCGCGGGCCTGCTCGGCACGGCGGCGCGCCACGCCCTTCTCGCCTACGGCCGCAAGGAAGCGCTCGACGACGCCCCATACCTCGAGCACGCCGTCTCCCGCCAGCGCCGAGGCCGTTGTCACCTCCGGCGTCCAGCCGATGGTCGGCGAGCGCAGCATATGCAGCGCGTGGCGATAGTCGGCGGCCGAGCGGGTGGCCGTCGCCTTGAGATCGCCATCGGCCTTATTAACGACGATGAGATCGGCGAGCTCGATCACGCCGCGCTTGATGCCCTGCAAATCGTCGCCGCCCGCGGGCAGCAGCAGCACGACGAACATGTCGACCATGTCGGCGACTGCTGTCTCGGACTGTCCGACGCCCACGGTCTCGACGAGCACCGTGTCGAAGCCCGCAGCCTCCACGAGCAGCATCGCCTCGCGCGTGCGCCGCGCAACGCCGCCCAGGGTCGCGCCCGCGGGCGACGGCCGGATGAAGGCGCGCTCGTGGCGCGACAATTCTTCCATCCGTGTCTTGTCGCCCAGGATCGAGCCGCCGCCGCGCTTCGACGAGGGATCGATCGCGAGCACGGCGAGCGAGCGGCCCTTTTCGATCAGGCCGAGCCCGAAGCGCTCGATGAACGTCGACTTGCCGACGCCCGGAACGCCAGTGATGCCGAGCCGCACGGACTTGCCCGTGTGCGGCAGCACTTCCGCCAGCAGCGCATCGGCGCGTTCGCGATGATCGGCACGCGTCGATTCGATCAGGGTGATGGCGCGCGCGAGCGCGCGTCGGTCGCCGGCCAGGAGCGGCTCGAGCAAGGTGTCGCTCATCGTCATGGGATTTATCAGCCGGCCCGGCGCAAGGCCAGCAGAGCGCCCGCGCCGGCCACCGCATAGCAGGCCGCGAGCGACAGGCCGAACCCCGGGCCGCCCGCGAGATCGAGCGCGGTGCCCGCGATCGGCGGGCCGATCATGCCACCCAAGGTATAGATGCTGGTGAGCGCGGTATTGGCACGGGCGATGTCGTCGCCCTTGAACCGCTGGCCGAGCAATGCCAGCCCCACGCTGTAGATGGCAAAGGAGATGCCGCCCCACGCCACCAACAGGACGAGGATCGCGTGACTCTTCACGTCGAGCAGCGGCAGGCAGGCCGCGAGCGCGGCACTCGCCAGCGCGCAGCCTGCGAGCACAAAGCGCCGATCGACGTGATCGGCCAGCCATCCGATCGGCCATTGCAACGCGATGTTGCCGATGACGAAGGCCGACAGCCACAGCACGCCCGTCTCGGCCGGTACGCCCGAGCGCAAACCGTAGATCGGCAGGAAGGCGAACGCCGCCTGCTCGCCCAGGCCGCTCGCCAGCGCGCCCAGCAGCAGCGCCGGCACGAGGAGGAGAATGCGCGCGAAACCGCCCTCCTTCGTGGGCTGGATCGCGGGCGCGCTGTTCCAGCTCGCGAGCAGCGGCAGCGCCACCAACAGCGCAAGCGCCGCACAGGCGAGGAACGGACGCGGGCCGTAGACGCCGACCAGCTGCAGCGCCAGCGGTCCCGCGGCCATGCCCGTCGCCATCAACGCCACATAGATCGCAACAGCGCGGCCGCGGCGTTCCTCGTCGACCACGAGGTTGATCCAGATCTCGCTCACCACCCACGGCACGCCGCCCACCATGCCCATCAGGAACGACAGCACGAACCACAGCGGCAGGCTCGTCGTGTAGGCAAAGGCCACCGCCAGCACAGCGCTCGCCGCCAGCGCGCCGCACACCAGCGGCACCGCGCCCAGCCTTGCGGCAATGGCGGGAATGCGATGGGCCGTGGCGATCATGCCGATGCCCCACATGGCTTCAACAAGACCGATGGTGACGGTGTCGAGGCCGCGATGCTCGAGCGCCAGCGGCACCAGGGGCATCGCCGCTCCCGCCTGCACGCCGTAGCCCAGGCAGGAGAAATAGACCGGCAGCAGCGACGGCCGCTTCATGCCGCCTTGCGCCGCCACGAGATCACGGCGGCAATGGTGGCCGCAAGATAGAAGAACGCGAGCGTTCCGCCGAGGCCCGGCTCGCCGAAGGCATCCATGGCGCCGCCCGTGGCCGGCCTGCCGATGAAGCCGCCCAGGATGTAGATCAGGCTGAACGCGGTGTTGGCGCGCGCGATGTCGCCGCCCTTCATGCGCTGGCCCAGCAGCGCCAGCGCCACCGGATAGATCGAGAAGGAGATGCCGCCCCACAGCAGCACCACGAAGACCACGGCGGGCGACGTCGCGGGCACCAGCGGCAACAGTCCCACCAGCAGCGTGCTCGCGAGCGCGCAGCCGGCCAGCACGGCGCGCCGGTCGAAGCGATCGGCCATCCACCCGATCGGCCACTGGAAGACGACGTTGCCGATGACGAAGGCCGAGAGCCAGAGCGTGCCGGTCTGCGCCGACACGCCGGCGCCGACGGCGTAGACCGGCAGGAAGCTGAAGGCGACCTGCTCGCCCAGGCCACAGGCGAAGGCCGCGAACATCGCCAGCGGCGCCAGGCGCACGACGGCGCCGAAGTTGCTGTCGGCGCTGTGGCGGATGCGCGGCGCGGTGCGCCAGTACGGCAGCAACGGCACCATCACCAACAGGCCGAAAAGAGCGGCAACGAGGAAAGGCACGGGGCCGTAGACGCCCGTCACCTGCAGCGACAACGGCCCCAGCGCCAGGCCGATCGCGACCATCATGCCGTAGATTCCCATGACCCGGCCGCGGCGGCTTTCGTCGACGACGGTGTTCAGCCAGATCTCGCTCACCACCCACGGCACGCCGCCCACGACACCGTGCAGGAAGGTGAGGATGCCCCAGGCGATCGGGCCCGAGGTCAGCGTGTAGCCGGTGTTGACGATCGCGCCCGCCACGGCTGCGGCGACGATCACGGGAACGGCGCCGAAGCGCGAGGCAAGGCGCGGGATGCGGGTGCCGAAAGTCAGCATGCCGACGGCCCACATCGCCGTCACGATCCCGATGGTGAGCTTGTCGGCGCCTTCCCGCTCCAGGGTCAGCGGCACCAGCGGCAAGGCGGCACCGGCCTGCAGGCCCATGACGGCGCAGGCCGCGAAGATCGGGATCAGTCCACGCCAGGAACCGAGCGCCGCAGGGTTACTCGGCGACACGCAGATGTCCTTCCGCGCGGAAGGACGGCGGCTCGGAAGTCTCGACCTTGCGCTCGGCCGCTGCGGCGGCTTCCTGCTGACGGGCCCACATGTCGGCGTACATGCCGCCCTTGGCCAGCAGCTCGGCGTGCCGGCCGCGCTCGGCGACCTGGCCGCGATCGAGGACCACGATCTCGTCGGCGTTGATGATGGTCGACAGGCGGTGCGCGATCACGACGGTCGTGCGGCCGCGGCTCACCTCTTCCAGCGAGTTCTGGATTTCCTGCTCGGTGCGCGTGTCGAGCGCGCTCGTGGCCTCGTCGAACAGCAGGATGCGCGGGTTCTTCAGGATCGTGCGCGCGATCGCCACGCGCTGCTTCTCGCCGCCCGACAGCTTCAGGCCGCGCTCGCCGACCGCCGACTCGTAACCCTTGGGCAGGCTGGCGATGAAATCGTGGATGCGCGCCAGCCGGGCGGCCTCCTCCACCTCCTCGCGGCTGGCTTCGGGGCGGCCGTAGGCGATGTTGTAGTAGATCGTGTCGTTGAACAGCACGGTGTCCTGCGGCACCACGCCGATCGCGGC
>CAIWTJ010000005.1 GCA_903915535.1 Enhydrobacter aerosaccus
CGATTCCGCCGACGTGTCGATCGACACCTCGGCGCTCACGCCACACCAGTTCAAGCAGTTGCTGGGCGGCCACTTTGCGATCGGCCGCACCGCGGGCATGCGCATCTCGGTGATGTCCTTCTCCTTCCGGCGCGGCCTGCCGCGCGAGGCCGACCTGGTGTTCGACGTGCGCTTCCTCAAGAATCCGCACTACGATCCCACCCTGAAGCCCCTGACCGGGATCGATCCCGAGGTCGTGGCCTTCATCGCGACCGACCCCGACTACGTGCCGTTCATGGGCCGGCTGGAAGGCATGATCGGCCCGCTGCTGCCGCGCTTCGACGCCGAGGGCAAGAGCTATCTGACCGTGGCCGTGGGCTGCACCGGCGGCCGGCACCGCTCGGTGGCGATCGCCGAACGGCTGGCGGGCTGGTTGCGCGGCGCGGGCCGTTCGGTCACGCTATCTCACCGCGATACCGATGTCCGGGGGGGACCGGTGGCGGAGCGTAATGCGGGTTTGGGTGGATGATTGGTATCGTACTCGTGACCCACGGCAATCTGGCGCGTGAATTCCTCGCCGCGCTCGAACATGTCGTCGGTCCGCAACAGTGCACTTCGGCCGTCTGCATCGGCGCTGACGACGACATGGAAAAGCGGCGGGCGGAGATACTGGAGCGGGCGCGGGCCTGCGACACCGGCGACGGCGTGATCCTGCTCACCGACATGTTCGGCGGCACGCCGTCCAACCTCGCGATCTCGATCATCGACCGGGCGCGCATCGAAGTGCTGGCCGGCGTCAATCTGCCGATGCTGGTCAAGCTCGCCAGCGTGCGCAACCGGCCGATCACCGAGGCCGTGCGCATGGCCCAGGAAGCCGGCCGTAAATACATCACCGTGGCATCGGGACTGCTGGCCAAGGAAGCCTCGTGAACGAACCCTCTGGGGACGCGGTCAGGCGGACGCTCGCCATCGCCAACAAGCGCGGCCTCCATGCCCGCGCGGCAGCCAAGTTCGTGCGCACCGCGGGCCAATTCGACGCCATCATCAAGGTGAGCTTCAAGGGCCAGGAAGTCTCGGGTTTGTCGATCATGGGCCTGATGATGCTGGCGGCGGGTATCGGCAGCTCGATCGAGGTTTCCTGCTCGGGGCCGCAGAAAGACGAGGCGATGGCGGCGATTTCTGCGCTGGTGGAAGGCAAATTCGGCGAGGACTGACGGGCTTTATAAAGCCCGTTTAATATCGACATAAATAATTGCTTATATGTTGATCCCGCGCGTTGAGGCCGGCCCGGGGCGCTGTTAAGACACGCCCGCTTTAACCCCTTCGAACCGCCGGGAGCGCCCCATGGCACAGGACTACATCGTCAAGGACATCGGACTGGCCGACTGGGGCCGCAAGGAACTCGACATGGCCGAGACCGAGATGCCCGGCCTCATGGCGATCCGCAAGGAATACGGCCCCAAGAAGCCGCTGAAGGGCGCGCGCATCGCGGGCTCGCTGCACATGACCATCCAGACCGGCGTGCTGATCGAGACGCTGAAGGCGCTGGGTGCCGACGTGCGCTGGGCCTCGTGCAACATCTACTCGACGCAGGATCATGCCGCCGCCGCGATCGCCAAGGCCGGCACGCCGGTGTTCGCGATCAAGGGCGAGTCGCTGGAAGAGTACTGGGACTACACGCACAAGATCTTCGAGTGGGGTGACGGCGGCGAGCCGAACATGATCCTCGACGACGGCGGCGACGCCACCCTGCTCGTCCATCTCGGCGCGCGCGCGGAGAAGGATCCGTCGCTGGTGTCCAAGCCCACCAACGAGGAAGAGGAAGTGCTCTACAAGGCGATCCTCAAGACCAACAAGGAAAAGCCCGGCTGGTACGCCAAGCTCGGCAAGTCGATCCGCGGTGTCACCGAGGAGACGACGACGGGCGTGCATCGCCTCTACAACATGGCCAAGGAAGGCAAGCTCCTGTGGCCGGCCATCAACGTCAACGACTCGGTCACCAAGTCGAAGTTCGACAACCTCTACGGCTGCCGTGAGTCGCTGGTCGACGGCATCCGCCGCGGCACCGACGTGATGATGTCAGGCAAGGTGGCGATGGTCGCGGGCTTCGGCGACGTGGGCAAGGGCTCGGCCGCCTCGCTGCGCCAGGCCGGCTGCCGCGTCATGGTCTCCGAAGTCGATCCGATCTGCGCGCTGCAGGCGGCGATGGAAGGCTATGAGGTCGTGACGATGGAAGATGCCGCACCGCGCGCCGACATCTTCGTGACCGCCACCGGCAACGTCGATGTGCTTACGCTCGACCACATGAAGGCGATGAAGCATCGCGCCATCATCTGCAACATCGGCCACTTCGACAGCGAGATCCAGATCGCCTCGCTCCGTAACTTCAAGTGGCACAACGTCAAGCCGCAGGTCGACGAGGTCGAGTTCGCCGACGGCAAGCGCATCATCGTCCTGTCCGAAGGCCGCCTGGTGAACCTGGGCAACGCGACCGGCCATCCGAGCTTCGTGATGTCGGCCTCGTTCTCGAACCAGACGCTGGCCCAGATCGAGCTCTGGACCAACCCGACCAAGTACGAAAAGCAGGTCTATACCCTGCCGAAGTTCCTCGACGAGAAGGTGGCCGCACTCCACCTCGAGAAGGTCGGCGCCAAGCTCACCAAGCTCCGTCCGGACCAGGCAAAGTACATCGGCGTGCCGGAAGCCGGCCCGTTCAAGGGCGACCTCTACCGCTACTAGTCCTAACCGCGCCTTCAATCGCCCACAGGGCGAGAGGGGGCGGCGACGTGCTAAAAAGCCGGCATCGCAAGATGCCGGCTTTTCCTTTGCCCCTCGCCGACGAGACCGCGACCGAGCAGCTCGGCGCGACCCTGGCCGCGCGCCTGAAGCCCGGCGATGTCGTGGGCCTGAAGGGCGAGTTGGGCGCGGGCAAGACCACCCTCGCCCGGGCCATCCTGCGCGCCGCGATGGACGATCCCGCGCTAATTGTGCCCAGCCCGACGTTCACGCTCGTCGAGGTCTACGAGACGCCGCACGGCACCTACTGGCACTTCGACCTCTATCGCCTCGAGACGCCGGAGCAGGTCTTCGAACTCGGTTGGGAAGAAGCGCGCGCCGAGGGCATCGTCCTGCTCGAATGGCCCGAGCGCCTGGGCCCGCTGCTGCCCAAGCACCTCAGCGTCACCCTGGAAATCGACGGCGATGGCCGGCGGGCGCTGCTCGATGTCTGAGCGGGCCAAGTTGCGTGCCGATTTCGTGCGCCGCGCGGGCTGGGGCGACGCGCAGGAACGTCTGCTCGCAGGCGATGCCTCGTTCCGCAAATACTTTCGGCTGACGCGCGCCGGCGGCACGGCCGTCGTCATGGATGCGCCCGCGCCGCAGGAAGATGTGCGGCCGTTCGTGCGCATCGGCAGGCACCTGCTGTCGCTCGGCCTCAGCGCGCCGGAGATCCGGGCCGAGGATACGGAGAACGGCTTCCTTCTTTTGGAGGATCTCGGCGACGATACCTTTGCGCGCGTGCTCGCCAAGGGCGGCGACGAAGCCGGGCTCTATGCCCGCGCAACCGACGTGCTGGTGGCGCTGCACCAGGCGCCCGACCACGCGATGCTGCCCGGCCTCGGCGCCTACACCGGCGAGGCATTGATCGATGCCGCGATGCTGCTGCCGGAATGGTACCTGCCCGAGGCGAGCGGCAAGCCGACGTCGGCTGAAGATACTGAAGCCTATCGCGCGGCGTGGCGCGAATGCCTGGTCGCGCTGCCGCCGACCTCGGCGAGCCTGCTGCTGCGCGACTATCACAAGGACAATCTCCTGTGGCTGCCGGCGCGACCCGGCGTGAAGGCGTGCGGCCTGCTCGACTTTCAAGACGCGCAGCAGGGACATCCCTCCTACGACCTCGTGTCGCTGATCGAGGATGCGCGCCGCGACGTGCCGGCCGCCATCCACGAGGCTTGCCTGCGGCGCTACATCGGAGCGACCGGCCTCGACGACAAGGATTTCAGGATCGGCATGGCGTTGATGGCCGCACAGCGTCATGCGCGCATCATCGGCCTCTGGATCCGGCTGCTGCGCCGCGACGACAAGCCGGAGTATCTGCAGCACATGCAGCGCTGCTGGAGCATGTTCGAACGGGCGCTGACGCACGAGGCGCTGGAGCCGCTCAGCCTGTGGGTCGATCGCCTGCTGCCGCCCAACTTGCGCCGCATCGGCGCCTCATGATCCGGTCCGCAATGATCCTGGCGGCGGGTCGCGGCGAGCGCATGCGGCCGCTGACCGACACCACGCCAAAGCCCATGATCCCGGTCGCCGGGCGCTCGATGCTCGATCGTTCGATGGACCGCCTGCAGCAACACGGTATCCGCAACCTCGTGATCAACGTGCATCACCTCGGCGAGCAGATCGCGGCCCATGTCGGCCCTGCCCGCGCCCATGTCATTCGCGAGGAGAAGCTGCTCGAGACCGGGGGCAGTGTGAAGAACGCGCTCCCGCTCCTGGGACAAGAGCCCTTCTTCGTGCTGAATGGCGACGGGCTCTGGACCGACGGCGCGGTGCCGATGCTGAAGCGCCTGGAAGCCGCCTGGGATCCCAAGCGCATGGATGCGCTGCTGCTGCTCCATCCGATCGACAAGGCGATCGGGCGCGAGGCCTCCGACAAGGGCGACTATTTCCTCGATGACAGCGGCAAGGCGCGTCATCGCGGCGCCGAGCCGGCGGCACCCTATCTCTTTGCCAGCGTGTCGATCTGCGACTCGCGCATATTCCGCATCTCGCCCGACGGGCCGTTCTCGCTGGTGCAGCTCTGGCACAAGGCGCAGGCCGCCGGTCATCTCCACGGGCTCGTGCACGACGGCCAATGGTTCCACATCGGCACGCCGCGCGCGCTGGCCGAGGCCGAGCAGGTGCTGGCGTGACCGGCGTCTTCACCATCGGCATCGACCGGCGCTTCGCCGACGAGCTGGCGCGCGGAATCCTGGCAGAACACGCGGCCGATCCGCTGGCCCTGGCCGACGTGCTGATCCTCGTGCCGACCCGCCGCTCCGTGCGCGCGCTGCGCGAGGCCTTCCTGCGCGCCTCGGCCGGCAAGCCCACGATCCTGCCGCGCATGGCCCCGCTCGGCGATCTCGACGAGAGCGAGTTCGAGACGCTGTCGGGCGACGCGGCGGCGCTGACGCTCCCACCCGCGATCGATCCCGCCGAGCGCGAGGCACTGCTGGCGCGGCTGGTTGCGGCCTTTCCCGACGAGGATGGACAGCCGGTCGCGCAGACGGCGGCGCAGGCGCTGAAGCTCGCGCGCGAACTGGGCGGCCTGCTCGACGAGCTGGCGATCGACGGCGTGCCGTTCGAGAAGCTCGAGACCCTGGTCGAGGGCAACTTCGCCCATCACTGGCGGCGCACGCTCAAGTTCCTGTCGATCGTCGGCGAGGCATGGCCCGCCGAACTCGCCAACCGCGGACAGATCGACGCCATCGACCGGCGCACCCGCTCGATCCGTGCCCAGGCCGAGCGCTGGCGCGCCACGCCGCCCGCGACGCAAGTGATCGCGGCCGGCTCGACCGGTTCGCAGCCCGCCACACGCGAGCTGATGAAGGTGATCGCGGGGCTGCCCAAAGGCGCGGTGGTGCTGCCCGGCCTCGACCGCGACATGGATGAAGACAGCTGGCAGAAGCTCGATCCCACCCATCCGCAGTTCGGCCTGCACGAGCTGCTGCAGCATTTCGAGATCGCGCGTATCGACGTTGCAGAGTGGCCGGGCACGTCCGGTGATGCCGCGCGCCGGCTGCTGATCGGCGAGCTGATGCGGCCCGCCGAAACCAGCGACGACTGGAAGAAGCCCGGCGCGGCCTCGCTCGACCATGTGACGCGCGCGGACTGCGCCACGCCGCACCAGGAAGCCGTCGTCATCGCGCTGGCGCTGCGCGAGGCGCTGGAGCATCCGACGCGCACCGCGGCCCTCGTCACGCCCGACCGCGATCTCGCCAAGAGGGTCACCGCCGAACTGCGGCGCTGGAACATCGAGATCGACGATTCGGCGGGCGAGCCGCTCGCCGACACGCCGCCCGCCACCCTGCTGCGCTGCCTGGTGGCCACGATCGACCAGGGCTTCGCGCCGGTCGAACTGCTGGCGCTGCTGAAGCATCCGCTCTGTTCGATGGGCCTCCCGCGGGCGGCCCTGCTCAACGCCGCGCGTCGGCTCGACCGCAAGGTGCTGCGCGGCCTCAGGCCCACGCCCGGGCTCGACGCGCTGGAAGCGCTGGTCGAGGATGCCAGCTTCACGAACGAAGCCGACCGCGCCCAGGTCCGCGACCTGGGCGGGCGTCTGCGCGACGCCACGGCGGCGCTGGTCGCGACCATGTCCGCACCGGCGACGCCGGCTGCCTTGCTCGAGATCACGATCGCCACGGCCGAGAAGCTCGCGCCTCCCGAGACCTTGTGGGCGGGCGAAGCCGGCGAGGCGCTGGCGGAGTCGCTCGCCAAACTGAAGGCCGCCTGGGCGGCCCAGCCGGAGATCGCGAGCGGGGAGTGGCCGAGCCTCCTGCTCACGATGCTCGCCTCCGAGACCATCCGGCCGCGTTTCGGGCGCCATCCGCGCCTGGCGATCTGGGGGCCGCTCGAAGCCCGCCTGCAGCGCGCCGACCTCCTGATCCTGGGCGGCCTGAACGAAGGCAGCTGGCCGCCGTCGGTCGAAACAGGTCCGTGGATCAACCGGCCGATGCGCGCCGCGCTCGGCCTGCCGCAACCCGAGCGGCGCATCGGCCTCTCGGCGCACGACTTCGCCTCGGCGCTCGCGGCCGAGCGCGTGCTGCTGACCCGCGCCGAGCGCGAGGGCGGCGCCCCCACCGTACCGTCGCGCTGGCTGGCGCGGCTCGACGCGCTGTTCGGCTACGATCCCGAAAGCGGCGCGGCGCCGCCGGAATATATCCAGCGCGGCCGCCGCACCTGGCTCGCCTGGGCCGAGCAGCTCGACCAGACCGATGAGTACAGGCCCTGGCCCGCGCCCAGCCCGCGGCCGCCGGTCGCCGCGCGGCCGACGACGCTCTCGGTGTCGCGCATCGAGCAGTGGCGGCGCGATCCGTACGGCCTTTACGCGCGCCGCATCCTCGACCTCGAGCCGCTCGATCCGCTGGAGCAGGAACTGGGCGCAGCCGAGCGCGGCTCGCGCCTGCACGATGCGCTCGATGAATTCCTCAAGACCTATCCGTCGGGCCGCCTGCCGCCGGACGCGCTCGCGCTGTTCGAGGCGATGGGCGAGCGGCACCTGCAGACCGTGCTGGCCGCGCCCGCCGAGCGCGCCTTCTGGTGGCCGCGGTTCAAGAAGCTCGCGGCCTGGTTCGTGAAGACCGAGAACGACCGCCGCGCCGCCGGGACGCGCCTGCTCGCCAGCGAAAGCAAGGGGGCGGTCACGCTGGGACCGCTCACAGTCGAGGCGCGTGCCGACCGCATCGACGAGATCGAGCCGGGCGGCTGGGAGATCATCGACTACAAGACCGGCCGCGTGCCGTCGCCGCGCGAGCTGGAAAAGCTGTTCGCGCCGCAGCTCCTGCTCGAGGCGGTGATCGCGGGACATGGCCACTTCGACAAGGTCAAGGGCCCGCCGCGCACCGTGCACCTCTCCTACTGGCAGGCCAACGGGCTGGGCGACGGCGGCGCGGTCAAGGAGGTCAAGGACAGCGACGTGCTGATCCCGCAGATGATGGCGCTGGTGCAGCGCATGGCCGAGCACTTCGCCAACCCCGCGACGCCCTACGAGCCGTCGCTGTGGCCCGAGTTCGGGCCGCACTTCAACGACTACGAGCATCTCGAACGCACGGCCGAATGGTCGAGCACCGGCGGCGGCACCGAATGACCACCGTCACCGAAATCATCGCCTACGCGGGCGAAAAGCAGCGCCTGGCCACGCGGCCCGAGCAGTCGGCCTGGGTCGTGGCCAATGCCGGCACCGGCAAGACCAAGGTCCTGACCGATCGCGTGACGCGCCTGCTGCTCGCCGAAGTGAAGCCCGAGCGCATCCTCTGCCTGACTTTCACCAAGGCGGCCGCCGCCGAGATGCGCAACCGTCTGGCCAGCCGGCTCGGCATATGGGCGATGGCCGACGAGGCGACGCTCGACAAGGAAATCGCCAAGCTGATCGACCGGCCGCCGGAACCCGCGGAGCGCACGATCGCGCGCCGCCTGTTCGCGCGCGTGCTCGATGCGCCGGGCGGCATCAACATCCTCACCATCCACGCGTTCTGCCAGGCATTGCTGAAGCGCTTTCCGCTGGAGGCCGGCGTGGCGCCGGGCTTCGAGGTGCTGGACGAGGCCGATGCCGCGGCCCTGCTGCGCCAGGCGCAGGACGAGCAGGTCGAGGCGCTGGCGCGCGACGACGCGCCCGCCGCCCTGCGCGATGCGCTGGCCGCGGTCGCCAACAAGGTGTCGATCACCGAGTACGCCGAGCTGATGGGCAAGCTGCTGGGCGAGCGGGCCTGGCTGCTGGAGCGGATCGGCAGCGAGAAGAGCCTGGCGCAATTCCGGCGGCGGCTGGCGCGCAAGCTCGGATGCGACAAGCCGATCGTGTCGTCGCCGGACGAGAAGTCGCTGCGCCTCGCGGTGGGCGCGCTGGCGGGCGGCGGCAAGACCGATGCGGCGCGCGGTAAGCTGATCGCGGCCTGGCTCGATGCCACGGACCGGACCGCCGCGATGGCTGACTATGCGCCGGCCTTCTTCACGGGCACGGGCGAGATCCGCAAGACCCTGGCCAGCAAGGCCGCGGTCAAGGCGATGGTCGATATCGTCGACGTGCTGACCGCAGAGGCCGAGCGCCTGCAGGTCGCACTCAATCATGCCGCGGGCTGCGCGCTGGTCGAGCTCACGGTCTCCCTGCTGCAGCTGGGCGTCGACATCACCGAGCGCTACGGCCGGGCCAAGCGCCGCCGCTCGACCCTGGACTACGACGACCTGATCGTGGCGACGCGGCGGCTGCTCGCGACCTCGGCCAGCGCCGCCTGGGTGCTCTACAAGCTCGACGGCGGCATCGACCATGTGCTGGTCGACGAGGCGCAGGACACCAATCCCGACCAGTGGGAGGTGATCGCGAGCCTCACCGACGAATTCTTCTCGGGCGAGAGCGCGGTCGATCGCGACCGCACCATCTTCGCGGTCGGCGACACCAAGCAGTCGATCTTCGGCTTCCAGCGCGCCGATCCGCGCAAGCTGGCGGAGATGCGCGACAGCTTCCAGACCAAGATCGCGCTGATCCGCCGAGCCTTCGTGCCGGTCGAGCTCACCGTTTCCTTCCGCTCGACGCCCGCCGTGCTCGACGCCGTCGACTGGGTGTTCAGCCAGCCCGACACGGCCAAGGGGCTGGTGGAAGACGGCGGCGAGGTGGTGCATCTCGCCAGCCGCAAGGAAGCGCCGGGGCTGGTCGAGCTCTGGCCGCTGGTGCAGGGCGAGGAGCAGGAGGCCGACACCGCCGACGTCACCGCCACGCGGGCGCAGCTCACCTCGTCGATCGATCCGCACCAGCGGCTGGCGCGAATCACGGCGCTGCACATCAAGGGCCTGATCGGCGTGGAGAAGCGCGCCAAGGACGGCACGCCGCTCCATGCCGGCCACTTCATGGTGCTGGTGCGGCGGCGCAACGAGTTCGTGGGCGCGCTGGTGCAGCAGCTGAAGCGCGCCGGTGTCGGTGTCGCGGGCGTCGATCGCCTGAACCTGGGCGAAGAGCTCGCGATCCAGGACCTGCTCGCCATGGCGCGCTTCGTGCTGTTGCCGCAGGACGATCTCAACCTCGCCTGCCTGCTGAAGTCGCCGCTGATCGGGCTCGACGAGGACCAGCTCTTCACGCTGGCCTACGACCGCAAGGGCCATCTGTGGCGCAGCCTGCGCGAGAAGAAGGCGAGCGATCCGGAATTCGCGCGCGCGCACGAGATCCTGTCGCGCTGGCTGGCGCGCGCCGACTACACGACGCCGTTCGACTTCTTCGCCCAGGCGCTGGGCCCCGAACACGGCCGGCGGAAGCTGCTCGAGCGGCTGGGCCGCGAGGCCTCCGACCCGATCGACGAGCTGCTGGCGCGCGCGCTGCAGTACCAGCGCGCGGAAGCGGGCTCGCTGCAGGGCTTCCTGCGCTGGTTCGAGGAAGGCGGCGGCGAGATCAAGCGCGACCTCGACGCCAATCGCCGGCCCGAGGTGCGCATCCTCACCGTGCACGCGTCGAAGGGCCTGCAGGCGCCGGTCGTTTACCTGCCCGACACGACGCGCGTGCCGCGCGACGGCGAGCGCATTTTGCCGGAGCCGAAGAACCTCACGCGCCTGTGGCTGCCGCGCACCGACGATGCCAACGACGCCGCGCGCACCTGGCGTACCGAGGTGCGCGAGCGCTTGCTCGAGGAACAGAACCGTCTCCTGTATGTCGCGATGACGCGCGCCGAGGACCGGCTCTACGTCTCGGGCTACATCAATAGCCGCCGCCAGGACCAGGGCTGCTGGTACGACCGCATCAAGGCGGGGCTGGCCGCCAGCGTCGAAACCGAGATCCCCTTCGAACGCGTACGCGCCGCGCCGATTGACTTCGACTTCACGACTCTCGATCCCACGGCGGGTTGGGCCGGCGACGGTTTCCGCCTCGCCAACGAAGGCCAGGTGCCGGAGATCGACGAGCCGGAGCTGGCGCTCGAAGCGACGGTCAAGCTCGAGGCTTGGGCCACGAAGCAAGCGCCGCCCGAAGCCGATCCGCCCACGCCGCTTGCCCCGTCGCAGCCCCTGCCGGACGAAGCGGCGGACGAGCCGCGCGCTTTCAGCCCTGCGAGCAGCGGCGATGCCCGGCGCTGGAAGCGCGGCCTACTGCTGCACGACCTGCTGCGCCATTTGCCCGGCCTGCCGCCACCAGAGCGCGCCGCGACAGCGACCCGCTTCCTCGCACACCCCGCGCACGGCCTCACGCCGGAGGAGATCGCCGACTGGAGCAAGGAGGCGCTGGCCGTCACCGAGGCGCCGGCGCACGCGGCGTTGTTCGCCCCAGGCTCGCGCGCGGAGGTGCCGTTGATCGGCACGGTGAGGACGGCGCGCGGCACCTTCACGGTCAGCGGCCAGGTCGATCGCCTCGCCGTCACCGACAAGGAAGTATTGATCGTCGACTACAAGACCAACCGGCCGCCGCCGGCCGCCGCCGACGGCGTGGCGCTCGCCTATCGCCGCCAGCTCGCGCTCTATCGCGCGCTGCTTCAGCAGATCTATCCGGGCCGGACGGTGCGGTCTTTCCTGCTGTGGACAGCGGCGCCCAAACTCATGGAGATCGACGGGAAATCCCTTGATAAATCAATGCCTTATGCATCGGCACCTTGACTCCCCCGGCAGGGCTTCCTAGCTTGATGCCCAAGGGCGGCGCCGGTCCATCGACCGGCCTTTCTTGTTTTTGGGAGTACCCACCATGACCGTTAAAGCAACCGACGCTTCCTTCGAAGAGGAAGTCCTGAAGTCCGACACGCCTGTGCTCGTCGACTTCTGGGCCGAATGGTGCGGTCCCTGCCGCATGATCGGCCCGTCGCTCGAGGAGATCTCCAAGGAGCTCGACGGCAAGCTCAAGATCGTGAAGATCAACATCGACGAGAACCCGATGGCGCCGACGCGCTACGGCGTCCGCTCGATCCCCACGCTCCTGCTGTTCAAGAACGGCCAGGTCGCCGCCACCAAGATCGGCGCCGAGCCGAAGCAGAAGCTGGTGAGCTGGATCAATACGGCGATTGCCTAAGCGTTGCGGGCGAGCACTTCGCCTGCGAGGTAAAGCGAACCACAGATGAGAATGCGCATCGGCGCGGGCTGGGTGGCCAACAGGTCTTCCAGCGCCGCGCCGATGTCGTTTGAGGGAGCGCAATCGAGGCCGACCTCGGCCGCCTTGGCGCGGGCCTCGGCCGGGGTGTAGGCGCTGTGCCCCGCCGGAAAGGGCACGGCGCGCGCCGCCGTCGCATGGCGTGCCAGCGGCCGCAGGAAGCCCGAGGCGTCCTTGGTCGTCAGCATGCCGAACACGAGATAGAGCGGCAGCGGCGCGGGCTCCTTCGCCCAGTCGCCGGCCATCCGGGCAAGGGCCAGCCCGCAATCCTCGTTGTGCCCGCCATCGAGCCACAGTTCGCAGCCCGGCGGCAGCTGCTCGACCAGCGGGCCGCGCGACAGCTTCTGCAGGCGCGCCGGCCAGTCGACCGACCCCAGGCCCTTGGCGATGGCCTTGTCGTCGATCCGGAAGCGCGCCGCGCGCAGGCGTTCGATGCAGGCCACGGCCGTGGCGGCATTGTCGATCTGGTGCGCACCCGCCAGCGCCGGCGCCGGAAGGTCGAGGTCCAGGAGATCGCTTTGGTAGCGGAAGCCGGACGCCGTCGGCGTGACCTGCCATTCGCGGCCCATGCGAAAGAGCGGCGCCGCAAGCTTGGCCGCCTCGGCTTCGATCACCCCGGCGCTCACGTCGCGCTGGCGGCCGATCACGCCGGGCACGGCGCGTTTCAGGATGCCCGCCTTCTCGCCCGCGATTCCTTCCAGCTTGTCGCCCAGGAAGCCCGTGTGATCGTAGCCGATCGGCGTGATCGCCGAGACCGCGGGCTGGATCACGTTGGTGGCGTCATAGCGGCCGCCCATGCCGACCTCGACGATCGCGAGGTCGGCCGGCACGCGCGCGAAGGCGAGATAGGCCGCGACCGTGGTGATCTCGAAGAAGGTGATCGGCCGCTCGCCGTTGGCTTCCTCGCACTCGGTCAGGATCTCGTCGAGCGTGCCGTCGTCGATCAGCTCGCCCGCCACCCGGATGCGCTCGTTGAAGCGCACGAGATGCGGCGAGGTATAGACATGAACGCGATAGCCCGCGGCCTCGGCCATGGCGCGGAGGTAGGCGACGAGCGAGCCTTTGCCATTGGTGCCCGCCACATGGACGATCGGCGGCAGCTTCTTCTCGGGCGAGCCCAACGCCATCAGCAGGCGCTCCATCCGTTCCAACCCGAGATCGATCAACTTCGGATGGAGCCGCATGACGCGCTCCAGGAGCGGGTCGATCATGGTTGGCTCTGGTGCGGCGGCTTCAGCGCACCGCGACAGCCAGGCCGCGGCCCTCGGAGCGGATCGGATCCATCAGCAGATGGGTCAGCCGGATCAGCGTCTCGCGCAAATGGTGGCGGTGCACGACGGCGTCGACCATGCCGTGCTCCAGCAGATATTCCGAGCGCTGGAAGCCGGGCGGCAGCTCCTGCCGGATCGTGTCCTGGATCACGCGCTGGCCGGCGAAGCCAATGATCGCATCCGGCTCGGCGATGTGGATGTCGCCCAGCATGGCGAACGAGGCCGACACGCCGCCGGTCGTGGGATCGGTCAGCACCACGATGTACGGCAGGCGTGCTTCCTTGACCTTGCGCACCGCGATCGTGGTGCGCGTGAGCTGCATCAGCGAGAGGATGCCCTCCTGCATGCGGGCGCCGCCCGAGGCGGAGAAGACGATCAGCGGCGCCTTGCGCGCGACGGCGAGCTCAGCCGCCATCACGAGCCCCTCGCCCACGGCCGTGCCCATCGAGCCGCCCATGAAGCCGAAATCGAGCAGCGCCAGGACGGCCATGCGCCCGTCCATCGGGCCGCTCGCCACGATCAGCGCATCGGTCGTGCCGTCCTTGGGCCCTTCGGCCTTGGCCACCGCTTCCTTGAGGCGGGCGTCGTAGCGCTTCGTGTCGCGGAACTTGAGCGGGTCGGCGGTCACCCGCGGCAGCGGATGAAGCTCGTACTTGCCCTCATCGAACAGGCGCGGCAGCCGCTTCATCGGCCGGATGCGCATGTGATGGCCGCAATGGGTGCAGACCTCCTGGTTGGCCTCCCAGTCGCGCAGGAACAGCATCTGTTCGCACTTGGGGCACTTCATCCAGAGGTTTTCCGGCGCCTCCTTGCGGGACACGAGCGCGCGGAGCTTGGGGCGGACGAAATTGGTCAGCCAGTTCATGGGGGCGGTATGCCACGAATGGCGGGAGCGGCCAAGGGAGTGGAAATTAGAGCAAAAAGGCCCACGCTGGGGTAAGACTCCGGGCTACACATCGATGGGGACAGCATTGGCCGACCAATACTTGGCGCAGCGATTCGCCGAAATTCGCTCCAGCTTTCCCGGTACGGCGGCCGGCCCCTATCTCGACGTTTCCGCGCGCTGCCTGCTGTATAGCGGCGCCCGCAAGGCGTTCGACGCCTACCTCGACCAGAACGGCGACGGCACGCTCGACAAGAAGGCCATGTTCAAGGGCGTCGAGCGCACGCGCGAGCTGTTCGCCCGGCTGATCCATGCCGACGCCGACGAGATCGCCTTCACGCGCAACGTCACCGATGGCATCGCGACGCTCGCCGCCTCGCTGCCGTGGAAGGCGGGCGACAATGTCGTGCTCTGCGAGTCGCTTGAGCATCCGGCGAACGTCTATCCCTGGCACGGCATGGTCAAACGCCACGGCATCACCATCCGGAGCGTGGGACAGGACGCGGGCCACATCCCGGCCGACAAGATCCTGGCGGCAGCCGATGCGCGCACGCGGGTCGTGGCGGTGTCCTCCGTCTCCTTCGCGCCGGGCTTCCGCCTGCCGCTCGCGGAGCTGGGCGCGGAGTGCCGCAAGCGCGGCATCCTGCTGGTGGTCGACGGGGCGCAGTCGGTCGGCGCGATCGACACCGACGTCCGCGCACTCAAGATCGACGTGCTGGCCACCTCGGCGCAGAAATACATGATGGGCGTCTACGGTGTCGGCTTCCTCTATATCCGGCGCGAGCTCGCCGACACGCTGGAGCCCGTGATGCTGTCGCGCTTCAGCGTCGATCTCGGCAACGAGCACGAGGGCAGCTCTGGCGACACCTCGGCCTATGTGCTGGCCAAGGGTGCGCGCCGCTTCGACGTCGGCAACTACAACTATCCCGCCACGCTGGCGGCCGCCGAATCGCTGCAGCTTCTGCTCGACCTCGGACCCAAGGAAGTCGAGACCTATGTCTGCGGCCTGACGCGCGAATTCGCCGACCGCATGATGGAGCTCGGCCTGCCGGTCTACGGCGGCAAGTCGAACCTGCCCGGCAGCCCGATCGTGACCGTCGGCAAGGTCCTGAGTACCGATCACGACGCGACCGGCGACAACGACATGATGGCGCTGCACGATTTCCTGGTCGCCAACGGCGTGCGGCTGGGCGTGCGGCGCGGGCTGCTGCGCTTCTCCTTCCACCTCTACAACAACCGCGCCGACATCGACTTCGTGGTCGATCTGGCACGAAAGTGGCTGAAGACCGTAGGGAAGGCCGCGGCCTAGGTCTTCGAGGGGGGACACATGATCGCAGAAATCAAGTCCGCGCCGGGCGCGCCGGCGGCGGGAAAGGTGCTGGGCCTGTCGCTGCCCGTGCAGATGCTGCTGGGCCTGTTCATCGGCTGCGCCATCGGCTTCCTGTGGCCGAGCTTCGGCAAAGAGCTGTTCCCGGTCAGCCGCGCCTTCATCAATGCGCTCCGGATGCTGATCATCCCGCTGGTGTTCTCGTCGATCGTGCTCGGCGTCTACATGATGGGGCAGGAGATCAAGGTCTTCGGCAAGGTGATCGGCATCGCCTTCGTCTGGTTCTACGTGGCGACCGGCACCTGCCTGGTGATCGGCCTGCTGATGAACGGCCTCTTCCATCCCGGCCTCGGCGCCGACCTCACGATCCCCGGCAAAGGCCCGACGACCGTCGCGACCGTCAACTGGGTACAATTCTTCCTCGATCTCATCCCGACCAACATCGTGGCGGCGATGGCCGAGCAGAAGATCCTGCAGGTCCTACTGTTCGGCATCCTGTTCGGCGGCGCCCTGTCGGCGATCGGCGAGGTGGCGCTGCCGGTGGTGGCCGTGCTGCGCGGCGTGCAGGTGGCCACCATGAAGCTGGTGCGGTGGATCATCGTGCTGGCACCGATCGCCGTTACCGCGGTAATCGCCTGGCTGGTCGCGAGCCAGGGCACCGCCACGCTCTATGCGTTGGCCAAGCTGGTGGGCACGCTCTACATCGGCCTGCTGGTCGTCGTGGCCCTGATGTGCGTCGTTCTGTTCCTGATCGGCGAGAGCCCGTTCGGCACGATCCGCAAGATCGCCGAGCCGCTGTTCCTGGCCTTCGCCACGCGCTCCTCGGAAGTGACGCTGCCGGTGCACATGGAAATCCTCGAACGCGCCGGCGTGCCGAACCGAATCGTCTCGACCGTGCTGCCGCTCGGCTACAGCTTCAACCAGGACGGCTCGTCGCTCTACCTGTCGCTGGCCGTCACCTTCATCGTCGAGGCGCACGGCATCCATCTCGACTGGCCGACCATGCTGTCGATCATCGTGACCGGCCTGATCACCACCAAGGGCATGGGCAACGTGGGCGGCGGCGGACTGGTCGCGGCGACCACGGTGATCGTGGCGCTGGGGCTGCCGGTCGAAGCCATCGCCATCATCGCCGGCATCGACGTGTTCATGGACATGGGCCGCACCACGGTGAACGTGATGGGCAACACGGTGGCCGTCCTGCTCGTCCGCAAGTTCGGCGGCGTGACGGACGAAGAGCAGCCCGTCTCGACCTAGCGCCAGAAGACGCCGAACGGCGGCGTGATCTCGGCGGGCTTCTTCACTTCGCAGAAGAGCTTTCGCGCCCTGTAGTCGGCGCAGAGCTTTTGCGCGGCGTCGGGCTCGAGGTCGGCGATGATCGCGGCCTGGCGCGTCGCCTTGTTAACCGTGACGGGCAGGATCCATTCCTTGCCGATCCGCGTCACGCCGAGCTTCACCAAGTCGGCCTGGCCCACGCTCCAGACGCGGCGCGCGGAGGCCCAGTCGCCGTAGGTGCCGAGCCACGCGGCATCGCCCGGCATCTCGTAGCGGATGCCGCCGCATTCGCCCGGGCCGAACAGCTTGTGGGGCTCGCCGCCTTCGTTGCGGACCTGCCAGATCTTCGGCTTGTTGCCGCCGGTCTTGAGCGCGAAGGCCTCGTCGAACAGGCGCACCAGGAACTCGTCGCGCAGGTCGGAGCGGCGGAAGCCCAGCGCAATGCCGATCAGCCGGCGTCCGTCGCGCACGGCGCTGCCCACGATGTTGAAGCCGGAGTTGCAGATGAAGCCGGTCTTGAGGCCGTCGGCATAGGGCGCGTAGAGCTCGACGAACTTCACGCCGGGGCCGATGCGGCGCTTGCCGAACATGAAGTCCTTGGTCTGGAAGTAGCCGTAGTACTGCGGGAAGTCGCGCAAGAGTGCGATTGCGAGCAGGCCGAGGTCGCGCGCCGAGGTCACGTTCTGCGGATCGGGCAGGCCGTTGGCATTGTTGAACTTCGTGGCCGTCATGCCGAGCCGATGCGCCGTCTGCGTCATCATCTGGCCGAAGGCGGGCTCGGACCCGCCGATCAGTTCGGCGAGCGCGGTCGCCACGTCGTTTGCGGAGTGGGCGACGAGCGCGAGCAGCCCCTGCTCGACCGTGATCGAGGTGCCGGGCGCCACGCCCAGCTTCGACTCCGGCATGGCCGAGGCGTGCTGCGAGAACGGCACCGGCGACGCGAGCGTGAGGCGGCCGCTCTTCAGCTGTTCGAACGTCAGATAGATCGTCATCAGCTTGGTGAGCGACGCGGGATACCATGCCGCCCCCGCGTTCTGCTCCAGCAAGGTCTCGCCGGTGGCGGCATCGATGATGGCGTAGGGACCGGCCATGACAGGTCCGGTGGGCGAGGACACCGGGGCGACCTGGGCCAGCGCCGGTGCGGCCAGGCCGAGGAATGCCATGAGAAGCAATAAAACGCGCTGTTTCATTGGGCCAAGCATACGCCCTTCCCGTCGGCTGCGGGAGCCATTACATCGGTTCCATGCTCAAGGTCATGATCGCGCCCGTCACGCCGTTCCAGCAGAACTGCTCCATCGTCTGGTGTCCCGAGACCATGGAGGGTACCGCCGTCGACCCCGGCGGGGACTTCGACATGTTGAAGC
>CAIWTJ010000006.1 GCA_903915535.1 Enhydrobacter aerosaccus
ATCGAGAAGGCCGACCATCAGGGCCTGCATGTCCTCGGTGACCTTGTAGATGATCGAGTAGTAGCGGATGTCGACCTTGTCGCGCTTGGCGATCTCGCGCGCCTGCGGGTTCGCACGCACGTTGAAGCCGATGATCAGCGCACCCGACGCCTTGGCGAGCGTCATGTCGGCTTCGCTGATGCCGCCGACGCCCGAGTAGACCACGCGCGTGATGACCTTCTCGGTGCCGAGCTTCGACAGCGCGCCCGCGAGCGCTTCCGCCGAACCTTGCACGTCGGCCTTGATCAGCACCGGCAGTTCCTTGGCGGTGCCCTCGCGGATGCCCTTGATCATCTCCTCGAGGGTGCCGCGGCCACCGGCCGCGCGCGCCAGCTCGACCTGACGGTCGCGACGGGCACGGAAGTCGGAGATCTCGCGCGCACGCGCTTCGCTCTCCACCACATGGAACTCGTCGCCCGCCTGCGGCGTGCCGGCGAGACCCAGGACCTCGACCGGGAACGCAGGCCCCGCGCTTTCGACCGCGTTGGCGCGATCGTCGACCAGTCGACGCACGCGGCCCCACACGGCGCCGGCCACGAGAACGTCGCCGACCTTGAGCGTGCCGCGCTGGACGAGCACGGTCGCCACCGAACCGCGGCCCTGGTCGAGCCGGGCTTCGATCACCACGCCGTCGGCGGGGCGGTCGGGATTGGCCTTGAGCTCGAGCAGTTCGGCCTGCAGCAGGATCGCTTCCTCGAGCTTGTCGAGGTTCATCCGCTTGGTGGCCGAAACCTCGATCGCCTGCACTTCGCCGCCCAGCTGCTCGACCTGGATCTCGTCGCGCAGCAGTTCGTTTTGCACGCGGCTCGCGTCGGCGCCGGGCTTGTCCATCTTGTTGATGGCCACGATGATCGGCACGCCCGCAGCCTTCGCATGCGCGATGGCTTCCTTGGTCTGCGGCATGACGCCGTCGTCGCCGGCCACCACCAGGACGACGATGTCCGTCACCTTGGCGCCGCGCGCACGCATGGCGGTGAACGCCTCGTGGCCCGGCGTATCGAGGAAGGTGATCTTCTGCTTCGACGGCAGCGTCACCTGATAGGCGCCGATATGCTGCGTGATGCCGCCCGCTTCGTGCGCCGCCACGTCGGTGGCGCGCAGCGCATCGAGCAGCGAGGTCTTGCCGTGATCGACATGGCCCATGATCGTGACCACCGGCGGACGCGCAACCTGCGTGCCCTCGTCGGCGGCGGTGTCCGTGAGGCCGGTCTCGACATCGCCTTCGGTCACGCGCTTGAAGCGGTGACCCATTTCGGTGACGACCAGCTCGGCCGTGTCGGGATCAATCGCCTGGTTGATCGTCGCCATCACGCCCATGCGCATCATCGTCTTGATCACGTCGGCGCCGCGCTCGGCCATGCGCGAGGCGAGCTCCTGCACGGTGATGACCTCGGGGATGATGACCTCGCGAAAGACCTTCTGCTGAGGCTCGTCGCCGCTCTGCTGGCGACGCTCGCGATCGAGGCGGCGGCGCTGTGCGGCGACCGAGCGGCTGCGGAAATCGTTCTCGCCCGAGACGGCACGGCCCACGTCGATCTTGTCGGACCGGCGTTTCGGCGCCTCGTTGCGGCGCGCGCCC
>CAIWTJ010000007.1 GCA_903915535.1 Enhydrobacter aerosaccus
ACGCCTGAATCGGGCCAATACCTCCCCAACAGTTCAAGGGGAGTAAACACCAATGACGATCAAGATGAACCGCCGTCGCCTGCTCGGCTCGACCGTGGCCGCCAGCACCGCCTTTCCGCTCGTGTCGATCCTGAGCTGGCCGGCCCATGCCGCCGAGTTCAGCTACAAGTACGCCAACAACTCGCCGGTCACGCATCCGCTCAACATCCGCACCACCGAAGCGGCGGCGCGCGTGCTCGAGAAGACCGGCGGCAAGGTCGAGATCAAGGTGTTCCCCAACAACCAGCTGGGCTCCGACACCGACATGCTGAGCCAGCTGCGCTCGGGCGCGCTCGAGTTCTTCACCCTCTCGGGCCTGATCCTGTCGACGCTGGTGCCGGTCGCCTCGATCAACGGCGTGGGTTTCGCGTTCAAGGACTACGGCCAGGTGTGGCCGGCCATGGACGGCGCGCTGGGCGCCTACGTGCGCGCCGAGATCGCCAAGCGCGGCCTCTACGCCTTCTCGAAGATGTACGACAACGGCTATCGCCAGATCACCAGCGCCGCCAAGCCGATCAAGACGCCGGAAGATCTCTCGGGCTTCAAGATCCGCGTGCCCGCGAGCCCGCTCTGGACCTCGATGTTCAAGGCGTTCGGCGCCTCGCCGACCACGATCAACTTCAACGAGGTCTACAGCGCGCTGCAGACCCGCGTGGTCGACGGCCAGGAGAATCCGCTGTCGCTGATCGACACCGCCAAGCTCTACGAAGTGCAGAAGTACGTGGCCATCACCAACCACATGTGGGACGGCTTCTGGTTCCTGGCGAACAAGAAGGCGTTCGACGCGCTGCCCGCGAACCTGCGCGAGATCGTCGAGGCGGAGTTCAATGCCTCCGCGCTGGCCGAGCGCGACGACCTCGCCAAGATGAGCAACACGGTGGCCGACACGCTGAAGGGCAAGGGCCTGCAGTTCGTCGACACCGACGCGGCGGCCTTCCGCGCCAAGCTGAAGAGCGCCGGCTTCTACGAGGAGTGGAAGGGCAAGTTCGGCGCCGAAGCCTGGGCCGTGCTCGAGAAGGCGGTCGGCAGCCTGTCGTAGTCTTCCCGTGAACACGAACGAACCTCATCCTGAGGAGCGAGCGAAGCGAGCGTCTCGAGGGATGGGAACAGGTACGGTGCGGGTTGCCACCCTTCGAGACGCAGCCCTTTGGGCTGCTCCTCAGGGTGAGGCCAAGTCGTGATCTCCCGCATCGAGACGATCCTGCGCCGCGCCGTGGAGCTGCCCACGGCGCTGCTGGTGCTGGTCGAGATCTTCGTGCTGCTGGCGGGCGTGGTCAGCCGTTTCGTGTTCCACCATCCGTTCGTGTGGAGCGACGAGCTGGCGTCGATCCTGTTCCTGTGGCTGGCGATGCTGGGCTCGGTGGTGGCGCTGCAGCGCATGCAGCACATGCGTCTTACCGCCGTGGTGAGCCGGCTCAGGCCGACACTTCAGCCCTACGCCGAGGTCTTGAGCGTGGCGGCGCCCGCGCTCTTCCTCGCGATCCTGCTGCCCTATGCCTGGGATTACGCGGCCGAGGAGTTCTACATCGAGACCCCGGCGCTCGGCCTCCCCAACATCGTGCGCGCCGCCGCCATTCCGGCGGGTGCGGCCTTCATGCTGCTGACCTGCGCGCTACGCCTGGTGCGCTTTCGCCTGCAGCCGCTGCTGTCCGTGATCGCGGTGCTGGCGCTGATCGCGGGCGGGCTGTTCTTCCTGGCGCCGGTGCTGAAGGCGCTGGGCAACTGGAACCTGGTGTTCTTCTTCGTCGTGCTGCTGGCGGCGGGCGTGCTGCTGGGCGTGCCGATCGGCTTCGCCTTCGGCACCGCGACCGTGGCCTTCCTGATGTGCGTGACGAGGGTGCCGCTCACCGTCGTGGTGTCGCGCATGGACGAGGGCATGAGCGGCCTGGTGCTGCTCGCGGTGCCGCTCTTCGTGTTCCTGGGCCTCCTCATCGACATGACCGGCATGGCGCGCGCCATGGTGGCGTTCCTCGCGGGACTGCTGGGACACGTGCGCGGCGGCCTCTATTACGTGCTGCTGGGCGCGATGTATCTCGTGTCCGGCATCTCGGGCTCCAAGGCCGCCGACATGGCCGCCGTCGCGCCCGTGCTGTTCCCGGAGATGAAGCGGCGCGGCTCCAACGACGGCGAGATGGTCTCGATCCTCTCGGCCTCGGGCGCCATGACCGAGACGATCCCGCCCAGCCTCGTGCTGATCACCATTGGCTCGGTGACGGGCGTGTCGATCGCGGCCCTGTTCACCGGCGGCCTGCTGCCGGGCCTCGTGCTCGGCATCGCGCTGGGTGTCGTGGCGTGGTGGCGCTCGCGCGACGAAGCCGTGGGCGAGCGTGCGACCGGCAAGCAGATCGGCCGGACGCTGCTGATCGCGCTGCCTTCGCTCGCGCTGCCCGTCGTGATCCGCTCCGCCGTCGTCGAGGGCGTGGCGACCGCGACCGAGGTCTCGACCATCGGCATCGCCTACGCGACCCTGATGGGCCTGGCCGTCTACCGCCAGTTCGACTGGAAGCGGCTCTATCCGATGCTGCTGGAGACGGCGTGCCTTTCGGGGGCGATCCTGCTGATCATCGGCACGGCCACCGGCATGGCGTGGGCGCTCACGCAGTCGGGCTTCTCGCACCAGCTCGCCCAGGCGATGGCCGCGGTGCCGGGCGGCCGGTTCGGCTTCCTGATGATCTCGATCGTGGCCTTCATCATCCTGGGCAGCGTGCTCGAGGGTATTCCCGCCATCGTGCTGTTCGGCCCGCTGCTGTTCCCGATCGCCAAGGCCGCGCACGTAAACGAAGTGCACTATGCGATGGTGGTGATCCTGGCGATGGGCGTCGGCCTGTTCGCCCCGCCGCTGGGCGTCGGCTACTACGCCGCCTGCGCCATCGGCCAGGTCTCGCCCGACTCGGGCATGAAGCGCATCTGGCCCTATCTCGGCGCGCTCGTTGTCGGACTTATCGCGGTCGCTGCCATTCCGTGGCTGTCGACGGGATTTCTTTAGCAGGCGGCCGACCGACGCGCATTGCGTCTGTCTCAAGCGGGCCAGCGATATGTCGTCAGTAACGACCGTAATAGGGTATTGATCGCGACGCGCGTAGGTTGGCGCGCATGATCACCCCTACCAACGCACACGGTTCGTCGCGCGTAGCCTGTCATCCCGAGCATAGCGAGGGATCCTTGCTCATCGACCGCCAAAGATCCCTTGCTGCGCTCGGGATGACAGAGGCGCGGGTTCTGATGGCCCGCCTCATGATGCGAGCGGTCAAGAGGGATGAGGGTGGAGTGTATCTGCCGGCAATTGCCGTGCATGCACCCGCTCGCGAGGAGCTCGCGAGCACTCGCGAGGAATGGGCCTTGATGCAGGCAGGCCAGCGTTTGGGGGCAATCCTCGCAAGGACGCGTTTTTTCTTCCGAGCGGTTCGTGAGACACATGAGCAGGGCTTTTTTTCGGGACGCGCGGGGCGCAGCGAAAAAAGGTCCCTCGACTGCGCTCGGGATGACGGAGGGCTCGTTGGGCTGGGGGTGAGGCGCGGAATGCGGGAAGAATCGCGCCGAAGCCCTGCGCCATCGGCATCGGAGGCTTCCCGACCGGTCGGGAAGCCCCGGGAAGGGCTGGAACGTCGTGTTGTCGTAGGCCGGCTGCTCCGGGGCGTCCCGGCGCGCGCGATGGGCGCGCGGCCGCGAGTCCTATTGGCGCGCCGCGGCGCGGCGGTTGTAGTCGAGCTCTTCCTGCGTCGGCTTCAGGCCCACCGCGACGCGATAGCCGCCGAGATCCGACGGCTGGTTGTAGGGCAGCGTGAGCGCGATCTCCTCGACCGACGCGCCGCGCGGACTGGCGCTCGACAGCTTGAAGGTGGCCAGGAAGTCCTGGCCCTCGGAGACGCCGCCGCCGTTCAGCAGGCGCACGAAGTACGGCACGCTGGTCGTGCCGCCGGCGATCGACGGGCCGGCATCGACCGACAGGCGCAGCTTGAGCGTGACCTCGAGCTTGTTGCGACCGGCCTCGCAGCTGACGCCGGTACCGGTCAACGCCGCCTGGAAGGCGATGTCGCGCGGGTCGCGCCCGGGGCCGGGCTTGAAGCGCGTCAGGCTCTGCGCGTCCTGGACCACGAACGGGCTGGGGCAATAGGTGGCGACGGCCTTCTCTTCCTTGCTCGGACCGCTACAGGCCGCCAGCGCCAGGGCCGACGAGAGGGCGAGCGCGAGCGGCGCCGTCGATGCAAGCCGGAAACGCATCATGCCAGCGTCTTGTGACTGCCGTCGCACAGCGGCTTGTTCTTCGTGTGCTTGCAGGCGCACATCCAGTGATCGCCGGACTTCTCGGCCGTGTACTTCAGCGGCACCATGCCGCTGCCCTTGTGCGTGCCGTCGCAGAATGGCTGATTCTTGCTCATCCCGCAGGAGCACCACCAATAGTCCTTGCCTGCCTCCAGCGTCACCTTGCTGGGCACCTTGGCCGCGACAACCGGCTCGGTCATATTGCTTTCCTCGTTGCGTCGATGAAGGAGTCTAGGCAATGGTCCGCCGGCCCGCAAGCGAACCGGGCCAGCCCGCCGCAGCCCGTTTTCAGATGACCGAAGCAAAAAAGCCGCTCACGATCCTGCTCGCCAGCCCGCGCGGCTTCTGCGCCGGGGTCGATCGCGCCATCCAGATCGTCGAGCGCGCGCTCGCCCGCTATGGCCGGCCGGTCTATGTCCGCCACGAGATCGTGCACAATCGCTTCGTGGTCGAGAACCTCGAGGCCCAGGGCGCGATCTTCGTGGACGAGCTCGACGAGGTGCCCGACGACCGGCCGGTGATCTTTTCCGCGCACGGCGTGCCGAAATCCGTGCCCGCCGAAGCCGCGCGCCGCAATCTCCTCTACGTCGATGCCACCTGCCCGCTGGTGTCCAAGGTCCATCGCGAGGCCGAGCGCCACAGCGTGTCCGGCCGTACCGTCGTCCTGATCGGGCACGCGGGCCACCCCGAGGTGATCGGCACGATGGGCCAGCTGCCGCCGGACAAGGTCGTGCTGGTCGAGGACGTGGCGCAGGCCGAGGCGCTGGTCGTGGCCGATCCGCTCAACCTCGCCTATGCGACGCAGACCACGCTCTCGGTCGACGACACGATCGACATCGTGGCGGCGCTCCGCCGGCGCTTCCCCGCGATCCAGGGGCCGAAGATGGAGGACATCTGCTACGCCACCACCAACCGCCAGGCCGCCGTGAAGGCGATCGCCGAGACGTGCGACGCGCTGGTGGTGATCGGGGCGCCGAACTCGTCCAACTCGATGCGCCTGGTCGAGGTCGCGGCGAACTACGGCTGCGCCCGGTCGCGCCTCGTGCAGCGCGCGGCCGACATGGACTGGGCGTGGCTGGGCAACACGCGGCGCCTCGGCATCACCGCCGGCGCCTCGGCGCCCGAGCTGCTGGTCGACGAGCTGATCGCGGCGTGCCGGGAACGCTACGACGTCACCGTCGAGGAAGTGCGCACGACCGAGGAAAGCGTCGTCTTCAAGCTGCCGCGCCAGCTGGTGGCCTAGGGCGCTGATCTCATGGCCGTCTACACCGAAGTGAGCGACGCCGAGCTCGAGGCTTTCCTGGGCGATTACGAGATCGGCACGGCGCAGTCCTTCAAGGGCATCGCCGAGGGCGTCGAGAACACCAACTATGTGCTGACCACGGACAAGGGCCAGTACATGGTGACGCTCTACGAGAAGCGCGTCGATCCGAAGGACCTGCCGTTCTTCCTGGGCCTCATGGACCATCTTGCGAGCCGCGGCATCAACTGTCCGCGTCCGATCCACGGGCGCGACGGCAATGCGTTGCGCTCGCTCGCGGGCAAGCCCGCCGCCATCACCAGCTTCCTGCAGGGCATGTGGCCGCGCCGCATGACGGTGCAGCACTGCGGGCCGATCGGCGAGGCGCTGGCGGGACTGCATCTCGCCGGCCGCGACTTCGCGCTCAAGCGTCCCAACGCGCTCTCGGTCGCGGGCTGGCGGCCGCTCTACGACGGCTGCCGCGGCCACATCGACGGCGCGCTCGACAGCGAGCTCGGCGCCGAGATCGACTTCTTCGAGAAGAACTGGCCGCGCGGCCTGCCGGCGGGCGTGATCCATGCCGACCTGTTCAACGACAACGTCTTCTTCCTGAACGACCGGCTCTCCGGGCTGATCGACTTCTATTTCGCCTGCAACGACTTCCTGGCCTACGACGTCGCGATCTGCCTCAACGCCTGGTGCTTCGAGAGCGACAATGCCTTCAACGCCACCAAGGCGCGCGCGCTGCTTCAGGC
>CAIWTJ010000008.1 GCA_903915535.1 Enhydrobacter aerosaccus
AGTTTGAGATCGACGGTGTCCATTGTTCGTTAACCTGTCTTGAGCATGCCGGTGTCGAGCCAGTAGCCCTCACGGCGCGGCAGCGTTTGAAGACGTAGCGTGAGCCGATCGAGAGCCACGGCGCGGCCATCCCGGTTGGTCACCTGGCGAAGGCGGAAGCGCTCGACGTCGCCGGAGTCCTTGTCCTTGGGCTTCACACGCGACAGCGCGATCTTGAACGGCGTCTCGCGGGCGTGACGCTCGGCATATTCGGGCTTGGCGAATTCCAGCGCATAGAGCCGCGCGGCCGGCCAGCGCACCAGGTCGAGCTGCCGCGCGCCCAGCCACATGGGGCCGCGGAACTCGAACGACAGCTCGGGCAGCTCGTACTCGCGGTTGTCGAGGTCGACGTCGCGATAGACGAGATCCTCCTTCTGCAGGCGGCCGCCGCCGTCGAGCTTGCCGATGAACTTGGCGATGCTCTTGGAGCGCAGCAGGTCGGAGCGGAAGGAGAAGTCCGGCAGCTGCGATTGGGCGAGCGCCGCGATCATCGCACCCACCGCCACCGTGGTCTTGGGGTCTTCGACCCGCAGACGCGCGTCGCGGAACGGATACCAGGCGCCCACGCGATACTCATGCAGCGAGATCACGCGTTCGGGCGGCAACGGCAGCAGTTCCATGACCAGCGAGCGGATGCCGGGCAGGCGCGAGGGTCGGCCGGAGAGCAGCAGCACGTCGCAATCGTAGGCGTGCACGATCTCGGCGAGCGGCGCCAGCACGCGCGCCATCTCGGCACGCACGGTCTTGTCGAGTTCGACGAGGTCGATCGGGAATTCGGTCGCCTTGAGGTCGAAGTCCTTGGCGCCGCGCTTGCGGACGGCGTCGTTCACAAACGTCACCACTTCCTGCGACGGCTTGGCGCCGCTCGGGAAGAAGGAGTCGTAGGGCCGCGGCTCGGCGGTCAGCACGCCCGAGGTCGGGTCGTAGGTTTCGGCCGCGCGCATGAACTCGAGCGCGATCGGATGGGCGATCTGGAGCGCGAACTGCTGGCGCAGGTTGCGCTGGATCACGTCTTCGCCGCCGCGGTCGCCACCCAGCAGCTCGGCCATCAGGTCGGAGGGGTTGGCGATGCCGGCAGTACGCATTGCCGCTTCGATCGGCGGCAGCACATGGGCCTGCACGACGCGCAGCAGGATATCGTCGCCCGCGACGGTGAAGCCCTCGCGGAACTTCTGCTCCGGGAACAGCGTGACGGAAGTGCCGGCTCCCTCGAGGCGATAGGAGTTGATGATCAGGTCGGTCGTGCCGCCGCCCACGTCGATCGAGGCGATGGTGAGCGTGCCGTCCGACGCCCGCGCCCGCGGCTTGCGCGCGATCTGGAAGAAGCGGCGGGCGTCACCGCCGAAATTGCGCGCGACCTCGGTGTAGAGGTAAACGAGCTGGGTGCAGCTGGCCTCGTCCCAGTCGGTGAGCACGCGCGGCGCCGGGGCGGCCACATCGTCGAGCTTCCAGCCCATCATCATCCAGACGAGATCGCGCGCGGCTTCGGCGCGCTTGCGGAATATCAGGCGCTCGGCCAGCGGCATGCCCGTCGGCAGGGTGAGCACGATGCGGCGGAGCCGGCGCGGCGTCTCGGCGTGCGCACGGCGGCCGCGCTGCTGCGGCGAGTTCATCAGTGTCAGCGCCTGCAGCAGCACTTCGGTGAGCGAGAAGGTCATGATCGACGAGCGCGAATAGAGCGGCTCGAACACCGGCAGATGGTCGGCGCTGTCGGCTTCCGGCTCGACGAGATGGAGCGGTTCGCCCTTCTGGTTGATGAGCTGGGCCATCGGACCGGCAGCGGCCGGCATGGCCGTCTGGTCCTGGGCGTAGGCCACGTTGAAGCGCCATTCGCGGGTCTGCGCTTCCTCGTCCCACAGGTAGCGCTTGGGGCTCGACATGCCGGTGTTGCCCTCGGTGCCGCGGCGGCGGGCGGCGAGGCGCGTCGCTTCGGGGCCGACTCGGGTCATGGTCGGCCAGACGAAGGCATCGGCGCGGCCGCCCAGGCGCGAGAGGTGATTCTTGCCGAACCACGCCTGCGCGAACTCGACGCGCGATTCGAACGGCTTGGCGTGCACGCACTCCGGATGGGAGAGATCGCGGAGCGCCAGCTCATAGGAGTCGTTGAGGTTGATACCGAGTTCGCCGGCCGCCTCGATCAGCAGGCCGCAGGTGCGCGAGTTGCCGACGTCGAGCACGAGGTCGACCTCGATCGCGCCGCGGCCCGGCCGCTCGGCATCGCCGACCAGCTTCACGGGCGGGAACCGGACCGCTTCGGCAAGCAGCCCGAGGAAGGCGAGATAGCGGGCGCTTGCTTCCTGCGGCTTCTGCTTGATGTCGCTGTCGATCTCTTCGACGGTCGCGCGCGGATGCAGTTCGCGGAACAGTTCCTCGAGCCACTGCTTCATCCAGCCCTGGCGGAGCATCCAGTGGTTGGCGCGCTGCTGCGGCGCCAGCGAGAACAGGGCACCGGCCGTCACATCCTTGGACGAGGGCGCGAGGTAGGCGCGGCCCTCGGCCTCGGCGATCAGGCCGGTGTCGAAGGCGAGCACGCAGCGATACCGGTTGCCCTGTTCGTCGCGGAAGCCCTCGCCATAGCGCGCCTCGAGATCGACGACGCGGACGCGCGCCCAATCGGCGGGGCCTTCGCGATACTGGTTGTTCGGCCGCATCTGCAGGAACGGCACGGGCACCCATTTGTCGATGAAGGGCGCCAGCGCATCCTTGGCCGTGACCACGAGATTGGGTTCGGCGGCGCGGCGGCGGCCGTTCTCGATCACCTCGTACTGGCCGCGCACCTCGTCGAAATCGAGCTGCACCAGATCGTCGACCGAGCCCGCGGCCGTGGCGTCGTGGAAGCCCCATTCGCGCGTTTTGAGGCGCGCGGGATCGAAGCCGAAATCGAGGAACTGGATGCCGGAGCGGGCAATCAGGGTCGTCGGGCTGGGATAGCTCGGCAGACGGGCAAGTTCGCTCATTTGATCCTGTGAATTCCGATCTCGAAGTCTATGGCCTCAATGGCCGATCTGCACGTTGTAGCTTTTGGTGTCGCCGGGCTGGCTGCCCTTGCACTGGGCCGTGCCGTCCGCGCCAATCTCGCAGTTCACGACGTTGCGGGCGTAGGTCTTGCCGTCGCCGCACGTCGGGTTGGCCTTCTCTTCGATCACCAGCTTGCCGTTCTCCCAGCGCGCCTCGGCCGGCGCCTCGCAGCTCGTGCCGTTCTTCTGCACGAAGCTCACCTTGCCCTTGCCCTTGTCGTCGAGCTTGTAGTCGGGACGCAGGTCTTTCTCGCCCTGTGCCGTGGCAAGACCGGTGCGCGAGCGCCAGTCGCCCTTCAGGAACGACAGATCCTGCTTCTGCTTCGCTTCGGGCGGCACGACCATGGGCTTGGGCGCGTCTTTCTGGTCCTTGCCGGCGTCCGCCTGCTTCTCGTCCTTGCCCTTGTCCTGGCTCTTGTCCTGGGGGCCATCGGGTCCCTTGTCGGCGCCGGTCTTGTCTTTGTCTTTATCCAGCGCCGAGGCGATGCCCTTGCCATCGAGATCTTTGCCGTCGCCGCGCTCGATCGGGACGCCGGGGCCCACGCCCCCCACGATCACGCCGTTGGAGCCGATGATACCGGCCGAGCACTCGCCGCCCTTGCGCGAGAGTTCGTCGGTGAGGCGGGCCAGTTCGAGGCGCAGATCCTCGTTGCGCTGCTGCAGGCTTGCGACCCGCGTCTGCTGCAGGTCGAGGGGCTGGCGGACGGCGAAGCTCAGGGCGCGGTCGCGGGCATCGGCCTCGAGACGCGGCTCGAGATGCGGCAGGTAAGGACGGATCAGCCAGGCGAGCAGGGCCAGCATGGCCAGCAGAACGGCCGCCAGCAGCAGCCACTGCCACCAGACCGTGCGCGCGCCGGTGTGCATGGCAGCCGGCAGAGCGGCGGGCGCCGAGGCCATGACCGCTTCCGGGATCGCAGCGGCGGGACGCGGCGGCGGCGCGGGCGGCGTTGCCAGGAAAACGCCGGGCAGGGCCGCATCGGCCGCGAAACCCCAGAAGGTCATCACGGGCTTGCCGTCGACCACGTAGAGCGTGTCTTCGCCGGGCGCCGTCAGGGCATACCGCAGCAGCCGCGCGAAGTTGCGCTCGGCGGCCGAGCGTTCCGGCGCTTCCATGCCGTCGGCCAGCCCCGCGAGATCGGCATGCAGGCTGTGCACCTTGGCCAGGATGGCCGTGCGTTCGGCGTCGCCGAGATCGCTCAGCCGGCGCGCTTCGCCGTCGAACGCGGCGTACCAGTCGATGCGCTGGCCCGAGGGATCGACTTCGGGAATCGCCAGCAGGTCGGCATGTTCGCGCGACAGGCGCTGGGCGATCGCCGCGCGCAGCTGTCCCGCCGCGCGCCACACCGGGTCGCCCGCCACGCCCAGCGCGCGATAGCGCTGAAGCGGTTCACTGCCGAGTAAAGGACCTGCCGCCACTGTCTCTCCTCAACGCCCGCCGCGCGGGCAGGACATGGCGTACTTCCACTGAGTGCCCCACATCTCACCTGTTACGATGACATCGACCGAATAATCCCCGGCCACCGGATGCCAGTCGAATCCGAAGCCGCCGCGTCCGCTGCGCGGGCCGCCGGTTCCGGCCAGCACCTGGCCGCGATAGATCACCTTGATGTCGTCGGGTTTGACATACAGGTCGTAGTTGATGCCGACAAAGCCGGGCTTGTCGCCCAGATAATGCTTGTTGCGCGTCACGCCCTCGCCGCCGGAATTGCCCTGCCAGTTGCATGGCAGCATGCCGGCCGGCGGCTGGCTGATGGGCGGCGCGTTGGCGACCTGGGGCGGCGGAGGCGGTGGTGGCTTCGGCGCGGGCGGCGGGGGAGGCGGTGGCGGAGGAGGGGCTGCCGCGACCTTGGGCGGTTCCGGCGGCTTGCACATCTCTTCCTTGCCCTTGAGATCCTTCTCGAGAGCCGCGAGTTCCAGCCTGAGCTTTTTCTCGTCGCTCTGGGCATCGTCGAGCGAGGCCTTCAGCACCGGCGTGGGATCGGGCGGCGCTTCGGGCGCGGGCGGTGCGGGCGTTTCGAAGGTGGCGACGTTGAGTGACGGATCGACCGGCGCACAGGCGCGCAACAGCCACGAGGTGATGAGCAGCAGAAGCAGCAGCATCAGCCCGAACAGCAGTCCGCTCAGCCAGCGCGACCAGCCGAGCCGTGCCGGAAACAGTGCGGCCGGCGCGCTCGCGAAGACCGCGGCGGGCGGCGTTGCCGAAGGCACAAGGGCGGGCAGCGGCGGGGACGCGAAGCCCTGCAGGCTCGCGGCGGCATCTGCCTCGTAGCCCCAGGCGGCGATCACCGGCTGGCCGCCCACGAGATAGACGAAGTCGTCGGAGGGACGGCTGGTCGCCAGCTGCAGCGACTTGCCGATAAGTTGCGCCTCGTCGCTCGACTCCGACGCGGCCAGTTGTGCGCCCAGTCCGCGGATGGCATCGAGATGACCGTCGATCGTCTGGAGCGCCTGGGTCCGCTCCTCGTCGCTTGCCTGCGACAGCGGCCGGACATCGCCTTGCTGGGCGGCATACCAATCGATGCCGTCGCCAGACTCGCGCATCTGCGGTTCGGCCAGCAGATTCGCCGGGCCATCACCCAGGCGGCGCCGGATCACGGCCAGCAACTGTCCCGCGACCGCGTGCAGCGGATCGCCGCGCACACCCAGAGGTCGCACGCCCAAGCGCGTCGTGAGGATCAGAGTGGGGCGTTCGCCCATTCGGTGAGGCCAGCGTGTTTCAGGACACTATATATCAGCAGTCGAATCGGACTTGTTTATGGTCGGTGACGGTTTTGCGCCCGGACTTATCGCCGGCGGGCCACTATGCCAAATAATCCTTTTAAATCAAAGGATTGCCGCTTGTCGGCGGATCAAATCTCGATGCGGCTTCCGAGTTCGACGACGCGATTGGCCGGCAGCTGGAAGAAGTCGCCGGCGTTGGACGCCACGCGCGCCAGCACGAGGAACAGCCTCTCCTGCCAGCGCGGCAGCAGCGGACGGCTCGCTTCGACGAAGCTGTTGCGGCCGACGAAATAGGAGGTGCGCATCGGATCGAACGGCACGCCGCGATCGGCCAGCGGCGCCAGATCGCGCGGCACGTCGGGCTGTTCCATGAAGCCGTAGCGCAGGATCACGTGATGGATGCCCTTGCCGAGATGGGCGACCGACGCGCGCGCATTGGGCGGCACGTAGGGCTCGTCCGGGACCTGCACGGTGAGCAGCACGACCTGCTCGTGCAGCACCTCGTTGTGCTTGAGGTTGTGCAGCAGGCAATTGGGTGCGTTGCCGGAGAAGGCCGTGAGATAGACGGCGGTGCCCTGCGGGCGATGGACGCGGCCGGGGCCGATGCTGCCCAGCAGCTTTTCCATGGGCAGCGCGCCCTCGTTCTCGCGCGCCGCCACGGCCATCCGTCCCTTGAGCCACGTCCACATCGCCGTGAAGATCACGAGCGCCAGCACCAGGGGCACCCAGCCGCCCTGCAGGAACTTCACCATGTTGGCCGACATCAGGGTCGCGTCGACAACCGCGAAGCTGCCCAGCACGACGATCGTGCGCAGCCAGCTCCACTTCCACACGCGCAGCGCCAGGACGGACACCAGCACGGTCGTGACCAGCATGGTGCCGGTGACGGCGATGCCATAGGCCGCGGCGAGATTGGTCGACGACTTGAAGGCCAGCACCAGCACCACGACGCCGATCAGCTGCATCCAGTTGATCGCCGGGACGTAGATCTGGCCATGCTCGCTGGCGGAGGTGTGCGTGATGCGCACGCGCGGGCTCAGGCCCAGCAAGGCCGCCTGTTGCGCCATCGAGAAGGCCCCGGAAATCGTGGCCTGCGAGGCGATCACCGTCGCCGCGGTTGCAAGGCCGACCAGCGGATAAAGCGCCCAGCCCGGCGCCATCAGGAAGAACGGATTCTCGAGCGTCGCCGGATCGGCCAGCAGCAGCGCGCCCTGCCCATAGTAATTCGCGAGCAGCGAGGGCAACACGACGATCAGCCACGCCGCACGTATGGGCTTGGCTCCGAAGTGACCCATGTCGGCGTACAGCGCTTCCGCGCCGGTGACGGCCAGGGTAACGGCGCCCAGCGCGACGAAGGCCACGAAGCCGTGCCGATAGCAAAACCCGACCGCCTCCAGGGGAGACAGCGCCGCGAGCACGCTCGGGGCGGCCACCACCTGCCTCACTCCCAGCACGAGAAGGATGGCGAACCAAAACAGCATGATCGGGCCGAACCAGCGTCCGACTCCGGCGGTGCCGTGGTGCTGGACGGCGAAAAGCCCGACCAGCACGCCGAGCGACAGGGGAATGACCAGCGGTTCGAGCGCGGGCGTCGCGGTGTTGAGGCCTTCGATGGCGCTCAGCACGGAAACGGCCGGCGTCAGCAGGCAGTCGCCGTAGAACAGAGCGGCGCCGGCCATGCCGAGCATGAGGTAAAGGCTGCGTCGCCCCGCCGAGATCTCGGTGCGGCGCGACACCAGCGCCATGAGGGCGAGCACGCCGCCTTCGCCGCGGTTGTCGGCACGCATCACAACCATCACGTACTTCAAGGTGACGATCACGATCAGCGCCCAGGTGACCAGCGACAGGATGCCGAGCACGTCCTCGTGCACCGGCTTCAGCCCGGTGAACTCGCTGAAGCATTCCTTGATCGTGTAGAGCGGGCTGGTGCCGATGTCGCCGAACACGACTCCAAGCGCGGCCAGGGTGAGACCGGCAGCACGCTTGCGGCTCACCGGTTGGGGCGTTCCGACTTCGGACATTTTATGGGGTTACGCCTTCCTCTGCCGACGGACCTGAACACCGGGACGCGGCGGGCGCGGGTATTGCGCCGCCGCCCGTCGCGGTCAATCTGATTTTTGCCGGTCGTGCGGATCGATTGTTGCCGAATGCCGCCCAGACGCTTGATCCGGCTCGATTTCTTTGCGTCCGGACGGTGCGGGTTTATCGTCACAATTGCGGCAATTCCTATGCATTCCCTATGCAAGGCGGGCGTCATCCGAATGGAATTCGAATTTCCCGCCGCGCTACCCAACGCCTCACAAGTCGCGTTCGCTCGTGGGGGTTTGCATGGCGTTTCGTTCTTTCGGCTTTCAGCTGCTTTTTCGTGTTCTTCTGATCTCCGCCGCCTTCGTCACGGGCTTCGCGCCCATCGACGGCCATGCGCAGACAATCAACCCGCCAGCGGGTCAACTGACGAGCGTGGACGGCAAGAACATCTTTCCGTTCTTCCATGGCTCGAAGGTTGGCGATACCTGCAATCCCTACGTCGACTATAATTGCGAGGCCAGCGAGGCCACGATCAAGGCGGCGCAAGACGCGGCGGCGAAGAGCGGCAACTGCGATCCATACCTGAATTACAAATGTCTCGACGCCTATCTTGGCGACGATTTTTTCACGCGCTTCTTTCGCTACTACCAGCTTGAATGGGGCAGAGCTGGCCCGCCGAGCGATCCGAATGCGCCGCCGTCGACCCGCGACGCGGCCGCCTGGCCGAAACCTCCGCAATCGGTTCCGCCGATGCCCTTTGTCGACTGGCCCTACGGCGGCACCACCCCTATCGGGACCAGCCGGCCCAATGCGGTCGACAGCCCGTTCATGGCGGCGATCGCGAACACGAGTCTCGGCAAGTGGATGCAGGACGCGCACATCCAGGTTTACGGCTGGGTGAATGGCGGCTTCAACCTGAGCACCAATCAGCAGCAACCTGGCGGCAACGCCCCCGTCGGGTACGCCTACACCCCGAACACCGTTCAACTCGACCAGGCCGTCATTTACATCGAGCGGGTTCCCGACACGGTGCAAAAGGATCACGTCGATTGGGGTTTCCGCCTGTCAGCGCTTTATGGCGAGAACTACCGCTACACCAATTCCTACGGCCTTCTCAGCGATCAGTACAATGGGAGAAACCAGATCAACGGCTTCGACTTTCCGATGGTCTATGGCGAGTTGTATGTTCCACAAGTCGCCGAAGGCCTCACGTTCCGGCTCGGCCGTTACATTTCGGTCCCCGACATCGAAGCGCAGCTAGGCCCGAACAACTACACCTATACGCATTCGTTGACCTACACGTTGGACAACTACACCAATACCGGCCTCCTGACCTCGCTGGCCGTGACGAAAAACGTAATGGTGCAGTTCGGCATCGACATCGGCACGGAAACGCCGGTCTGGATGCACGGGCGGACGCTCCAGAATCCCATGCCGAATGCCTTGTATCCCGGCAGCACGATGCCGCAGGATCCGGGAAACCAGGTCAGCTTTGCCGCCTGTATTCGCCTGACGAGCGATAGCGGCAACGATTCGTTCTATCCGTGCGTCGACGGCATCAACAACGGAGCCTGGGGATACAACAATCTCCAGTGGCACGGAGCCACCTACTACCACAAATTCAACGAACACTGGCACGTCGCCCTCGAGGCCTACTGGATTTCAGAAAATGGAATTCCCAACCTCAGGAATGCCGATGCCCAGGCGATCGTTGCCGGTGGAGGCACGCCCTTCTCTCCGCAGTACGTTACGTTCAACCCGCCAAATCAGGCCTTCTGCGCCGATGCGAATGCGCTCTCGTGCACGGGCAACGCGTACGGCTACCTGGCGTACATCAACTACTCTCCGGACAAGATGAACAATTTTACGTTCCGCCCGGAGATCTACGACGACCCGAATGGCTGGCGGACGGGCACCGGCGTTCCCACGCGCTATTACGCGGCGACGCTCGGTTGGCAGCACTGGCTCTCGCCGCAAGTCGTCGTTCGGCCCGAGATCTCGTATTGGCACTCCGAGGCCGGCCCCGGCTACAGCGGCACCTTCAATGGTGCCTTCAACGGCGGCACGAAGGCCGACATGTTCATGTTCGCCATGGACGCCATCGTGCACTTCTGAGCTTCAGAAGCGATGGGCGATGCCGGCATACAGCTGCCAAGGCGCGGCAGCCGGCACGAGGCCGATATAGACCCCGAGATCGAGCTGCCAGTTCGGTCCCGGGCTCCAGGCGAGCGCGAAGTCGAGCGTGTAGACGTCGCGCACGTCGGGATGGGTCGACCAGTTGGCGTACAGTTCCGCGAACGCCGTCACCCCTTCGACGATCGCGTGATTGAGGTTGATGATCGCCGGGAAGTTGACGTGATAGCCGGTGTCGTTGGGATTCTTCAGCACGTCGATCTGGCCCATCAGGATCGTCGTGAAGCCCGCGGGGAGCGGCAGCGCGAGCGGTGCCGCCATGCCGCCCTCGACATAGCGGTTGCCGATGCCCTGCGGCGCTGTCGGCCATTTTACGTAGGGCATGAGGGCGAGGGCCGGGCCGCCGCCGTCGTTGCCGAACAGGTTGATCTTCGCGCGCGTGAGGAGATCGCCGGTGCCGCGGGCGTTGGCGGTGCTGCCGCTGCTGCGGGTCGTCGTCGAAATGCTGGTGTAGGCGGCGAAGGTCGCTTCGAGGTCGACATTGTCGAGCACGCCGAGCTTGAACGTGGGATTGCCGATCACCCATGCCCACGTCGTCGTGTCGGCCGCGCTGGTGGTGTCCCAGGTGTAGAAGACGAGGTCGCTCTCGATCTGGAAATGACCGGCATCGACCGTATAGGGCGCGTTCACCTTGGTCGGTCGGTCGGTGTTGAAGTCGCGCATCTTGTCGACCGGTGTCGGATTGAACAGCGTGTACGCGCTCTTGTCCTGCGCGGCCGCCGCGCCGGCATACACAAGCAGTGTCAATGCCGTGCCGATCAGGTACCCGGCGTGGATTTTCATTCTGCGATCTCCATCCCCCCAAAATGCCGGCCGCCGGACGCGATGCGTTGATGCAGATCAACGCGGCGAGGATCTAGTCGGCAATAGTGAATTCCTATGGGTTTCCTATGGCGAGCCCTGGCCGGCCGGCTCGAAATCCTATGGCCGAGGAGCCTTGTATGACGCCGCTTCCACGGAGTGCCTCATGCTCGACCTGCTGTTTCTCGGCGGCGGTGTTTTCCTATTCTGCCTGCTGATCGCCTACGAACGCCTCTGCAACAGGCTGTGAGGCCGCGATGACGCTCGATTATGCACTGGGCGGGGCTCTTGCCGTGCTGTTGCTCGTCTACCTGACGGTCGCGCTGGCGCGTCCGGAAAAATTCTGAGGCCGCCATGACACTCAACGGCTGGGCGCAGATCGCCCTCTACGTCGTGGTGGTGCTCGCGCTGACGCGGCCTCTCGGCGGCTATCTCGCCAACGTGATGGCGGGCGGGCGCAACTGGCTGTCGCCCGTGCTGCTGCCCGTTGAGCGCGCCTTCTACCGCCTGGCCGGCATCAACCCGGCCGAGGAGCAGAGCTGGTGGCTCTATTGCCGCGCGGTGGTGGTGTTCCATCTCGTCGGCTTTGTCTTTCTCTACGGATTGCTGCGCCTGCAGGCGGTGTTGCCGCTCAATCCGCAGGGCATGCCGGCGGTGCCGGCCGATCTCGCCGGCAACACGTCGGTGAGCTTCCTCACCAACACCAACTGGCAGAGCTACGGCGGCGAAAGCACGATGAGCTACTTCTCGCAGATGGCGGGACTGGCCGTGCAGAACTTCCTGAGTGCGGCCGCCGGCATCGCGCTGGCAATGGCGATGATTCGCGGTTTCGCGCGCGCCCGTGCGAAGGGCCTGGGAAATTTCTGGGCCGACCTGGTGCGCGTGACGCTCTATGTGCTTCTGCCGGCCTGCATCGTGTTGACACTCTTCTTCGTCTGGCAGGGCGTGCCGCAGAACCTCGGCGCCTATGTCGATGCCGCGACGCTGGAGGGCGGCAAGCAGACGATCGCGCAGGGGCCGGTGGCCTCGCAACTCGCGATCAAGATGCTGGGCACCAATGGTGGCGGCTTCTTCAACGCCAACTCCGCGCACCCTTACGAGAATCCGACCGCGCTCTCGAACTTCGTGCAGATGATCGCGATCTTCGTGCTGGGCGCGGCCCTGACCAACACCTTCGGCCGCGCCGTCGGCGACGAGCGCCAGGGCTGGGCGCTGCTGGCCGCCATGGGCGTGCTGTTCATCGCGGGTGTCGCGGCCTGCTATTGGGCGGAAGCGGGCGGCAATCCGCAGCTCGCGGCGCTGGGCGTCGACAACAGCTTGGGCAACATGGAAGGCAAGGAGGTGCGCTTCGGCACGCCCCTGTCGGCGTTGTTCGCGGTCATCACCACCGCCGCCTCGTGCGGCGCGGTGAACGCCATGCACGACAGCTTCATGCCGTTGGGCGGCATGGTCCCGCTGGTCAACATCCTGCTGGGCGAGATCATCGTGGGCGGCGTGGGCTCGGGCCTCTACGGCATGCTGCTATTCGCCATCGTCGCGATTTTCCTCGCGGGCCTGATGGTCGGACGCACGCCGGAATATGTCGGCAAGAAGATCGAGGCGCGCGAGGTCAAGATGACCATGCTTGCCATCCTCTGCCTGCCGCTCGTGATCCTGGGCTTCAGCGCGCTGGCCTCGGTCCTGCCCGAGGGGTTGGCGGGCACGTCGAATGCCGGTCCGCACGGCTTCAGCCAGATCTTCTATGCCTTCACGTCGGCCGCCGGAAACAACGGCAGCGCCTTCGCGGGCCTCTCGGCGAACAGCGTGTTCTGGAACGCGACGCTGGGCATCGCCATGGTGTTCGGCCGCTTTGCCGTGATCGTTCCCATGCTCGCCGTCGCGGGCTCGCTCGCGGCCAAGCGCCGGGCCGCGGCCTCGGTCGGCACTTTCCCCACCCATGGCGGGCTGTTCGTCGGCCTGCTGGTCGGCTCGATCCTGATCGTGGGCGGCCTCACCTTCCTGCCGGCGCTGGCGCTCGGTCCGATCGCCGAGCACTTCTCGCTGCTCGCCGGCACGCTTTATTAGGAGCCGATCATGGCCACACGCGACAAGGCGCCGTCGCTGTTCGACGCCGCCATCCTGAAGCCCGCGATCGTCGCGAGTTTTGTGAAGCTCGATCCGCGCACCCTGATGAAGAACCCGGTGATGTTCACCGTCGAGCTGGTGGCGGTCGCCGCGACCATCCTGATGGCGCGCGATATCTCCGTGCACGGGCCGGGCGTGGGCTTCGAGATCCAGATCGTGGCCTGGCTCTGGGTCACGGTGCTGTTCGCCACCTTCGCCGAGGCGGTCGCGGAAGGCCGCGGCAAGGCCCAGGCCGACACCCTGCGCCGCATGAGGAGCGAGACCATCGCCAAGGTCCTGCTGGGCGTGGGCGGCGACCTGTTCGAGCCGGTACGGGCGCATTCGCTCAAGGTCGGGCAGGTGGTGCTGGTCGAGCCGGGCGACATCGTGCCGGGCGACGGCGAGATCGTGGAAGGCGTGGCGACGATCGACGAATCGGCGATCACCGGCGAATCCGCGCCCGTCATCCGCGAGGCGGGCGGCGACCGCTCGGGCGTCACCGGCGGCACCAAGGTGCTGTCGGACAAGATCAAGGTGCGCATCACCGCCGAGCAGGGCTCGAGCTTCCTCGACCGCATGATCGCGCTGGTCGAGGGCGCCTCGCGCCAGAAGACGCCGAACGAACTGGCGCTCTCCGTCCTGCTGGCCGGCCTCACGCTGATCTTCGTGCTGGCGGTGGTTACGATCCCGAGCTTCGCCACCTATGCCGGCGGCTCGGTCTCGGTGATCGTGCTGATTGCGCTGTTCGTCACCCTGATTCCGACCACGATCGGCGCGCTTCTGTCGGCGATCGGCATCGCCGGCATGAACCGGCTGGTGCGCTTCAACGTACTGGCGCTGTCCGGCCGCGCCGTGGAAGCGGCGGGCGACGTCGACACGCTGCTGCTCGACAAGACCGGCACGATCACGCTGGGCAACCGGCATGCGACGGAATTCCTGCCGGTGGGCGGCGTGGGTGAGGATGAAGTCGCGCGTGTGGCGCAGCTCGCCAGCCTCGCCGACGAGACCCCCGAAGGCCGCTCGATCGTCGTGCTGGCCAAGGAGAAGCACGGGCTGCGCGGCGTCGACATGGCCGACCTCAAGGCGCGCTTCGTGCCCTTCACGGCGCAGACGCGCATGAGCGGTGTCGATCTCGACGGCAAGGTGATCCGCAAGGGCGCGGTCGATGCCGTCGTGGCGCACGCGCAGTCGATGGGTGCGGCGGTGCCGCTGGAGGAGATCACCCGCATCGCCTCGTCGATCGGCAAGCAGGGCGGCACGCCGCTCGCGGTCTCGCGGGACGGTGTCGTGCTGGGCATCGTCTACCTCAAGGACGTGGTGAAGGGCGGCATCCGCGAGCGCTTCGCCGAACTGCGCCGCATGGGCATCCGCACGGTGATGGTCACCGGCGACAATCCGCAGACGGCGGCGGCGATCGCGGCGGAGGCGGGCGTCGACGATTTCCTGGCCCAGGCCACGCCGGAGGCGAAGCTCAGGCTGATCCGCGCCGAGCAGGCCGGCGGCAAGCTGGTGGCGATGTGCGGCGACGGCACCAATGACGCGCCGGCGCTCGCCCAGGCCGATGTCGGCGTCGCCATGCAGACCGGCACCAATGCGGCGCGCGAGGCCGGCAACATGGTCGATCTCGACAGCGATCCCACCAAGCTGATCGAGATCGTGGCGATCGGAAAGCAGCTCCTGATGACGCGCGGCGCGCTCACCACCTTCTCGATCGCCAACGACGTGGCGAAATACTTCGCGATCATCCCCGCGATGTTCATCGCCTTCTATCCGCAGCTCGCCGCGCTGAACGTCATGAAGCTCGCGACGCCGCAGAGCGCCATCTTGTCGGCGATCATCTTCAACGCCTTGATCATCGTGGCGCTGATCCCGCTCGCGCTGCGCGGCGTGCAGTACCGGCCGAGCGGCGCCGCCGCGCTGCTGCGCCGCAACCTGTTGGTCTACGGGCTGGGCGGTCTCGCCGTGCCCTTCGTCGGCATCAAGCTGATCGACATGCTCGTCACCGTCACCGGACTCGCGTGATGCGATGAGAGTGTCCTTGTCGTTCATCCCTCCCCCGTCTTCGGGGGAGGTGGCCGAAGGCCGGAGGGGGTGTGCCGCAGGGGCGGTCTCTCCCTTTGCAAATCATGATCTCATTTCGGCGAGATCGGCCGTGTTGCTCTCCCCCTCCGCCCTGCGGGCACCTCCCCCGAAGACGGGGGAGGAATTCAAGAAACGTTAGGAGAGTGCAATGTTGCGTCTTCTCAGAGCCTCGCTCGTCATCCTGTTGCTGATGACCCTGTTGACCGGCATCGCCTATCCGCTGGCAATGACCGGTCTTGCCCATCTCGCCTGGCCGGGCCGGGCGAACGGCTCGCTGCTCGCGCGCGACGGCAAGGTCGTGGGCTCGGCGTTGATCGGCCAGACCTTCGCCTCGGACCGCTATTTCCATGGCCGGCCCTCGGCCACGACGGATGCCGACCCGAACGACGCGACCAAGACGGTGGCAGCTCCTTACAATGCGGCAAGCTCCGGTGGCTCCAACCTCGCGCCGACCTCCAAGGCGCTGGTCGACCGGGTGAAGGAGGATGTGGCGAAGCTGGGCAGCAGTCCCTCGGCACCGGTGCCGGCCGACCTGGTCACGACATCGGCGAGCGGCCTCGATCCCGACATCTCGCCGGCCTCGGCCGCGCTGCAGGTCGCCCGGGTCGCCAAGGCGCGCGGCCTGTCCGAGGTCGAGATCGGCCGCCTGGTGGCGCAACACACCGAAGGCCGCGTGTTCGGCGTGCTGGGCGAACCCCGGGTCAACGTGCTGCAGCTCAATCTCGCCCTCGACGCTCAGCACCGTCAGTGACATCTTCAGGATCCGATGGCCGGCGTTCCTGATGAAACTCGCCCCTCGCCCGACGCTCTTCTTCAAGCGGCGCAGAAGGAATCGCGCGGCAAGCTGAAGATTTTCCTGGGCGCGGCTCCCGGCGTCGGCAAGACCTACGAGATGCTTTCGGCCGCGCGGCGGCGCAAGGCCGACGGCGTCGACGTCGTGATCGGCGTGGTCGAGGCGCATGGCCGCGCCGAGACCGAGGCGCAGATGGCGGGGCTCGAGATCGTGCCGCGCCGGCATGTCGAGTACAAAGGGCGTGCGCTCGACGAGATGGATCTCGATGCCATCCTGGCGCGGCGGCCGGCGCTGGTTCTGGTCGACGAGCTCGCGCACACCAATGCCCCCGGCAGCCGCCACGCCAAGCGCTATCAGGACGTCGACGAACTGCTGGCGGCCGGCATCGACGTCTACTCGACCCTGAACGTGCAGCATGTCGAGAGCCTCAACGACGTGGTGGCGCGCATCACGCGCATCCGCGTGCGCGAGACGGTGCCCGATTCGATCGTCGACGCCGCCGACGAGGTCGAGCTGGTCGACCTCACGCCCAACGACCTGATCGCGCGCCTGAAGGAGGGCAAGGTCTACGTGCGCGAGCAGGCGCAGCGCGCGCTGCGGCACTATTTCTCGCCGGGCAACCTGACGGCGCTGCGCGAGCTTGCGCTCCGGCGCACGGCCGAGCGCGTCGACGACCAGATGCTGAGCTACATGCGCGAGCATGCGATCACGGGGCCATGGGCGGCCGGCGAGCGCGTCATCGTGTGCCTCGATCCGGGCCCCGGCGCGGCCAATGCGGTGCGCGCGGCCAAGCGCACCGCGGACAGTCTCGATGCCGAATTGATCGCGCTCTATGTCGAGACCGAGCGGCATACGTCGCTGAGCGAAGCCGAACTCGCGCGTCTGTCCCAGACGATGCATCTCGCCGTCCAGCTCGGCGCCGAGGTCGTGACCCTGCCCGGCCGTTCGGTGGTCGAAGAAATCCTGGCGCTGGCGCGCTCGCGCAATGCCACACGGGTCGTGGTCGGCAAGTCGCGGCGCTCGCGCTGGTTCGAGCTGCGCCACGGCTCGGTCGTCGACGAGCTCGTGCGCAGCGGTTCGGGCCTTGCGATCGAGGTCGCGCCGTCGAACGACGCTCCCGACCCGCCGCGCACGATCGACTGGCTGTTGGGCGCGCCGAGGACGGTCGGTCCCTACGTCGAGGGCACGCTGACCACGGCGGTCGCCACGGCGACCGGCGCGGCGATCGACGCACGCATCCAGCTTCCCAATATTTCGCTCCTGTTCGTCGTGCCGGTGCTGGTCGCGGCGGCGCGGCACGGGCTCGTGCCGTCGCTCTGGGTCGCCGGTCTCTCGGTGCTGTCGTACAACTTCTTCTTCCTGCCGCCGCTTTACGAATTCACCATCGCCGATCCGGCGAACATCGTGGCGCTTTTCCTCTTCACGTTCGTGGCGGCGGCCGCCAGCGCGCTGGCGGCCCGCACGCGCTGGCAGACGCAGGCGGCACGGCGCGAGGCCCGCACGACGGCCGAGCTCTATGGCGTCAGCAGCAAGATCGCGGGCGTGATCGAGCTCGACGATCTCTTGTGGATCGTGGTCACCCATCTGGCGCGCCTGCTGAACGCCGAGGTCGCGATCCTCATGCCCGAGGGCAGCCCGCGCGAGACCGGAGCGCTCACCACGCGCGCGGCCTTTCCGCCCGATAGCCAACTCAACGATGCCGATCTCGCGGCGGCGCGCTGGTCGTGGGATGCCGACAGGGCGACCGGCAAGGGCACCGACACCCTGCCCGGCGGGCGCTGGCTGTTCGTCCCGATCCGCACCAGCCGCTCGGCCATCGGCGTGATCGGCGTGCTGCCGACGGGCAAGGACAAGGCAGAGCACCGGGAGCTTTCCTCGCCGGAGCGCCGGCTGCTCGAGGCCGTGGGCAACCAGACCGCCGTCGCGATCGAGCGCGTCGCCCTGGCGGCCGACATCGACCAGGCGCGCATCGGCGCCGAGCGCGAGCGGCTGCGCTCCGCCATGCTGACGTCGGTCTCCCACGATCTGCGCACGCCGCTCGCCTCGATCATCGGCGCGCTGTCGAGCCTCCGGAGCCATCGCGAGCGCTACGACGACGCCACGCGCGAGGAGTTGCTGGGCACGGCGCTGAGCGAGGCGCAGCGGCTCGACCGCTTCGTCGGCAACCTCCTCGACATGACGCGGCTCGATGCCGGCGTGATCGTCCCCAAGCGCGAGGCGGTCGAAGTCGGCGATCTCGTGTCGACGACACTGCGCCGCGCGGCGACCGTGCTCCACGACCGCGTCGTCACGTCGGCGGTCGCGCCCGACCTGCCGCCGCTGCAGCTCGACTTCGTGCTGGCCGAGCAGGTCCTGTTCAACCTGCTCGACAATGCCGCGAAATATTCGCCGGCCGGCAGCCGTATCGCCGTCGAGGCGCGCCGCGCGGGCGATCGCGTGGAGATCGCGGTCCGCGACGAGGGCGACGGCATCGCGCCCGAAGCGCTTGACCGCCTGTTCGACAAGTTCTATCGCGCCGACGATGGCGACCGCCGCCGGGCGGGGACCGGCCTCGGGCTCGCCATCGCCCGGGGCTTCGTCGAGGTCGAGGGCGGCACCTTGACCGCGCGTAACCGGACGGATCGCAGCGGCGCGGAGTTCATCGTGAGTTATCGGATATGACCGGCGACGCCGCCGCCATCCTGATCGTCGAGGACGAGCCGCCGATCCGCCGGCTGCTGCGCACGACTCTCATCGCTCACGACTACCGCGTGATCGAGGCGGCGACCGGCGCCGAAGCGCTGTCGGCGCTGCGCCATCATCGGCCCGATCTCGTGCTGCTCGATCTCGGCTTGCCCGACATCGACGGTCTCGCGCTGATCGGCAGGATCCGCGAACTGGGGCCGTTCCCGATCGTCGTCCTCTCCAGCCGCGGCGACGAGGCGGCCAAGGTCACGGCGCTCGACGCGGGTGCCGACGACTATGTCACCAAGCCCTTCGGCGCGGAGGAATTGCTGGCGCGCATCCGGGCGGCGCTGCGCCATCGCCTGCAGCAGCAGGGCGCGGAGCGCGTGTTCACCAGCGACGATCTTTCGGTCGACCTGATGCGGCGGCTGGTGAAACGTGGCGTGGAGGACGTGAAACTCTCGCCCAAGGAATACGACATCCTCGAGCAGCTCGTGATCCATGCCGGCAAGGTGCTGACCCACAAGCACCTGCTGCGCGAGGTCTGGCGTGACGAATCGGTCGACCCGCAATACCTGCGCGTCTACGTCCGCCAGCTGCGCCAGAAGATCGAAAGCGATCCCGCGGCGCCCCGGCACGTTCTGACCGAGCCGGGAGTGGGCTACCGGCTGGTCTAGGGCGCGCAATATTCTTACGTGGAGGGGGTGGCGGAATCCGGTACAAATCGCGAGAAAGCCATATGCCATCGGCATCGGGGGTGTCCCAGGATTTCGGTGCACACGGCGTCAACTTTTCGCAAATGTCAGCAGGAGACGGCCCCCGTTCGCCTCCTGGGAGGTGACTTCCAGCCCGGCGGCCGCGGCGTGCGATCGAATGGCGCTGCGTGAAAGTGGGCAGGCACCGTCTTCCAGAACGATGCGGCCGCCCCGGGCGGTACGGCGCTGCGCGGCGCGCAAGGCGTCGTCGAGCTCGTGCGCGTCGGCCACGTCGACGATCCAGGCGAGATCGGCGGCTTCGCAATCGGGAGCCGCTGCATCAGGCCGCAGCGAGCGCACGGCGGCGCACCCGTGGGACAACAGGGCGAGAACGAACGGCAGGGTATGGCGGCCGATGACCGCGACGTGCGGCGCCGACGACATGTGCGCCATCGCCATCACGCGGTCCACGGACGCCAGAAGAGAGGGAGGCTCACCATCGCGAGGCATCGATTGCTCCTGTGCAGACGGACATCAGATAGGTGCGCCGTGCATAGGATTTCGAGACGGAAGCGCGCGCGGCGACATAGGCGGGCCATAGGATTCGCGCTACGCTCCGCCAAACAACCGGGAGGGAACGATGGCCGAGAGCGAGAACTACAAGAAGGGCACCGAGGTACGGCGCACGCTGATGGGCGCCGCCCATGCCGACAAGATGAACGCCACGGTCTACGACGACCCGATTATGAAGAAGTTCGGCGACTACGCCCGCGAGGCCGTGTTCGGCATGCTGTGGACGCGCCCCGGCCTCGACATGAAGACCCGGACGCTGATCACCGTGATCTCCGATACCTCCCAGGCGCGCTGGCCCGAGCTTGCGATCCATATCCGCATGGCGCGCAACCAGGGCTGGACTGAGGATGAATTGGCGGAGGCGCTGATGCATCTGTGCGGCTATATCGGTCTGCCGTCGGTGCGCGAGGCACTGCTGGTCGCCAAGGAAGTCTTCCACGAGATGCGAAACGAGAAATGACTTGTCATCCTGAGCCTAGCGAAGGATCTAGCGCTACGTTCACCGAGTCCGCGGCGAGCGCGAGTTCCTTCGCTTCGCTCAGGACGACAGAGCGGAGATGCGTACGATGATTCTGATGACGACGAGCGATCTGCCGCTGAAGCTGATCGCGCGCGGCAAGGTGCGTGACGTCTACGAGGTCGAGGGCGACCGGCTGTTGCTGGTGGCGACCGACCGGGTGAGCGCCTACGACGTGGTGATGGCCGAGCCGATCCCGATGAAGGGCGCCGTGCTGACCCAGACCAGTGCCTGGTGGTTCCGCCAGCTGGGCACCGTCGTGCATCATCACATGATCTCGGCCGATGCCGACGAGATCATCGGCGCCGTGCCGGCGCTCGCCGGGCACCGCGACCAGATCGTGGGCCGCGCAATGCTGTGCGTGCGCGGCACCGTGTTCCCGATCGAATGTGTGATCCGCGGCTATCTCTCGGGTTCGGCGTGGCGTGAGTACTCCAAGAGCGGCACGCTGGCGGGCGAGAAGCTTCCCGCCGGTCTCAAGGAAAGCGGCATGCTCGAGACGCCGATCTTCAGCCCCGCCACCAAGGCCGAGAGCGGCCATGACGAGAACATCACCGTCGGCCGCATGCGGGAGCTCCTGGGCGCCGACGTCACCGCCGAGCTCGAGCGGCTGACGCGCATCGTCTACAACAGCGGCCGCGACGTGGCGCTGGCCAACGGCATCATCATCGCCGACACCAAGTTCGAGTTCGGGCGCGCCAGGAACGGCGAGATCCTGCTGATCGACGAGGTGATGACCTCCGACAGCTCGCGCTTCTGGCCGCTCGACGGCTACATGCCGGGAAAGCCGCAGCCCAGCTTCGACAAGCAGCCGTTGCGCGACTGGCTCGATGTCGAGCGTCACGCCGGCCGCTGGAACGGCGATGCACCGGCGCCGAAGCTGCCGCCGGAAGTCGTGGATGCCACCAGCAAGCGCTATCTCGAGGCCTATCGCCGGCTGACCGGCCTCGACCTCGCCTGACGGCGCTCAGCGCTTCGGCAGGGTAAAGCCGCCGTTGCGGAGTTTTCGTTCGAGCGTGGGAATGCCTGTCGCGGTGTCGCCTTTCCGGCATTGGTCGACGGCGGCGGCGACGTCCGCATCGAGAACGTCGCGCGGGGAGTTCTGGCGGAGATACCGGAGCGCCGTTTCGGACAGCGCCGCGCAGTACGTGGCGTCATCGGCCATCGCCGGAAGCGGTGAGAGGACAAGAACGAGGCCGATCAAGACGCGTTTCATGGACATTTCCCAGGCATGACAATTGCACCGTTGCGGATGCTACAATTGCCCATAGTGTGGGGATCGAGGGAAGGGGACGCCATGAGGATCGTGAGTCACATTTCGCTGATGGCCGTGGCCATCGCGGGTCTTTCGGCGTTCGGTGCTGAGGCACAGCAGATGAGCGCGACGACGCAGCTGGGCTGGCTGCGCAACGGCGAATACGCGCCGATCATGATCGCGGAGGCCAAGGGCTTCTTCAAGGCGGAGGGCATCGACCACAAGATCGTCGATGGCGGCCCCGGCAAGAACCCGATCCCCATCGTCGCCGTCGGCCAGGCGCAATTCGGGCTGGCGACCAACGGCATGTCGATCGTGACCGCGCGGCTCGCCAAGGATCCGGTGGACGTCGTGGCCGTGGGCACGCTCTTCCAGCAGGGGCCGACGGCGTACATTTCGATCGCAGCGCCCGGCGCGCCCCCGTCCAAGCCGAAGGACATGGAAGGCAAGACGGTCGGCGTGCAGACCGGGACCGAGTACCTGTTCAATGCCTTCGCCAAGAAGAATGGCGTCGACGCGTCCAAGGTGAAGCTCGTCACCGCGCAGGCGACGGCGGAGCCCTTGATGGTCGGCAAGATGGACTACTTCCTGGCCTGGGTCGTGAACCAGACCTATCAGATCGAACAGGAAGCCGCGAAGGCCGATGCGCCGCCGACGGTGAAGGGCAAGACGTGGCAGGCGCTGAAGCTCAGCGATCTCGGCATCCCCATGTTCACCGACGTGATCTTCACTTCGGGCGACACGCTCAAGAAGAATCCCGAACTGGTGAAGCACTATCTCGCGGCCGTGCAGAAGGGCATGCAGTACACGATCGATCATCCCGACGAAGCGGTCGAGATCCTCACCAAGTTCCCGGGCCAGACCGAGGATGCGAAGAAGCTCACCTGGCGCTTCAAGATCCAGAACGCGCTCTACCAGAGCGACTATTCGAAGAAGAACGGCCCGCTCACCATGGATCCGGCGGTGTGGACCGCCATGATCGGCTTCCTGAAGGACGGCGACCAGATTCCCAAGACCATCCCGGCCACCGAAGTGATGACCAACGACTTCTTCGCCAAGAAGTAAGAGGTGGCGGCGCCGGTCTCCATTCGCGGCGTCTCGCGGCAGTTCGGCGAGACCTGGGCGCTGCGGCCCACGGACCTGGAGATCAAGGCCGGCGAGTTCGTGGCCCTGGTGGGGCCGTCGGGCTGCGGCAAGACGACGTTGCTGCGCCTCGTCGCCGATCTCGTGGCGCCCACGAGCGGCGAGGTCCGCATCGGCAACGACACCGCGGCCGAAGCGCGGCGCAAGCGGCTGCTGGGTCTGGTGTCGCAACGTCCGGCCGTGCTGCCGTGGAAGCGCGCCATCGACGACGTGCGCTTCACCCAGAAGATCGCGGGCAAGGTGGGTTTCGATCCCGCCAAGGTGCTGCGCGATTTCGGCCTCGAAGGCCATGAAGGCAAGCGCGCGCGCCAGCTGTCGGGCGGCATGCTGCAGCGCGTGAACATCGCCTCGGCGATGGCGCACGATCCGGCGGTGCTGCTGATGGACGAGCCGTTCTCCGCGCTCGACGAGATGAAGCGCGAGGAGATCGGCGAATGGTTCGACCGCGAACTGGCACTGCGTCCCAAGACCGTGCTGTTCGTCACGCATCACATCGACGAGGCGGTGATGCTGGCCGACCGGCTGCTGGTCTTTTCCGCCTCGCCGGGCGTCGTGGCCGAGATCGTCTCCGTCGACGTGCCGCGGCCGCGCGATCCTTCGTTCCGGCAAGACCCGCGCTTCGTGGCCATTGCCGCGCATGTGCGCGGTCTGCTCATGCACAAGGCTGTGGCCCTGTCATGAATTTGGGCATGAGCTGGGCGGTGCGCATCCTGACACCGATGCTGTCGGTGCTGGGCCTCTGGTATCTGGCGATCTTTTTCTCCGGGCTCCCGGCCTTCGTGATCCCGCGGCCCGAGCGCGTGCTCGACGTGTTGTGGGTCGACCACGCCTTCATCCTCGAGCATCTCTGGGCCACCCTGCAGGTCGCGGCGATCGGCTTCGTCTGGGCGAACATCGTGGGCATCGGCCTGGCGATCCTGTTCGACCTGCTGCCGTTCACGCGCCACATGCTGCTGCCGGCGGCGATCACGCTGCGCAACGTGCCGTACATCGCCATGATCTCGGTGCTGATGCTGGCCTTCGGCGATTCGATGCTGAGCAAGACCACCATCGTGGCGCTTGCCGGCTTCTTCCCGGTGCTGGTCAACACCATGCAGGGGTTGCGGGCGGCCGACGAGGTCCAGCTCGACCGCATGCGCATCCTGAATGCGAGCTGGTGGCAGACCTTCAGCCAGGTGCGCCTGCCGTATGCCGTTCCGGCCATCATTTCGGCCCAGGAAATCACCGGTTCGGGCTCGATCATCGTCGCTATTGCGGCGGAATGGATGATTTCGTCGACCGGTCTCGGCTACGTCATCAACAATGCAATGCAGAACTACCGTGGCGACAGGGTCTATGCCGTGGCTCTGCTCGCGACAGGCCTGTCGTTTTTGATATATACATTCGTCCATTGGCTCGGCGGCCGGCTCGACTGGCGCACGGGTGATCCAAGACGCTAACGGAGGCACTCATGGCTGCAGGTCTTTCCGCCCAGGCGCAAGCGATGCCGGCCAGCATTCCCGTGATCGACATCGCCGCGCTCTACGGCAACGACGATGCCGCCAAGAAGGCGGTCGCCGCCAAGATCGGCGCCGCCTGCAACGACATCGGCTTCTTCTATGCCGTGGGTCATAACGTCACCGTCGAGACCATCGATACGGCCGTGGCCCAGGCCGACAAGTTCTTCCACCTGCCCGAGGCCGAGCGGCTCAAGATCAAGGCCGACACCAACAACCGCGGATATCGCGACGTCTGGGACACCGTTCATCGCAACGGCAAGCGCAACGCACGCGACAGCTTCGATCTCGGCTTCCCGGTCACGGCGGACGATCCGGAAGTGAAGGCGGGCACGCCGCTCTACGCCGAGAACAAGTGGCCGCAGGGCATGCCCGGCTTCCGGGAGGCGATCGAGGGCTACTACACCGAAACCTTCAAGCTCGGCATGAAGATCCTCGAAGGCTTCGCGATCCATCTCGACAAGCCGGTCGATTTCTTCACGCGCCACTTCACCAAGCCGGTCGCCGACATGGTGATCAACCACTATCTCGGCGCGCAGGGCCTGCACATCTCCGACCAGGCGTCGGGGCCGCACACCGACCACGGCATCGTCACCATCCTGTGGCAGGACAGCCTCGGCGGCCTCGAGGTCATGGGCAAGGACGGCCAGTGGATTTCCGCGACGCCGCTGCGCGGCAGCTTCATCATCAACATCGGCGAGCTGATGAAGCGCTGGACCAACGGCCGCTTCAAGGCGACCGTGCACCGCGTCGTGCACCTGCAGGACAAGTCGCGCTACTCGATGCCGCTGTTCTGCAATCCCAACTTCCGCACGATGGTCGACCCACGCGATCTCGGCGTCTCCGATGCCGAAGCGCAGTATCCGCCGGTCATGTCGGGCGACTTCCTGCTGTCGCGCTTCAAAGCAACGCGTACTTCGCACGGCGCCGACCTCAAGAAGATCACGACCGGCGAAGTGATCGAACAGGCAGCGGAGTAGATCGGGATCGCTTCTAGTCGCCGAGCGGCGTCAGGAAGGGATGAACCGGCGCGTTCAGCCAGACGCGCTTGGTATCCAGGCCGCGACATTTGGTGTGCCACGTCTCGCGCTTCCATGCGACCTGCGTGCCGGCTTTGGGCCGCGGGATCACGTACAGCGCCTGCTCGCGCCTGCCGTTCCTGACGGGACACGCGACCCAGGCCGCGAGGCTCATGCGCAGATCGTTCATGCGGAACTCGAGCGTGTTGTCGTTCACGAAGGCGGGCGTCATCCAGCCCTTCCTCTCAAGCTTGGCGATGTTGAGCAGCAGGGCCACGCGGAAGTCGAGCCTCGCATAGGCCGCGTCGCCTTCGATGCTGTGGCGGTCGGCCTCGGACAGGAACGGGCGCTTCGGCCACGGCTCGCGCGCCGTCCAGGGGTGACTGTGGAAATCGCCGAGGAACTTCAGGTTCGGCCAATAGGTCGGTAATGTCTTGTTGATGGTCTCGAGGCCGTGCGAGGGGACGACCGAGGTGCGGCCACGCTCGGCATTGGCATCGACGATCGCGACCTCGACGTTGAAGCAGCGCGCCTCGCTCGCGGTCGTCGTTTCATAACCCCACAGCAGACCGAAGGTCTCGCGCTGGCGGGTGAGGCGATGGGCCTTGCCGGAGGGGCCTGCCACCAGGAAGCTCTCGATGGTGGCGATCACCATGCTCTGGAAGGCCGCTTCCGAGACGTTGACCAGGTAGTCGAACTTCGATGTCTTCTGGGGGGCTGGGGTGCTCATGGGCACCATTTTCGCCCAAGGCCCGCGTAACCCCTATTACGGTCGTTATATCGCGGATTTCCTTAATCTCAGGGCATTTCCGATGACCGAGACCGAGCTGAGCGCCATCGCCGCGGCGGCCACGATGGGGCTCAGCAGCAGGCCCATCACGGGGTAGAGCACGCCTGCCGCGATCGGCACGCCGGCGGCATTGTAGACGAAGGCGAAGAACAGGTTCTGCCGGATGTTCGCCATGGTCGCGCGCGACAGGCGTCGCGCGCGAACGATGGCGGCGAGATCGCCCTTCACCAGGGTGATGCCGGCGCTTTCGATGGCGATATCCGTGCCGGTGCCCATGGCGATGCCGACGTCGGCCGCGGCGAGCGCGGGCGCGTCGTTGATGCCGTCGCCCGCCATCGCCACGATGCGGCCCTCGGCCCTGAGGCGCTGGACGGTCTTCGCCTTGTCCTCGGGCAGCACCTCCGCCTCGAACTCGTCGATGCCGAGCTGCGTCGCCACCTTCTCGGCGGTGCGGCGGTTGTCGCCGGTCAGCATCACGATGCGCACGCCATCCTTGCGCAGGTCGGCCAGCGCGGCGGCTGTCGTTTCCTTGATCGGATCGTCGAAGGCGATCGTGCCGGCAAGCTTGCCGTCGATCGCCAACATTACCGGGCGACTGAAGGTGCCGAGGTCGACGCCGTTGTCCTTCAGCAGGCGCGCGTTGCCGAGCAGCAGGTGCTTGCCCTCCACGGTGCCGGAGACGCCGCGTCCGGCATGGCTCCTGAAGTCGCTCACGGGTGCGACGGCGAGCTTGCGGTCCTGCGCGAACGCCAGGATCGCCCGGGCGATGGGATGTTCGCTGCCGCGTTCGAGGCTGGCGGCAAGACGCATGGTCTCCATGCCGCCGGTCACCTCGGCGATCTCGGGCCGGCCCACGGTCAGCGTGCCGGTCTTGTCGATCACCAGCGTGTCGACCTTCTCCAGCCGCTCCAATGCTTCGGCATTACGGATCAGGATACCGAGCGCGGCACCGCGGCCGACGCCGACCATGATCGACATCGGCGTGGCGAGACCCAGCGCGCAGGGGCAGGCGATGATCAGCACGGAAACGGCCGCCAGCAGCGCGTGCGTGAAGCGCGGCTCGGGACCCCAGAGCGTCCACGCCGCGGCGGCCAACAGCGCCGAAGCGACCACCAGGGGCACGAACCAGCCGGCCACCTGATCGGCCAGGCGCTGGATCGGCGCACGGCTGCGCTGCGCCTCGGACACCATCTTGACGATGCGGGCCAGCATCGTGTCGGCGCCCACTTTCTCGGCCTTCATCACGAAGCTGCCGCTCTGATTGACCGTGCCCGCGATCACCTTGTCGCCCGCTTCCTTCATCGCGGGCATCGCCTCGCCGGTGATCGTCGATTCGTCGACCGAGCCCGACCCTTCGGTCAGGACGCCGTCGACCGGTACTTTCTCGCCGGGCCGGACACGCAGCAGATTGCCGACGACAATGGTGTCGATCGCGACCTCATCATCGCGGCCGCTGGCGCCGACCTTCAGTGCCGTCTTGGGCGCGAGACCCAGCAGCCCACGGATCGCGCCCGACGTCGCGTCACGAGCCCGTAGCTCCAGCACCTGACCCACGAGGGTGAGCACGACGATCATCGCGGCCGATTCGAAATAGACGGTGCCGCCGATGAAGGTCGCGACGACGCTGTAGAGCCAGGCCGTTCCGGTGCCGAGCGCGATCAGGGTGAACATGTTGAGCGACCAGCGCTGCACCGACTGGACACCGCGCACGAAGAACGGCCAGCCGGCCCACAACACGACCGGCGTGGCGAACAGCATCTCGATCAAACGCGTCGTGCTGCCGGCGTGGAAGCCGAACAGATGACCGCCCATGTCGAGGGCCACGACGGGGACCGCCAGCGCGCCGCCGATCCAGAGGCGGCGCGTGAAGTCGACGAGCTCCTCGTTCGGTCCCTGGTCGAGCGTGACCTCGGCGGGTTCGAGCGCCATGCCGCAGAGGGGGCAACTGCCGGGGCCGACCTGGCGCACCTCGGGGTGCATGGGGCAGGTGAAGATCGTGCCCGGCGGCGCGGCGGGCGGCAGGGCCTCGGCAGGCTGCGGCTTCAGGTACTTCTCGGGCTCGCCCGTGAACTTCACCAGGCACTTGGGATTGCAGAAGTAATAGGTGTGGCCGTCGTGCTGCGTGGTGTTCTTGGCCGTGGCGACCTTGACCTTCATGCCGCACACGGGGTCGATCGCGATTTCTTCGGTCTCCATGGCTTGTCATTTATACCCTACGGGGGTATGGTTCAAGCATGGACGAACGGACCAAGAAATCCCAGCTGGCGCGTCTTTCCCGGGTCGAGGGCCAGGTGCGCGGCGTGTCGCGCATGGTCGAGGAAGACCGCTACTGCATCGACGTGCTGACCCAGATCCGTGCGGTGCGCGCGGCACTGGACAAGGTCGAGCAGGAGATCCTGCACGAGCATCTCAATCACTGTGTGGCGCATGCCTTCCATGCCGGCAGCGAGCGCGACCGGCAGATCAAGATCGAGGAGCTGATCGAAGTCCTGGATCGACGGCGCTGACCGCTACGTTACGCGTGCTCGCCGGGCTGAAGGTCTGGTTCTGACCAGGCGCCGAGGCGCTCGTGCTCCTCGGCCCATTTCACGATTTCGATGAAGATCGGCCGCAGCCGGCGCGCGGCGTCGGTGTTCTCATACTCAACGCGCGGCGGCACCTCGGCGAAGATCGTGCGCTTGATCAGCCCGTCGCGCTCGAGGGCGCGCAGCTGGGCGGTTAGCATGTGCTGGGTGATGCCGGGCAGGCCGCGCTTCAGCTCGCCGAACCGGCGCGTGCCGTGGCTCAGCAACCACAGGATCTCCAGCTTCCAGCGGCCGTTGATCATGCCCACGGCGCGACGGAACTCGGCCTGGACGACCTTGGCCAGATTGGGGTCGGTGCGGACGGCGTTGATGTCGATCATGCTGATTTCCTCAATAGTCTATTTAATCATACTACGTCACTAAATCAACCCTACTTGTGGAAACCATACAGGGGGCCAAATTCGTTGTGATTGCGTCTGTAAGCTCAGGAGTAACGCCGTGGACGGCTCGACTGCCCCTCTCAAATTCGACCAGGTCGAATACAAGACCTCGTTCGAGCCGCCTCCCGTCAAGAAGGCGACGGACAACCGCCGCCGCCGGCGCCTGCTGCTGGGCGTCTTGGGCGCGCTCGTGTTGGTCGCGGGTGTGGGCTATGGCGCCTACTGGTTCCTGGTCGCCCGGCACTACGAGACGACCAACGACGCCTACCTCGGCGCCGACAGCGTCACGATCGCGCCCAAGGTCGGCGGCTATGTGGCCGAGCTCAACGTCACCGACAACCAGGCCGTCCATAAGGGCGACGTGCTGGCGCGCATCGATCCGCGCGACTACCAGACCGCCGTCGATAGCGCCACGGCCGATCGCGAGAACGCGGAAGCCACCGCCGCCAACATCGACGCGCAGTTGAAGGAGCAGGAATCGACCATCGCGCAGGCCCAGGCCGCCGTCGATTCCGACCAGGCCGCCGTCACCTTCTCGGAGCAGGAGCTCGCGCGTTACGGCGATCTCGCGCGCACCGGCGCCGGCAGCACGCAGCGCCAGCAGCAGGCGCAGTCCGATCTCCTGCAGAAGAAGGCCGTGCTGGATCGCGATCGCGCCGGATTGTCCGCCGCGAAAGCGCATACCGATGTCTTGAAGACCCAGCGGCGCCAGGCCGCCGCCACGATCGCGGCCAAGAGCTCCGCACTCGACCAGGCGAAGATCAACCTCGCCAACACCACGCTGGTCGCGCCATCGGACGGCGTGGTCGGCGATCGCAGCGTGCGGCAGGGCCAGTTCGTGCAGCCCGGCACGCGGCTGATGAGCGTGGTGCCCACGGGCGAGATCTATCTCATCGCGAACTACAAGGAGACGCAGACCGGCCGCATGGTGCCGGGCCAGAAGGTCGAGATCTCGATCGACTCCTTCCCGGGCCAGAGCATCGACGGCACGGTCGACAGTCTGGCGCCCGGCACCGGCGCGCAGTTCGCGCTGCTGCCGCCCGAGAATGCCACCGGCAACTTCACCAAGATCGTCCAGCGCGTGCCGGTGAAGATCCTGCTCGACGCCAAGAACCCCTTGAGCCAGCGGCTGCGCCCAGGCCTCTCCGTCACGGCCTCCGTCCACATCCAATGAGCCCGGCCTCGACGAGCGCAGGGGGCCAGGAGGTCACGCTGCGCGACTGGCTGGCGGTTGGCGGCGGCATCCTCGGCGCCTTCATGGCGCTGCTCGACATCCAGATCACCAATGCGGCGCTCGCCGACATCGGCGGCGCGATCGGCGCCACGCCGTCGGAAGGCAGCTGGATCTCGACCGGTTACCTGATGGCCGAGATCATCGTCATACCGCTCACCGGCTGGCTGGCGCGCACTTTCGGCCTGCGCCGCTTCCTCACCGTGAACTCGATGCTGTTCGTGGGCTTCTCGATCCTCTGCGCGCTCTCGAACACGCTGGGCGAGATGGTCCTGTGGCGCGCGGGCCAGGGCCTGACCGGCGGCGTGCTGATTCCGACCGCGATCACCATCGTGCGTACGCGGTTGCCCGCCTCCAAGCAGCCGATCGGCGTCGCCATGTTCGGCATGGTCGCGACTTTCGCGCCGGCGATCGGCCCGACGGTCGGCGGCTGGCTCACCGAGAACTGGAGCTGGCACTACATCTTCTATCTCAACGTCGTGCCGGGCTTCGTGGCGCTGGCGCTGCAGTACGGCGCGCTCGACCGCGAGAAGGCCAGGCTAGACGAATTCTGGCAGGTCGATTGGCTGGGCATCGTCGCCATGGCGATCGGCCTTTCCTCGATGATCTTCGTGCTCGAGGAAGGCCAGCGCGAGGAGTGGTTCGCTTCGCGCCTGATCGTGGCCGCGACCATCGCGGCGGTGCTGGGCATCGTCGTCTTCCTGATCGCCGAGCTCACGACCGACAAGCCGTTCATCAACCTGAAGCTCTTCGCCAACCCGTCCGTCGGCGGATCGGCGATCCTGATGGCGGTGTTCGGCGCCACGGCCTTCGGTTCGGTCTACCTGATCCCCGCCTATCTCGCGCAGGTCCAGGGCTACAACGCCCAGCAGATCGGCGAGGTGGTGATGTGGAGCGGCATCCCGCAACTCTTCCTGCTGCCGCTCATGCCGCTGCTGATGCGCAAGGTCGACCTGCGCCTGCTGGTGGGCTTTGGTCTGCTGCTGTTTGCCGTGAGCTGCTTCATCAACGTCGACATGTCGCCCGACACGGCGATGGACCAGCTGATCCTGCCGCAGCTTCTGCGCGCCGCCGGCCAGCCGTTCGCCACCATTCCGCTCACCCAGCTTTCGGTCGTGGGCCTCACCCGGCGCGATACCGCCGATTCGGCCGCCATCACCAGCGTGATGCGCAACCTCGGCGCCTCAGTCGGCATCGCCATGCTGTCGACGGTCGTTCAGTTCCGCGAGCAGGTGCATTTCTCGACCATCGCCGAAGCGCTGTCGCAGAACAGCCTCAAGCTCCAGGACCGCCTGCAGTCGCTGTCGGCGATGTTCGCCGGCCGCGGCTCCGATGCGGCCCATGCGGTGCAGCAGGGTGCCGGCCTGATCGCGCAGCAGGTCCGGCTCAACGCCTCGGTGCAGGCCTATGCCGATGCCTTCTGGATGCTGGGCGTCTGCATCCTGGTCAGCCTCACGGCGCTCCTGATCCTGCGCAAGCCGCCCGCCGGCATGACCGCGGCAGCGGATGCCCACTGAGTCGTGATATACTGCGGCCGTCATGGGCCGCTTGGTGATTGCGTTGCTACTCTTTGCCGTGCCGGCGTCGGCGCAACAAAGGGTGCAGGGTCTCGATCGTGTCCCCATCGTTGTGAAGGATATCCACCGGGCTCGACTCGATTTCGCGGCGCTGGGCTTCACGGTGAAGTCGGACCGGCCGCACGATCCCTACGTCGAGTCGTCCTACATCAAGTTTCCCGACGGCAGCGCACTCGAACTCGTTTCTCCCGTTTCCTCCGCCGATTCCTTGTCGTCTCGATATATCGACTGGCTGCGTGACGGCGATGGTCCGATCTCCCTCGGTCTCTACCGGCCCGGCTCGACCAATACGCCGCCGCCGGGCGTTTTTTTCGGTGACCGTCAGCGCTCGCCGACCGACATGCTCGAGGATTTTCGGCACGACAATTCGGCCGTCGGTCTGGCGGGCATCTGGCTGGCAGGCAGTCCCTCGGAGGCCAAGCTTGCGAACCTGCCCGGTGCCAAGGCGGTCAACGGCACGTTCTGCATGCCGTTCGGCTTCGGGTCGAAATCCGTCCAGTTCGGGGACGGCGAGATCCTGATGCTGCCGGAATCGGCGCAGGTGGTGAGTGGCCGCCCGATCGTCGCGCTGACGGTCAAGGTCCAGAGCCTAGCGATTACCTACGGCTATCTCGACGGCCGAGCCAGAAAATTCCGTCAGGTGACCGGCTGCGGGCGCCAGAGCCTGTGGGTCGAGGGCCGCGGACTGTGGCTCGAATTCATCGAGCGTTGAGCGTCACTGCGGTTCGATCTTCGCGATCTTCACATAGTCCGCCCACTTGGCGCGCTCCTCGCGGTCCTGCTGGGCGCACTGCGCGAGGTCGAGCTTCTGCGGCGTGAGCGCGAACTCGTCGTTCAGACGCTTGTTGATCTCGGGCGAGAAGATCGCCTCGTTGATCAGCGCGTTGAGCTTCTGCTTGATCTCGTCGGGCACCGCCTTCGGCACGGCGACCGCGAGGAAGCCGGTGCTGACGAAACCCGGAAACGTCTCGGCCAGGGCTGGCACGTCCTTATAGAGCGGGCTGCGCTCGGCCAGCGTGATGGCCAGCGGACGCGCCTTGTTCGAAACGACCTGCCCGCGCGCCGCGGTGAGATCGACGAACATGAACTGGATCGCCCCGGCATAGAGATCGTTCCACGCATTGCCGATGGCCTTGTAGGCGACGCCCTGCCAGTCGACGCCGGCCTTTTCGCCCAGCACCGCCGCCGGCACCTGCGAACTCGCGTTGAAGTAGCCGTAGTTCAGCTTGCCCGGATTGGCCTTGGCGAAGGCGATCAGGTCGCCGATCGATTTGTGCGGGCTGTCGGCCGGCACGACGAGGAAGGCGCCGCTGAGGCCAATCACGCCCACGACCGAGAAATCCTTCTCCGGGTCGTAGCCCGGGCTCTTGTACATGTGGATGTTGGCGGCATTGGTCGAGGTCGTGGCCAGCATCAGCGTGTAGCCGTCCGGCGCGGAGCTCTTCACCGAGAGCACGCCCACGATGCCGTTGGCGCCGGCCTTGTTCTCGACCACGAACGGCTGCCCGGTTTTGTCTTCCATGTACTTGCCGACCAGGCGCGCGGTGATGTCGCCCGAGCCGCCGGGGGCGAAGGGCACCACGATGTGGACAGGCTTGCTGGGCCATGTCTCCGCGTGAGCGGGAAGGGCGGCGAGGAGGGGAAGCGCCAGAGCGGCGCGGCGAGAGAGCGACATGCGAAATGAGGGCATGGACGACAGTCTAATGGAAACGCCGCGCATGGACAGCGCACGGGCTGCAGCCCTACCTTGCGTGCATGTCACAGTCAGGAAAGCCGCCGTTGACCGGCGTTCGTGTCGTCGATTTCACCCGCGTGATCGCGGGCCCGCTCGCCTCGCAGGTTTTGGCCGACATGGGCGCCGAGGTGATCAAGATCGAGAACCCCGACGGCGGCGACGATACGCGCAAGGGCGCGGGACCGCGCGTCGGCGGTCCTTCGGGCGAGAGCCACTTCTTCATGACCTTCAACCGCGGCAAGAAGAGCGTGGCGCTCGACTTCACCAAGCCCGAGGGCCAGGCGGTCGTGCACAGACTGCTCGAGAAGACCGACGTGCTGCTGCAGAACTTCCGCCCCGGCGTGCTGAAGCGCTATGGCCTCGACTATCCGAGCCTTGCGGCGAAGTATCCGCGCCTGATCTACCTCTCGATCAGCGCCTACGGCCAGACCGGCCCGCTCAGCGACCGGCCGGGCTACGATCCCGTGCTGCAGGCCGAGTCGGGCATGATGAGCGTCAACGGCGCGGCCGATGGCGAGGGCATGAGGCATGCCATCGCCATCGTCGACACCATGACCGGCATCCATTCGGTGGCGGCGATCAACGCCGCGCTCTATGCGCGCACGTCGACCGGCAAGGGCCAGCAGATCGATCTCGCGCTCTACGACACGGCCCTCGCCAGCCTCGGCAACATGGGCGCGTACTATCTGATCGGCGGCGACCAGCCCCGGCGCGCCGGCAACGGCCACTTCGCCTCCGCACCGAATGGCTCGTTCGAAACCGCGAACGGCAAGATCTACATGGCGGTCGCCAACCAGAAGCTGTTCGTCGACACCTGCAAGGCGCTGGGCCATCCCGAATGGGAGAAGGATCCGCGCTTCGCCACCATTGCGGACAGGGTCGCCAACAAGCCGGCGCTCACGAAGCTGATGGAAGAAGTCCTGAAGACCGACACCAAGGAGAACTGGGCGCAGAAGCTGCGCCACCTGCCGGCCGGGCCGATCCGCACCATGAAGGAGGCGCTCGACGAGCCCGAGGTAAAGCGCCGCGGCATGCTCAAGACCTACAGGCACAAGAGGGTCGGCGACGTGCCGATCATCGGATCGAACTACCGCTTCTCCGACACGCCGGTCGACGATACCCAACCGCCGCCGTCGCTCGGCGAGCACACCGACACCGTCCTGGCCGACATCGGCGGCTTCTCGCCCGACGAAGTGAAGGCGATGCGCGAGAAGAAGGTCATCGGCTGAGGATCAACGAGATCCTTCGCTGCGCTCAGGATGACAGTAAGGCAAAATTGTCGTCCTGAGCGCAGCGAAGGACCTGCCGGACCGATCTCATGGGTGCGCGCAGCGCAGTCATGTCTTCAGTCGCGATTTCGCCATGATTTCCCCCTGCCTCGGAACGTGGCGCGGGCCGCGGACCTGCGATACCAATGGCGGCAATGAAGCCCGCGACGAACCCCGCCGCCGTTTCCGGGACGCGCGACCTCCGGCTCGATCTGTTCCGGGGGGTGGCGCTGTGGTTCATTTTCCTCGACCATGTGCCGGACAACATCCTGAGCTGGCTGACGGTGCGCAATTACGGCTTCAGCGATGCGACCGAGATCTTCGTCTACATCTCGGGCTACACCGCCGTGATCGCCTACGGCCGCATGATGGAGCGGCAGGGCTGGATCAAGGCGGCCGCGCGCATCTATCGCCGCGTCTGGCAACTCTACGTCGCGCACATCCTGCTGTTCGTGGCCTTCGTCGCGCTGATCGCCTGGTTCTCGATCAACCGGAACGCCACGGCGCTGATCGAGGAGATGCAGCTTCTCGGCCTGGGTCAGGATCCCTACCGTGCGCTCCTGGAGGCTGCGCTCCTCAAGTTCCGGCCGGTCAATCTCGACGTGCTGCCGCTCTACATCGTCCTGCTGGCGGCTTTTCCGCTCGCCCTCCCCGCGATCATGCGCTGGCCGCGGGCGGTCTTGGCCGTGTCGGTCGCCTTTTATGCGGCAACGTGCCACTTCGATTGGAACCTGGCCGGCTACCCGGAAGGCAAGTTCTGGTTCTTCAATCCCATGGCCTGGCAGGTCGTTTTCTACACCGGGGCGGTCATGGCGGTGATGGCGCCCCGGCTCACCTGGATGGACCGCTGGCGCTGGCCGGTGTCGGTGGCGGCCTTCCTGTTCCTCTGCTTCGCGGCCTTTATCGCCTTGTCCTGGCACTATAATTCGCTGGAACGGCTGATCCCGGAATGGGTCGCCCGGCAGATCTACCCGATCGACAAGACCAACGTGGACATCCTCAGGTTCTTGCACTTCCTGGCGATCGCCTGGTTCGTCCGGCTGGCCATCCCTCCCCATGCGGCTTTCCTGCGCTGGCGGGTGCTGGAGCCACTTCGAAGGTGCGGAGAGCACTCGCTGCAGATATTCTGCGTGGGCACCTTCCTTGCATTGAGTGCCCAGATCGTGGACGCCCAATTCGATGAATCGCTCTGGGCCCAGTTTGTCGTCAGCCTCGCCGGTATCGCAATCATGACCGCCTTCGCCTACGCCGCGACCTGGTTCAAGGTCGAGACCGACCTCAAGGCCGCTCGCTAGATGAACCTTCGCGGTCTCATTCTGGGAGCGATCATGGCAACCCTCGTGCCGAGCGTGGTCTGCCTGGCCGACGATGCGAAGTGCCGGGCGTCGCGCCGCCTGCTCGAGCTCGGCAATCCGCTCGAGACCGCGCGCGGGTCGATCGCCGACAGGAAGGAACTTCGCATCGTGGCGATGGGGTCGTCCTCGACGCAGGGCTACGGCGCCAGCAATCCCTCCTTTGCCTATCCGGCCCAGCTCAAGATGAACCTCGACAAGCTGCTGCCGGGTGTCGACGTGCATGTCTTCAACAAGGGCGTGGGCGGCGAGGACGCCGAAGAAGAAGTCAAACGCATGAAGGCCGACGTGAACCAGCACAAGGCCCAGATCGTGGTCTGGCAGGTCGGCACCAACTCCGCGATCCGTCGCACGCCGCTCGACAAGTTCGCCGCGAAACTGCGCGAGGGCATCGACATGGGCCGCGCGCTGGGACCCGAGTTCGTGCTGATGAACCTGCAGTACGTGCCCGCCGTCGTGGCGCTGCCCGACGAGGAGGAATACGCCCGCGTGATGGCCGAGGTCGCGAAGGAAAAGAACGTGGGCCTGTTCCGGCGCTTCGAGATCATGCGC
>CAIWTJ010000009.1 GCA_903915535.1 Enhydrobacter aerosaccus
GTTCCTCGAAGGCTTCACGCTCGACGGGCTGTTCATCGTGGGCCTGGGCTATCTCGGCAAGGACCTGCTGCCGGGCGGCGCGGTGATGGCGGCGGCGCTGCTGCTGGCGCTGCGCTATTTCTGCGAGATCGTGCTGTCGCCCATCGGCGGCCACATGGCCGAGCGCTTCGGCCCGGAGCGGCTGCTGGTCGTGCTGTCGCTGCTCACGACCGTGGTGCTGGTGGGCTTCGGCGCGGGCTGGATCTTCACCGGCGCCGCGCTGATCGTGGTGCTGCGCGCGCTGCAGATCCCGCTGATCGCCCCGATCGTGGCCAGGCGCACGCCGGGCGCCGGCCGCGTCCAGGCGCTGGCCGCCCGTGCGGTGTGGCGCGACATCGGCGCCGGCACCGGCCCGATGATCGCGGGCCTGCTGCTGCCGATCCTGCCCAGCTTCTGGATCTACGCGGTGTCGGCCACGCTGCTCGCGCTGTCGGCGGTGGCGTGCGTGCGCGGGCGGAACTAGCCGGGGCGGATTGGTCGCAGAACGGCTGCGGCGCTTCTTTGTTGGCAACGGGTGGCGTCCCGGTCGAAAAGGGACAGATGATCGTCGCGCCGCTCAGTCTCTCGAACGTCCTCACGGTTGTTTTCGCGATCTCCTGCCTTTCGATCATGATGGCCCAGGCGCGCGCCGGCATCGTGCGGACATGGCGCTTGGCGATGCCCGCCGTGTTCGCCGCCGTGGTGGCGATCGTGCTGCTGGCCGGCGTGTTCGAGGCGACCCTGGCGCACGACGGCGAGTGGCTGGCGGGCCTCGCGCTGGGCGGCCTGATCGGCCACGTCTGCGGCCGCCACCTGTCCGTCGAGATCGACCGCGTCTGGGGCCTGGTCCGCGTGTCGCGCACCATCGACGATGTCGCGGCCGGCGCGGGCCTGGTCCTCCTGTCGTTCGTCGACTTCGCCTCGGCCGCGCTGCGCTCGCCGGTGATCCATCCCGTCCACGTCGCCGCCGCCGCCGCCTTCTGCGCGGGCTTCATCGGCTTCCGCGCCATCGCGATCATGGCGCGCTCTAGCCACGCCACGCACGTGGAGCTGCACGGGCGGCGGTGAGAGCCACACCGTCCTCAGTTGAACCTCCGGCTGTGCGTGGGCGGATCGCGGGCCTGCAGCGCCTTCTCGATCCATCCGACCGGTTCGAGCTCCAGCAAACCCGACACCGCCTGCCGCGCAATGCCCGGCAAGTGGCCACTCAAGGCTGATCGCCGATGAAGATCAGCATCCAGATGGTGGGCTTTTTCATGCGCCGAACCTAGGACCGTCCCGCCGGACTCCCAATTACGAAAACCGCCCGCCTCCGGCCCGGATGAGGCCTCCGCCGGACAATATCCGGCGCCCTTGATATTTCCTATCTACTTCCATATTAATTCCATATGGTAACATCATCCGATACCGCCAACCTCCATCTGTTCCGCGCCAGCGCCCGGCTCGAGGAGAAGTTCAACTCCGTCCTGGGCTCGGTCCACGGGCTGTCGCTGAAGGACGCGCTGCTGCTGCGCTACGTGGCCGACGCCGAGGGCGGGCGGCTGAGCCGCATCGAGCTGGCCAAGCTGCTGTCGGTAAGCCCGTCGACCGTGACGCGCACCACCGCGCCGCTCGAGAAGCGCGGGTTCCTGGGCCGCGAGAGCCATCCCCACGATGCGCGCTTTGCCTATGTCGTGCTGACCAAGGCCGGCAAACGCGCCGTGGCCGATGCGCAGGCGACCTTCGAGCGCCTGTCCGCGGAGATTTTCCGCGACCGCTGGAAGCCGGCCGAGATCGAGACGCTGGGCAGCCTGCTGGGAAGGCTCGCATGAGTGCCGCGGTGACCTTCCACCTCCTCGCGGGCGGCGTCGGCGCCGGCAAGACGACCCATGCGCTGGCTCTCGCGGGCGCGCTGCGGGCGATGCACTTCTCGATCGACGACTGGATGGTGAAGCTGTTCGGTCCCGATGCACCCCGGCCGCCGCAGTTGCCGTGGATCGTCGAGCGCACCGGGCGTTGCGAGCGGCACATCGAGGCCATGGCGCTAGCGCTGGGGCGGCTGGGCGTCTCCTCGGTGCACGATACCGGCCTGCTGCGCGCCGACAAGCGCCGCGCCCTGGCCCAGGCGGCGCGCACGGCGGGCTTCGGCGTGAAGCTGCATTTCATCGACGTGCCGGCCGACGAGCGCTGGCGGCGGGTGGCGGCCCGCAACGAGCAGCAGGGCGAGACCTATCGCGTCACGGTCACGCGGCCGATGTTCGATTTCATCGAGTCGGTCTGGCAGCCGCCGGACGCCGAAGAGATGGAAGAGATGGCAGGTGTCAGGCTAGGGTAGCGCATGACGGCCCCCGCCGAAGACGACGACCGACCGGAGCGCGAACCCGCCAGCCTGCGCAACCTGTGGCTGACGTGGCTGCTCGCCACGGTCGGGATGGCGATCTATGCCGGCGGCGCGGAGATCGAGGCACATACCGAGAGCGAGCCGATGCTCCTCGTGGCGGGCAACGAGATCGTGCTCGACGTGACGCGCCTCTTCGCCAATCCGCTGCAGCTCGACATCGACGTGCGCACTCCCGGCTGTGCCGCCCGGCCGGATGGCGCCGCGGTGATGGCCGCGGTCGCGCCGCCGCGCGACGGGCTGCTGCGGCTGAAGCCCGACGCCAGCGCGCGCTTCGAGGTCCAGGGCGCGGACGGCCGGCCGGTGACCTTCGAGCTGATGCCCCCGACCGGCAATTGCATCGGCACGCTGCGGCGTCTCACGACCAACCTCGCGGTCGAGCCCGGCGTCTATCGCTGGCCGCCGCCGTTCGACACGCCGCAAGTCATGCTGGAGCCCGGCTTCAACAGCGTGCGCGTGAAGGTGCTCCGGGTCGACAAGGCGATCGAAGGGCAGCCCGCCCAGCTCTACGCGCTGGCCTCGGTGCGCGTGACCGGCTCGCAGCCCAACGTCGCCTGGCTGTGGCCCGCCATCTTCATCGACATGCTGTTCCCCTTCACCCAGGCGATCTGGGCCGCGGTCCTGCTCTGGAAGACCGCGCGGCGCCGGCGCGCTGCCGCTTGAGGGCGGGAGCGCTTTAGGCGTCGGCCTTCGCGGCCTTGGGAACCTTCGGTTCCTTGGGCGCCTTCGGCACCTTTTCCTTCTTCACCTTGACCGGCTTGCGCTTCTCGAGCTCGGCGTCGCACAGCGCCACGACATCCGGCATCTCGCGGTCTTCGGCGTTCTTACGAAGGTTCTTGATCTGATCGGGCGCGAGTGCGCCGATCGATTCGGCCGTCGGCTTCCATGCCAATTTCTTGTCCCTTACCTGAATACATCTTTGCGGTGCCGCACTTCGGCGAACACCTCGATCGGATCCTTGCCCGTCATGCCGACGGCCTTCTGCAGCGACGGAACATCGGCGCGCAGGAACGGATTGGTCTGCTTTTCTTCGCCCAGCAGGCTCGGCACCGTGGCCTCGCCCTTCGCCCGTGCCGCATCGATCGCGGCCGAGCGTTCCATGAGTTTCACATTATCAGTCTCGATGGTCACCGCAAAGCGCGCGTTCGACTGGGTATACTCGTGGGCGCAGTAGACGCGCATGTCGTCGGCCAGGCCCTTGAGGCGGGCGAGCGAGCCCCAGAACTGGGTGGGCGTGCCCTCGAACATCTTGCCGCAACCCAGCGCAAACAGCGTATCGCCGCAGAACAGCGCCTTCTCCTCGTTGAAGGCATAGGCGCAGTGGCCGACCGTGTGGCCGGGCACGAAGATCACCTCGGCGGTGGCCTCGCCGAAGCGGAAGCGGTCGCCGTCGTCCACCGTGACGTCGATGCCCGGGATGCGGGCGCGGTCCTTGGCCAGGCCCACGATGGTGCAGCCGGTGGCGTTCTTTATCTCGAGGTTGCCGCCGACATGGTCGCCATGGTGATGGGTGTTCAGGATATGGGTGATCTTCCAGCCGCGCTTTTGGGCCTCGGCCAGCACCGGGGCGGCCACGGCGGGGTCGACCACGCCGACGCAGCCTGACTGCGGCTCGCGCATCAGCCACACGTAATTGTCGTTCAGGACGGAGATACGGACGATATCGAGGGTGGTGCTCATGATGCGCGAAACTAGCAGGGCTGGCCCGCGCCCGCCACGCCGCTCGGCGGCCTCCCTATTGTCGCTTCCCGACCCCCCATTTGGTAGGATTAAGCCATGTGGACCGACGTTCTCGACCTCAACGAGTTCTACAGCCGCCCGCTCGGGCAGATGACCGTGCGCCTGCTGCGCGCGCGCCTGCGCGACATGTGGCCGAGCGTGAAGGGCGAGACCGTGCTGGGTCTGGGCTATGCCACCCCCTTCCTGCGGCCCTTCATGGAGGAGGCCGGGCGGACGCTGGCCTTCATGCCGGCCCCCCAGGGCGTGACCCGGTGGCCGCGCAAGGGCCCGAACCACACGGCTTTTGTCGAGGAAATGGACCTGCCGCTGCCCGACCGCTCGGTCGACCGCGTGCTGCTGGTCCATGCCGTCGAGAACACCGAGCAGCTCAGGCCCTTCCTGCGCGAAATCTGGCGGGTGATGGCCGACGGCGGCCGGCTGGTGAGCGTGGTGCCGACCCGCGCCGGCCTTTGGTCCCAGCTCGACCGCTCGCCCTTCTACCAGGGCCATCCCTATTCGCCGGGCCAGGTCGCCAACCTGCTGCGCGCCAACATGTTCGCGCCGCTGCGCCAGGGCCGCGCGCTCTACATGCCGCCCACCCACTCGCGCCTGGCGCTGCGCATGGCGCCCGCGATCGAGCGCTTCGGCCAGCGCTGGCTCGGCCGTTTCGCCGGCGTCTCGGTGATCGAATCGGGCAAGCAGCTCTACGCCGGCATCGCCGAGCGCACCGCCAACGAGGTCGTGACCGTGCGGCCCAAGCTGCGCATCGCCGCTTCCCGCGATACCCACATCGCCGCCCGTAACGAGGACGGGGAAGCGCCCGCCTCCTGATGCCGGTTTCGCCCAACGTCATCGCCCTGATCGGTTTCGGCGAGGCAGGGTCCGCCATCGCGCGCGGGCTCGCGGCCGAGGGCGGCTGGCGAGGTGTTTCCAAACCGGGCGACAACGCCCCGCGCCGCGTGATCGCGATCGACACGGCCTTGGACAAGGACGCGCGCGGCACGGCGCTGGGCAAGGAGGCCCGCCGCCTCGACGTCGCGATCAGCGCCGACTACACCGCGGCCCTCTCGGAGGCCGATCTGGTAATCTGCGCCGTTCAGGGCGAGTTCGCGCGAGATGCCGCACTTTCGGCAGCTCCCTTGCTGAAGAAGGGCGCGCTCTATCTCGACCTCTGCACCGTCACCGGCAAGATGTCGGAAGAAGATCGATCCGAGATCGGCAAGGGCGCCGGCCACTATATCGATGTCGCGGTGATGGGCGGGTTCTTCTCGTCGGGCATCAAGGCGCAGATGCTGGTCGCGGGCGAGGGCGCCGAGCCACTCGTGGCGTGGATGAACCAGAACGGATTCGTGGCGAGCTATCTCGGCCCCAAGCCCGGCAGCGCCTCGGCGGTGAAGATGATGCGCTCGGTGATCGTGAAGGGCATCGAGGCGCTGGCGGTCGAGTCCTTCGTCGCGGCCGAGCGTCAGGGAATTCTGCCCGAGGTGCTGGCCTGCCTCGGCGACATCGATGCGCGCACCTTCGCGGGCTCGCTCAAGATGCTGATGCAGACGCATATCGTGCATGCGCATCGCCGCTGGGAGGAGATGGGCCTGGTCGCCCGCACCCTGCGCGAGACCGGTGTCGAGCCACTGATGACCGAAGCGATCGAGAAGAGCCATCGCCGCACCGTCGACGCGCACGTGGCGCCGGCCGACGGCAAGGTGCCGAGCGTCGAAGAGGCGCTGAAGATCCTTTCCGAGAAGGTGGTCCGTGGCCGGTGAAGTCTTCGACCAGCTCGTGACCTTGCTCACCGACGCCAAAGCAAAATTCCGCGTCATCGAGCACGAAGCCGAGGGCAAGTCCGAGGCGATCAGCGCCATCCGCGGCAATCGTCCCGAACAGGCGGCCAAGGCCATGGTGCTGGACGTGCGCGGCGGTGGTGGCGGCAAGCGGCCCGTGCTGGCGATCCTGCCCGGCTCGAGCAAGCTCGACTTCGCCGCGGTCGCGGCACTTTTCGATGCGAAGAAATGCGGCTTCGCGTCGCCAGAGACCGCGCAGGAACTGACCGGCTGCGTGATGGGCGCGGTGCCGCCGTTCGCGCTCAATCCCGCCCTGTCGATCGTGGTCGAGGAAGCGTTGCTGGCCAACGAGTCGCTGTTCTTCAACGCCGGCCGCCTCGACCGGTCGATGGAACTCGACACGAAGGACTGGATCGCTGTGGCAAAGCCGCGCGTGGCCAGGATCACGCCCAGGGCGTAGCCTTCCGCCATGGACCTCGCCCGCTGGACCCGCGAAGTACGGCCGATCGCGATCGCGCTCGGCCTCGTGCTGGTGGTGCGCACGGTCGTCGCCGAGCCCTACCAGGTGCCCTCGCCCTCCATGGTCCCGACGTTGCTGACCGGCGACGAATTGATCGGCAGCAAGTTCGCCTACGGCTTCAGCAAATATTCCCTGCCGATCGGCACGCTGCCGGATTTCGAAGGCCGCCTGCTCGACCGCGCGCCGCAGCGCGGCGACGTCATCGTCTTCCGCCTGCCGCGCGATCCCGCCACGACCTACGTGAAGCGCCTGATCGGCCTGCCCGGCGATCGCATCCAGATGCAGAAGGGCCGTCTCTACATCAACGGGACCCTGGTGCCGCGCCGCGAAGTGGGCCCGTACGAAGGCGGCACGCTCTACGTCGAGACTTTGCCGACTGTGGACGGGGGCGGCCGCGAGCACGAATTGATCGAGTCTTCCGACGACGACCGCTACGACGAAACGTCGGTCTACGAGGTGCCGGCCCGGCATTACTTCATGATGGGCGACAATCGCGACAATTCTCTCGACAGCCGTATCGCCGCCGCCGACGGCGGCGTGGGCTTCGTGCCGCTGGAGAACCTGGTGGCGCGCGCCGACCGGCTGCTGATGTCGAGCGATCCCAGCGTCGGCTGGTTCGACGTCTCGCACTGGGGCCACGCTTTCCGCCTCGACCGCTTCTTCGCGCGCATCAACTGAGCCAATGACCGACTGGCGTTTCGGCCCGGCGCGCGAAGCCGACTTCGAGCCGCTGCTGGCGCTGCGCATCGAGGTGATGCGCTCGCATCTCGAGCGGGTCGGCCGCTTCACGCCCGAACGCTCGCGCGCCGTCTTCCGCGGCCATTTCGACGAGCCCGGCCTGCGCCTGATTCTGGTCGGCGACGACATTGCCGGCTGCGTCGGCTTCCGCGACGGCCCCGCGTTCGTGACGCTCGATTCCTTCTACCTCGCCACGCCCTTCCAGAACGCCGGCCTCGGCTCGCGCATCTTCAAGGCGCTGCTCGCCGAGTCGGACGTGCTGGGCAAACCCATGCGCCTCGAAGTCCTGAAGCAAAGCCCCGCCGACCGCTTCTACCTCCGCCACGGCTTCGTGCCGATCGGCGAAGGCGCGCACGACGTGCTGTTCGAGCGCCCGCCTTTCCGCACTTCGGGCAGCTAGTCCCGGCGCAGCATGAAGACCGCCTGCTCGCCGAACAGGTTGGCGAGCGGCGGCGGCATGCGGATGGGGCGGCTGTTGCGGTTCAGGACCACGGCGCGCTCGACGGTGACGCCCATCTCGCGGCACAGCGCGCGGAAGTCGTCGATCGAGCAGAGATGGATGTTGGGCGTATCGTACCACTTGTAGGGCAGCGACGGCGTGTTGGGCATGCGGCCGCCGAACACCAGCCGCAGGCGCACTTGCCAGTGCGCGAAGTTGGGGAACGACACGATGGCGCGCTTGCCGACCCGCAGCATCTGCTCGAGCACCGCGCGCGGATCGCGCGTGGCCTGGAGCGTCTGGCTCAGGATCACGTAGTCGAAGGCGCTGTCGGGATAGTCGAACAGGTCGGTGTCGGCATTGCCCTGGATCACCGACAAACCGTTCGCCACGCAGGCGTTCACGCCGGCCTGGCTGAGCTCCATGCCGCGCGCATCGACCCGCTTGAAGTTCACCAGATAGGCCAGCAGCGCGCCGTCGCCGCAGCCGACGTCGAGCGCGCGGCCGCCCGGCTCGACCATGTCGGCGATGAGCTGGAGGTCGACGCGGATGGCGTTACTCATTTCGATCCCCCGGCCAATCCTCTGGCATTAGCCGCGCCCTGCAGGAAGCCGCTCAGCGTGCGGAACATCTCGGGCTCGTCGAGCAGGAAGGCGTCGTGGCCCTTGTCGCTCTCGACCTCGACGAAGGAGACGTTGGCCGCGGCCGCGTTCAGCGCATGCACGACGGCCCGGCTCTCGCGCGTCGGGAACAGCCAGTCCGAGGTGAAGCTCATCAGGCAGAAGCGCGTCGGCGATCCTTTGAACGCGTTGGACAGCACGCCGCCGTGCGCGGCGGCGAGGTCGAAGTAGTCCATGGCGCGCGTGATGTAGAGATAGGAGTTGGCGTCGAAGCGGTCGACGAAGGTCGAGCCCTGGTGGCGCAGGTAGCTCTCGACCTGGAAGTCGGCGTCGAAGCCAAAGCCCACTGTGTCGCGGTTCTGCAGGGCGCGGCCGAACTTGCGCTGCAGCGCCTGCTCCGAGAGATAGGTGATGTGCGCGGTCATGCGCGCGACGGCCAGGCCGCGCTCGGGCGCGGTGTCGTGCAGGCGATAGTCGCCGCCCTTCCATTCGGGATCGGCCATGATCGCCTGGCGGCCGACCTCGTGGAACGCGATGTTCTGCGCACTGTGCCGCGCCGCGGTCGCGATCGGCACGGCGGAGAAGAGGCGCTTCGGGAAGCTCGCCGCCCACTCCAGCACCTGCATGCCGCCCATCGATCCGCCGATCGCGCAGAAGAGATCGGGAATGCCCAGGTGATCGAGAAGGGCGGCCTGCGCCCGCACCATGTCGGCGATGGTGACCACCGGAAAGCGCAGGTTCCACGGCTGCCGGGTCGCGGGCTCGTGCGCCAGCGGTCCGGTCGTGCCGAGGCAACCGCCCAGCACGTTGGTGCAGATGATGAAGTAGCGCGCGGGATCGAGGATCCTGCCCGGCCCGACGATGCTCTCCCACCAGCCGTCCTTGCCGGTGACGGGATTGCGGTCGGCCACGAACTGGTCGCCGGTCAGCGCGTGGCAGATCAGCACGGCGTTCGACTTGTCGGCGTTCAGCGTGCCGTAGGTCTGGTAGGCGATGCGGAAGGGTCCGAGATCGACGCCGCAGTCGAGCCGCATCGGCTGGCCTACGCCCAGGACCGCGTGGCGGCACTGGGCGAGCGCCTTGCTCTCTGCGTCGGTGAGATCGTCGAACACGTCGATGCTCCAAACGAAAAACCCCCGACCGTCGGTCGGGGGCTTTTTCGAGCACACCGACCTTTTAGCGAGGATTAACGTGGCCGCAAGCCGGTCGGCTCAAATTCCACGGAGGCGGACTCTATACGGGCGGACCGGCCTTTACGCAAGGCCCCCCAACGTGTATCGCCGCTCGTTCCATGGACACGCCCAACCTCGACACCCTGCGCCAGGAAATCGACGCCATCGACGGCGATCTCCATGGGCTCATCCGGCGCCGCGCCACCCTGGTGGGCGAGATCGCCGCCGCCAAGCCGCCGGGGGGAATCTCCTTCCGGCCCGGTCGCGAGGCGCAGGTCCTGCGCAAGCGCCTGGCCGCCCACGAGGGCAAATTTCCGGCGACCGCCGTCTATCGCATGTGGCGCGAGATGATGAGCACCTTCGCGCTGATGCAGACGCCCGCGCTCAAGATCGCGGTCTGCCGCCCGGCCGACCAGGCCGGCTACTGGGATCTCGCGCGCGATCACTTCGGCTGCCAGATTCCTCTCGTGGCCCACGAATCGCCGATGCAGGTTCTGGCCGCGGTGCGCGCCGATCCCGCCACCATCGGCGTCGTGCCGGCCGCGATCGAGGCCGACACCGTGCCGTGGTGGCCGCTGCTGGCCAGCGGCGAGGCGACCCTGCCCAACATCGTGGGCAAGCTGCCGTTCCTCGTCATGCCCAACGCCCGCGTGCGGGGTATTTCGGCGCTTCTGCTGGCCCGGATGGAGCCCGAGGAAAGCGGCGACGATCGTGCACTGGTGTCGCTGGAGTCGGCCTCCGGCCTCAGCCGCGACCGCATCTCCGCCGCCCTGGAAAAAGCCGGCCTTCCCGCCTTTACATCGGCGCTGGACCAGATTGTGCGCGGCGTGCATCACTATCTGATCGAGCTGCCGGGCGTGATCGCCGATGGCGACAAGCGTCTGCGCGGGCTCGAGGCGGCCCTGGGGCTGGAGAGCGGCAGGGTTGCCGCGATCGGCGCCTATGCCGTGCCCGCGACACCGCGGTCCTGATCGTTTTCTGACGGAGAGAGATATGACGGTGCTGAAGCCGCGTCCGGGCATCATGCAGATCGCCCCCTATGTGCCCGGCAAGGACTCGGTCGACGGCAAGGAGCCGGTGGCCAAGCTCTCCTCGAACGAGAGCGCACTCGGTCCCTCGCCCCGGGCGATGGCGGCCTACGCCAAGGCGGCGCCCGACCTGCACCGCTATCCCGACGGCGGCACGGAGAAGCTGCGCGCGGCGATCGGCAAGCACTATGGCCTCGATCCGGCGCGCATCATCTGCGGCACCGGTTCCGACGAGCTGCTCAATCTGCTGGTGCGCGCCTACTGCGGACCGGGCGACGAGCTGCTCTACAGCCAGTACGGCTTCCTGATGTATCCGATCAACGCGCTGGGCGTCGGCGCCACGCCGGTGGCAGCGCCGGAGAAGAACTTCCGCACCGACGTCGACGCGATGATCGCGGCCATCACCGACAAGACGCGCCTCGTGGCGCTGGTCAATCCGAACAACCCGACCGGCAGCTACATCACCAAGGACGAGGTGCGCCGCCTGCACAAGGCGATCCCGAAGAACGTGCTGCTGCAGATCGATGCGGCCTATGCCGAATACGTCACCAAGGACGACTACGAGTCGGGCATCGAGCTGGTCGACCAGGCCGAGAACGTCGTCATGACGCGCACCTTCTCCAAGATCTACGGCCTGGGTGCCTTGCGCATCGGCTGGCTGTACGGCCCCGCCGGCGTCATCGACGTGATCAACCGGCTGCGCCAGCCGTTCAACGTCAACCAGCCGGCACAGGCCGCCGCGATTGCGGCGCTCGAGGACGTCGAGCACAGCAAGGCCGCCCGCGCCAACAACGAGAAGCAGTTGGCCTGGCTCAGCGCCGAACTCATCAAGCTCGGCCTCAAGCCGCTGCCCAGCGTCGGCAACTTCGTGGCCGTGAGCTTCGGCTCGGCTGAGCGCGCCACGGCTGCCAACGACTGGCTGATGCGCGACGGGCTGATCCCGCGCATGATCGCGGGCTACGGCATGCCGGAGTACCTGCGCATCACCATCGGCACCGAGAAGGAAATGAAGCTGGTGCAGGACAGCCTGGCGCGTTTCGTCGGCAAGAACAGCAAATGAATGAGCCGCATAAGAGTGGGCCGCTGTTCGACAAGATCGCGCTGATCGGCATCGGCCTGATCGGCGGCTCGATCGCGCTCGAGGCGCGCAAGCGCGGCCTCGCCAACAAGATCGTGGCGGCGACGCGCAAGGCGGAAACGGCCGATACGGCCAACCGGCTGAAGCTGGTCGATCACTGCGGCACCGATCTCGCAGCCGCCGTCGAGGACGCCGACCTCGTCATCGTCTGCACGCCGGTCGGCGCCTGCGGGCCCGCGACGGCTGCGATCGCGTCGAAGCTCAAGCCCGGCTGCATCGTCTCCGACGTGGGCTCGGTGAAGCAGACCGTGATCGCCGACATGCTGCCGCACATCCCCAAGGGCGTGCACTTCGTGCCGGCCCATCCGGTTGCCGGCACCGAGAACTCCGGCCCCGAAGCGGCCCTGCTCGACCTGTTCCAGGGCCGCTGGTGCATCCTGACGCCGCTGCCCGACAGCGACGCCGCCGCCGTCGACAAGCTCGAGACCTTCTGGAAGGCGCTGGGCAGCCTGGTCAACCGCATCGACCCGGCCGACCATGACCGCATCCTCGCCATCACCTCGCACCTGCCGCATCTCATCGCCTACACGATCGTGGGCACCGCTGACGACCTGGGCGGCCACCTGAACAGCGAAGTGCTGAAGTACGCCGCCGGCGGCTTCCGCGACTTCACGCGCATCGCCGCTTCCGATCCCACCATGTGGCGCGACATCTTCCTGAACAACCGCGAAGCCGTCCTCGAGGTGATCCAGCGCTTCCAGGAAGACCTCTTCTACCTGCAGCGCGCCATCCGCTGGGGCGAGGGCGACAAGCTGTTCGACCTGTTCACGCGCACCCGCGACATCCGCCGCGCGCTGATCCA
>CAIWTJ010000010.1 GCA_903915535.1 Enhydrobacter aerosaccus
CATGTTTTCCGCGGCAAGAAAAGGGCTTTCCAATGCGCAAGCTTTTGGCGCCTCACGGCGCAGAACCTTGCGATCCAATAACGCCCCTCAGCACCTAAAATGCTTCAATGCCAATGCGCGAGGGGTTTTTCACGGCCGACGTGATAGGCGGCGAGGCGCTTGCCGAAGGTCTCGCGCTCCACCGGCATCAGGTTCGCCTGGCCCACGGTGCAGTCGAAGATCTTGGCGTAGCCGACGGCCTTCGCCTTCTCGACGTCGTCGAGATAGCCCATCAGGTCGGCCAGCGTGACGTCACCCTCGGTCCTGCCGACCATCGTGCGGTCGAGATGATAGAAGGTCACATAAATCGGCACGGTTACTCCCAACGCTCGAGTTGAGTGTGGAGTACACCTTCGCAACCTGCAATCGCGGCATTGTTTTAATCGTCAGTGCAGGCTGACGTATTTGTTACCGGCGATGCGTCAGGTGCGGATGTTCAGCAATTTCGCAGCAGTCTCGCCCAGGATGGCGCGCTTCTCGTCGTCGCTCAGCGTTTCGCAGGCAAATATGTGATCGACCGGATGCAGCTCCCAGATGTACGGGAAGTCGCTGCCCAGCACGATCTGGCCCGAGCCCACCTGGGCGGCGAGATGGCGGATCGCCTCGGGCGTGAAGATCAGCGAGTCGAAATAGATCTGCTTCAGGTACTCGGTCGGCTTCTTCTTGAGCTTGATGTTGGGATTGCAGCCGGCGGGGCCGACCAGGCAGGCGTGGTCGGAGCGGTCGGCGTAGGACGGCAGGTAGCCGCCGCCGTGGGCTGCGATCACCTTCAGCCCGGGATGGCGGTCGAACGTGCCCTCGAAGATCATGTGCGACAGCGCGATCGTGGTCTCGAGCGGATTGCCGATGGTGTTGCCCAGCCAGCCGTTGCCGGCCAGCCTCTTGTCGAGCTCGGGCACGCCTTGTGGGTGGATGAACAGCACCGCGCCCAGCTCCTCCGCCTTGGCCCACACCGGGCTGAAGCGCGGGTCGGAGAATTCGACGCCCGCCACGCCGCCGCCGATCGCGGCGCCCTTCAGGCCCTGCTTGCGCACGGCGGTCTCGAGTTCCTGCACGGCGAGCTCCGGCGCCTGCAGCGTGAGCGAGGCGAAGCCCGCGAAGCGGTTGGGCTGGGCTGCGCACAGCTCGGCCATCTTCTCGTTCTGCAGCTTCACGACCTTGGCCGCGAGATCGCGGTCGAGCCCGTACCAGTAGGGATTGACCGACAGCACCTCCATGTCGACGGCCTGCGCGTCCATCGCGTCGAGCCGCTTCTGGATCTCGATGAAGGCGTTGGCCGCGTAATTGACCGGCGGCAGGAACCGCCTGGCGATCTCGGGGCCGACCAGCGGCTCGACATCATGGAAATAGCAATGGGCGTGCACGTCGATGGTGCGCACCTTCTTGCCGTTCACCGCGACCGGCAAGGTGCGGCCTCCCGGATTCTGCGCGTGTGCCCGGTCGAGCAGGCCGCAGCCGCAGAACACAACACCGCCCTTGAGAAAGTTCCGGCGCGTCGTCATCGATCGTCCCTCCCAGGACCTTTTATTCCCGGGAGATTACAACGCTTCGCCGACCTGGTCGAATTGCGGTTTGTCGAGGCCGAGCAGGCGGTAGGCCTCCTCGAGCGTGTCGGCGATCACCGGCTCGCGATGGCCCGCGGCGCGCAGCTGTTCCGCGATCAGTCGCACGAAATCGAGTCCGGCCGTGCTGGCCGGCGGCACCACGACCCGGAAGCCGCCGATGATCGCGGGCCGCTGGCCGCGCTGGGTAAGCTTGCTGTTCGGTACCGCGAGCGCCTCGACCTGGCTGAAGTCATAGAGGCCGCGCACCTGACGTTCGCTGGCGAAGAGGCCGGCCAGGAACAACAGGACGGCGCGATCGTGCTGCTCGATATCGTCTGAACTGAGCACGCCGGTCATGCGCGTCATGATCACATTGTGGCGGCGCTCGTAGAAACTCGTAGAAAAGAGAAAACAATTGGGTTACTGGTCCGAGGCCGACATCGGCGGACACTAGATCACGCGTGCGTGACTGGTAAAGAAGAGCTTCATTCAGAGACTCTGCTTGTTGTTGCCCGTCAGTGCGAAGGCGCCGAGCAGCAGGACTGTGCCGCCCAGCCAGAGAAGAAGGGCCGCCACGGGCGCGTGCCCGATGAAAGCCAGCGCCACGCAGGATAGCGTAAGTGCAACGTGAAGGACGGCGTAGAGGACCAGATGAGCGAAGGCGAAATAGGACCGGTAATGCTCGGTCACTTCTTCGCGCGAGGGACTGTGAGGAATGTCGGACATGACGTTCTCCCAGATCGGTTTCAGAGGACTCCGGCGATCATCAGTACGAAGGCGGCGGTGCACAGCACCGCGAGGAACCGGAACGTGCCGAGCGAGATGTCTCGGATTTCGCCGTCGTGCGGCTCCATGAGGGCGCGTTCGCTGTGGTCCTGCATCGTGTTCTCCCGCCGGGCAACGACCTCCGGTCAAGGATAGAACCCGCCCGGCGCGCCAGGGTTGCCTGCAGTCCGCACGAATCCCTCACGGCCCAAACGAGGGTAAGGGCCGTGAGGGCGAGGACGCCGGGAGGGGAGTCCCGGCGTACTCCGCTCGTGCTGCAGGTTACGCGTGCCGTTAGCTACTTGGAGGGTGCCGTGCTGGCGCCGACGCTGGCGCCGGTCGATGCGCCGGCCCCGACGCCGGTGCTCGTGCCGCCCATACCGCTGGTCGTGCTGGTCCCCACGCCCGTGCTGGTGCTCGCGCCGACGCCCGCGCTGGTGCCGCCGACCCTCGCGCCCGCGCCCGTACCGGTGTTCAGGTTGGTGCTGGTGCCGGTCGACGGCATGTTGGTCGTCCCGGTGCTCGTGCCGATGCCCGTGCTGCCGCCGACGCTGGTGCCGGCGCCGATGCCGGTCGACTGCGCGTGGGCGGAGACGCCCGCGAACGAAAGCGCGATCGCGGCGACGGGAGCCATAACGAGGGCAAACTTCTTCATGTGATCCTCCTGTTGGTTGTTGTGGGGAGACAACACGCGGAGGGAAGGCGGGGTTGCATCACGCGGCGATATCCATCGGTTGCCGGTCGATAGCGCCCTTCAAACGGCGATAAACGGCAGCTGCGACAAGAAAGCAGCGCCAGGCTTGCCGCCGCCGCACCAGGTATCCGCGCAGGTCGATCACCGTCGCGTCGGCCGCCTCGGCCCAGTACAGGCGGTGGCTCTCGGGCCGGCCGCCATCGAGGGCCGCGGCGCGCTGTCGGCGAAGCTTTGCCACGAGCTCGGCAAGGCGCCACTGCGCCACGTCGAGATGCAGGTGGCAGTTCACCACGCGCGCCGCGGCCCTCTCGTGCGGCAGGCGCCATTCCTCCGACGGATGCGATCCGTGACTTTCGGTCTCCGGATCGCCCGCGAGCAGGCGCCACTCCGCCACGGCCCACTCGAGCTCTGTCCGGCAGGTTTCCACCAGCCAGAGACGGGGCGACGGCGCCCCCCGCCACGCAATGCACGCCAGGCGTCGGGCAACGAACGAGGGAGAAGCGGGCTGCCGTTGCAAGGCCTGCGGTACGGGGGAGGGCATCGGCATAATATTGCGTATATCGCAATCAATGTCAATGCGAAAATAGCATCTGTAAACCGGACCGTACGGGGTGACGCCGGGCGTCTGCCGCGCGACAGTGCGGCCATGAAAGAAATCGCGTTATGGACGGCCCTGTTCGCTGCCGTCACCGTCGGGGCCATCGCTTTCGAGCTGCGCCGTGACGTCGTTCCGCTCTGGCGCCTGGCCCTTGCCCCCCTTGCCGCCGTCGCGTGCGCGCTGTCGCTCCCGCCCGAGCCGCGCTGGCTGGGCGCGGCGATCGGCGCTGCCGTGGTCGGTGTCGTGGCGGGCAGCGTGCGCGGCCTCTCGACGACGCTGCGGGTCGATCACATGTGGAAGCTGGTGCGCCTGAGACGGGTCGAGGTGGACGGCCTCGCGGTCGCCCTGGTGTTGGCGATCGTGGCCGGCGCCAACATCGCGCCGGTCGTCGAATTCGTCACCCAACGGTTCACGCCGCCGCCCTTCGCCGCCATCGCCTTTCTGTGCGCCGGCTATCTGGTCGGGCGCGCCGCATCGATCGGTGTTCGCAGCCGCTCGACCCCGCACGACGACATGCGGCCGGACGCCGTCTAACGCCCGGCGCCGCCACCGGATAATTGCAGTCCGCTGCCAGCGTGGTGCCGTGCGGCGAAGGATATTGCCGCCGGAATTGAGCGCTTGTATTGGGAGAGTTCGACAGGAACGGCTGCTCCCATGTTGCCTGCATTGTACATCACCCACCTCTTTGCCGCGCTGCTCGCGCTGGCCGGGTGGTGGGCGATCCGGTTCGAGCTGAAGGGCAATGCGGTGCCGCTCTGGCGATTTTTCGTTCCGGCGGCCGCGATCCTGCTGTGCTCGCTTGCCATGCTGGGCGGCCTGTCGTCGCGAGGCCGCGGCCTCCTGCTGGTGGCGCTGTTCCTGGGCGTGGCGTCGGGCAGCGTGCGCGGCCTCTGGCTGCTCATGCGCGCCGATCACGCATCCAAGCTGGTACGGCTTTCGCGCGTGCGCGATGGCCTCATCGTGGCCTTCGCCGCCGTCGTGTTCGCCGTGATCGATGTCGGCGTCACCTTCCGCGCCGCCGCAGGCGCGGCGCCGTCACCTGTCTTCGCCGCGGCCGTGGCACTGTGCGCGGGCTATCTCACCGGCCGCGCGATCGTCATCGTCTCGCGCTCGGGGTCGGCCCAGCATCGCGACATGAGATCGAAGCGCTAGTCGTCTTCGCGGTTGGCGAACCATTGCCGCGAATCGCCCGCGACCAGCAGCGCGCACGAGCCGAACTGCAGCGCGCCCTGGGCCAGCGCCAGCACGGTCTCGAGATGGATCGCGCCGCCGTGCCGCAGCAGGGCGAACCAGGGCGCCACGCCCAGCGCCGACAGCACGATCAGGATCCACTTGCAGCGCGTGCTGCCACGCCGGCTGATCCGCGCCACCAGGAAGAACACCAGGCCCGACACCGTGCAGAGCGCGATGGCGAACACGATCGGACTCAGCCGGCCGCGCAGCAGGTGATTGTAGGTGAGGGTGGCGTTGGCCCAGCCCAGCACCAGTGCCGTACCCTGCAGCCGTTCGAACAGCCGGATCGAGCCCGGCGGGCCGCCGTCCGTGGGAACTGAAAGTCCCTTCAGGATGTTAACGGTCATTGCGGTAGTGTCCGCCCGCAGGGAGGGGTTGTAATGCAATTATATGTACCGTTTGTTGCGGCGATGGTCGCGATGGCGGGCTCCTTCATTGCGGTCCCGGCGTCCGCCCAGCCCGCGGCCACTCTACCGCCCGCGCTCGACTCGCTGACCGGCTGGGTCGCCGACCCCAAGACCGGCTGCAAGATCTGGGACGCCGCTCCGGATCCGGCCGAGAAGGTCAGCTGGTCGGGCAAGTGCGAGGCCGGCATGGCCGACGGCGAGGGCACGCTCCAGTTCTACATCGGCGACAAGCCGGCCGCGCGCTACGAGGGCGAGATGCGCAACGGCCGCGCCGACGGCCACGGCGTCTACGTAGCGCCCGACGGGGCGCGCTACGAGGGCGGCTGGCGCAACAATGCGGCCAGCGGCCCGGGCGTCTACACCAAGGCGGGCGTGCGTTCGGAAGGGATGTGGTTCAACGGTTGCCTGAAGCAGGGCGCGGCCGAACTCGCCGTCGGCGTGACGCGCGAGTCGTGTGGCTTCAAACCCTAGGCTTCAACCGTAGCGCTTCTCGGTGATGCACAGCGCCTTCGCCCATTTCTTCTTCGGCAGGTTGAAGTCCTTGGGCGGATTGTACTGGCGCACATGCCAGTGGTCGGGGGTGACCTTCAGCAGGCGCTTCACCAGCGCCAGCATCGTGCCGCTGGCGTCTTCCTGGATGAACACGCAGTCGGTGCCCGGGCGCACCGGGATCGTCGGATTCACCACCACCTGGTCGCCGTGCTCGATCGCCGGGCTCATGCTGGCGCCGATCACGTAGAAGGCGAACGGCGCCTTCACGCCCTGCATGCGCTCGCTGCGGCGGATGTAGTCGATCGGTTCGGTCGTCAGCACGATCGAGCCGTCGCTGCCGGCCTCGGCCGACGCCCACACCGGAACGTCCGGACGGTCGCCGCTTTGCGGGATCGCGGAGATCATCTGGCTGTAGAGGCCGGTGCCGTCGTCGGGCGGCGTGGCCTTCAGGTAGCCCAGGATCGTCGGCAGTTCGTTTGCCTTGATCAGGCGCTCGCCCTTCAGCATGCGGTTGACGGCGGCGGCGTCCTTTCCGAGGGCGCGCGCGAGACCTGCCTGGCTGAAGCCGGGCCGGTCGAGTTGTTCGGCAATCCACTTGATATCCATACATCTAGTGTGCCTCTGTTGCGTGATCCGCAACAGTGCGTATATCGCAACAAAAATCTTGACATGTAATTGCGATAGACGCAATTATCGCAACCATGCTCCAAGGCTTCCTGATCCGGCGCGCCGCCAGGCTCCGCCGCGAGGTCGTCGACCGCGAACGCGCACTCTACGGCCGGCATTTCGACGACGCGATCTTCCTGCGCAAGCGCGGCTTCGGCGTGCATGTCGAGGCGACGCCGCACGGCCGCCGCTTCCGTCTCGGCAACCGGCTGATCAGCGGTACCGAGCTCAAGGCCGTCGTCGCGCGCGAACGGCGTCTCCTCAAGCATGCCCGCAAAAACACCAGCGAAGGAAACTGACATGGCCCGCATCCGCACCATCAAGCCCGAGTTCTTCACCTCCGACGACATCTGCGCGCTCTCGCCGCTGGCCCGGCTTCTCTATGTCGGCCTGTGGTGCGAGGCCGACCGCGAGGGCCGTCTCGTGTGGACGCCGGGCGTCATGAAGCGCCGCTACCTGCCCGACGATGCCTGCGATATCGAGGCGCTCGGCGCCGAGCTCACCGGCCGCGGCCTGATCCGCCTCTACGGCGACGGCCTCGCGTGCATTCCAAGCTTTGCACGGCATCAGCACGTGAACATCCGTGAAGCTCAGTCGAAACTGCCGCCACCGCCCGGTGAGGTTCAGGCGCAATTGCCGCTCGGAAGGGAAGGGGAAGGAAAGGAGCGGGAAGGGGAGGGAACGGAAGACGGCGCACGCGCGCACATGCTGCCGCAGGACTGGAAGCCCGATGAAGAGGATCTCGCGTGGGCGAGGGCCGCGCGTCCCGATCTCGACCGCATCGCGCTCGAGGCCGAGAGCGAACGCTTCTGCCATCACGCGGCGGCCAACCGGCGCACGGCCCATCGCTGGGGGCCGGCGTGGCGGATCTGGATCAGCAAGGCGCATCCGCCGAAGGCCGCTGCGGCCGCGGCGGGCGGCGGAACGGGCGACGGACCCGCCGAGCGCGAGACCGAGGCGCAGTGGCGCGCCCGCCTCGCGCGCTACCGGCCGGGCAAGTTCTGGCTCGAGGGCGACTGGGGGCCGCGGCCGGAGTCGGGCAATGCGCGCGTGCCGCCCCACCTGCTGGCCGACTGGCTGGCCGGATGGCGCAAGCAGTCGGAGGCGGCATGACATGCCGCGCAGTCTGCGGCCGATCCTCGATGTCGCGGCGGGCAATCTCATGCTGATGATCGCCATCCATCAGGACAGGCCCTGCCCGACCAACGAGGAGATCATGGAATGGACCGGCGTCCCGCGCGGCCGTCTCAATGCCTGGTTCGCCGAACTCGAAGCGCGCGGCATCCTCGAGGTCCAGCGCAAGGGGCTTGGACCGCCCCGGCGGCGCCGCCTGCGCGCGGTGGGCGGAAGCTGGACCGGCTGGACCGCGCGGCGCAACAAGCAAAGGAGGGACCGATGAAGCGGCGGCGCATGAACGGCGAGCAGATCCTGGACGCCTTCGAAACGATCCTGAAGGGCGCGATGGCGGCGGAGCAGTGGCCCGCCGCGATCCGGGCAGGCGAGCTGCTCGGCAAGCAGGCCGGGCTTTGGAAGAGCGAGGCGCCGCAGCAAACCTCGCTGGCCGACATGATCAACGAAGCCGCCGCAAAAGGCGGCGACGATGGGCGGCAACCGTAATATGATCGGAGGGAGGCGGCGGGAGAGCGCGTTGAGTAAGGATCCAAACCGATATTGGTGGGTGTCGCTGGTGCTGGTTTTCGGCACCACGGTGGGCTTCTGGTATTTTCAGCAGAGGATGTTCCCCGCCAGCGACGGCGGCCTGGGAGCGGTCATCGGCTTCCTGATGGGAGCGTTCCTGGCGGCGCTGTTCGAGGACTATATCGACCAGAACGCCAAGTGATGGATCGTCAGTAAGCCTCCCGTAAGCCAATCGGCACATTCCCGCCGCGCCCGTATCGGAATATGATTGCCGCTCCGAACCGCGCGAGGCAGATCGACTTTGGCTGACGTGACGAATTCCACCGCGACGCCTGCCGTCGGCGACACCGACTTCGCCGCGCTGGCGCCCGGCCAGATGATCGGCCGCTATCAGATCGTGTCGATCCTGGGCCAGGGCGGGTTCGGCATCACCTATCGCGCGCACGACGACCAGCTTCACCGCGAGGTCGCGATCAAGGAATACCTGCCGTCGGCGCTGGCGATCCGCCAGGACGGCGCCACCGTGCTGCCGCGCTCGACCAAGGTGGCGGAGGATTTCGCCTGGGGCCGCCAGCGCTTCGTCGACGAGGGCCGCACGCTCGCCACGCTCCAGCGCGCGCCCGCGATCGTCAATGTCTTCGATTTCCTCGAGACCAACGGCACCGCCTATATCGTGATGGAGCTGGTGCCCGGCCACACGCTCGAGGAGCGGCTGAGGACCGGCCCGCTCACGCCGGCCGAGCTCGACCGCATCCTGTGGCCGCTGCTCGACGGGCTGGAACAGGTGCATGCCACCGGCTTCCTGCACCGCGACATCAAGCCCGCCAACATCCTGCTCGACGCGCAAGGCAATCCCACGCTGATCGATTTCGGCGCCTCGCGCGCGGCGATGGCCGGCCGCTCGCAGGCGATGACGGCGATCTTCACGCCGGGCTATGCCGCGGCCGAGCAGATGACCTCGGCCAAGCAGGGACCGTGGACGGATATCTACGGCCTCTCGGCCACGCTCTATCACGCGATCACCGGCAGCACGCCGCCCAGCGCCTTCGACCGCATGCTCGACGACGAGTACCGGCCGCTCGGCCAGCTGCAGCCGCCTGGCTTCCTGCCCGGACTGCTGGTCGGCCTCGATGCGGGCCTCGCCGTGCGCGCCAGCGACCGGCCGCAGTCGATCGCGGGCTGGCGGCCGATCCTGGGACAGACCTCGATGGCCGATGCGCAAGCCACTTTTGCGATGACGCGACAGGCCGATCCGAATGCCACGGTTGTGGTGCGCCAGCCGACGATCGCGCCGACCATCACGCCAACCGTTGCGCCGCCGACGATTTCGCCGCCCTCGATTGCGCCGCCCTCGATTGCGCCGCCCTCGATTTCGCCGACGCCAGCGCCCGCTCCGCCCGCGCCCGAGGGCAACAAGCGCACGCGGCGGCGGTGGCTTGCCGCGGCGGTGCTGCTGATCTTTGCGGCGGCGGGCGGCTATCGTTACGCGACTCGGCCGCCGCCGGTCGACGTGGCGGCGCAGGCGAGGGCCACGCAGCAGCAGGAAGAGCTCGACCGGCTGCGCGCGGACAAGATCAGGCGCGACCAGGAAGCGCACGACGAGGAGATCAAGCGCCAGGCCGCCGCCGAAGCGCGCCAGAAACTGATGGCCTAGGAAGCCGAGCGCAAACGCCTGGCCGACGAAGCGGCCGCCCGGGCCGCCGCCGACGCCGCCGCGCGGCAGAAGGCGCTCGAGGCCGACCGGACGAAGGCGGCGGAAGCGGAGGCCAGGCTCGGCCTCACCCTGCTCGACCGCCAGCATGCCCAGGTCGCGCTCACGTCGCTGGGCTTCGCAACCAACCGTACCGACGGCGTGTTCTCGCCGCACACCCACGACATGATCGCGGAGTGGCAGAAGACCCACGGCTGGCCCGACACCGGCTATCTGACCGGACCGCAGTATCAGGAGCTGGTGAAGGCGGGTGCCGCCGCCATCGCCAAGTTCGACGACGATCAGAAGAAGGCCGCGGCCGCGACGACCACGCAGTCGCCGCAGAGCGCCGCCGTCTCGCCGGGGCCGCCGCGGCAGGTGTCGCCGCCGGTCGTGGCGGGATCGCCCGACGGTGTGTGGACCGGGACGTATCAGTGCGGCGCCAACAAGGTCGGCTCGCCCTTCACGATGCCGGTGCGCATGACGGTGCAGGGCGGCCGCGGCGTTCACACGATCAACATCGCCAGCCCGGCCCAGCCCGGCAATCATTCGCTCGCCGTGACGATCACGGGCGCCACGGCGGTGTTCCAGCGCACGTTCGTCGCCGGGAACGGCAAGAACGCCGGCACCCAGATCACCACCTCGCTGAACGCGCGCTTCGAGGGCGGCACGATCACCGGCACGGGCGAAGAATCGCAGGGAAATCGCACCTGCACCGTCAGCCTGACGCGCTGAAAAGCCAACAAATCCGGGCATTTTTTCGTCAGTAACGACCGTAATCGTCGATTTTCGCCGGCGCTCCTATGCTGGCGCACATGTTCAAAAGACGAACCCTTGCGAAGAGCCTGCGCTTCGAGATCCTGAAGCGCGACAACTCGACCTGCCGCTATTGCGGCGCCCGGCCGCCCGGCGTGGTGCTGCACATCGACCATGTCCATCCGGTGGCGCAGGGCGGCAAGAACGAGCTGGAAAATCTCGTGACCGCCTGCCGCGATTGCAACGCCGGCAAGGGCGCGCGCCTGATCGAGGACCGCTCCGCCTTCGCGCGCCAGCTCGACCTGCCGATGCCGACGCGTGTGCAGACACGGCTGCGGCGGCGAAAATTCAACTGAAGGTTGCTTCAATCATGCAGCTTGTCGGCGTAGTAGTGCTTGCATGAAACGCGCCGTGTGCCCGGGCCTGATTGTCGTGTTGGGATCGCTCGCCACCGCGAGATGCGCGACAAGTTTCGCACGAATGACCGCATCTTCACGGCCGTGGCGCGCGAACGGCTCAAAAAAATGCCGGCAAATCCGCCCTTGGATTGCAAATAGCGTGCGTCGACTTGCACGCCTTCTCTCGATCGCCGCGGCGAGCCTCTCGTGCGCCGCACTGGCGCAGAGCACCTCGCCGGCCGATGTCGGAGGCTACGCCTACCTGACGACCGCGCCGGACGACGCTGCCGTCAGGTCTTTGATACGCCGGCAGGCCGACACCGGCGATCCGCGCTCCATGGTCGAGTATGCCGAGCTGCTGCGGCAGTCGATCACGGGTGACTATGACGAGGCAATGCGCTGGCGCGCCGAGGGCGATCGCGTAAACCGCGCCGCTGCCGAGCGCGGAGATGCCTTGGCGCAGATCAATGCCGGTGTGCGGTGTCACGAGAGCAGAGGAATTCAGACGCTCCCCGGAGTCTGCCGCGACGACGCCGAGGCCGTGCGCTGGTTCAAGCGTGCGATGGACCAGGGCAATGCCGACGGCATGGCCTTCTACGGATATATGGTGGAACACGGGCTGGGCGGTCTCGAGAAGAATCGCGAGCAGGCAGTCGGTTACTACCAGGAAGCCCTCCGCCGCGGCAGCCGCTACGCAAGCGCATTCCTCGCTGGCGACAGACGATGACGTGGCGCCGGACCATTCTGCTTGTCGTGCTCGCCGTTGCGGGCTGCAAGGCCGATCCGAACGGCATGCCACCCCGCCCATACTACGTCTCCTACACGAAGACGCTCCCGGATGTCGTGCGCCGGGCAGCCGACGCTGGCGAGGCGGGTGCGCAGACGGCGCTGGGGCATTTCTATGAGCGCGGCGAGAATGGCTTTGCGGTACGGGAAGATGAGGCGTTGCGCCTCTATCGTCTCGCCGCGGCGCAGGGCTATCCGCCGGCCCTCACCAATCTCGCGGTGCTCGTCGCCACGGGACGGGGCGTGGCACGCGACGACGCCGAGGCCGCGCGCCTGCTGTCACTCGCCGCGCAGCAGGATTACGAGCCTGCGCAGGTCTATCTCGCGGCCTGCTATCTCGCGCATCGGGGACAGATCGCCGACGGCGACGCGGTGGCGATCGCTGCCCTGCGCGCCGTGGCAGCGCGGGAGATGGGCTCGAACCATTGCCGGCATGTCCGTATCGTCGTCGGCCTGGCACAGCTCTCCCGGGACGGCGCGCCCGGCGTGCCGCGCGAGCAAGCCGAGGCCATCCGGCTCCTGAAAAAGATGGCGGCACCCCGCGGGAGCGGCTGCGACGATGAAAATGCGAAGGCGCAGCTCGCGAAAATGCCAGCAAATCCGCCATTAGACCGTCAGTAACGACCGTAATCGTCGATTTTCAGGACATGGCCTAGATAGATCATCGAGCCCCATGACAGGGAACGATGGAGAAAGCCGTGAACGACGATGAAGATTTGCCGATCAATGAAGACATTGAACGCCTGAGATTGAAGTCCCCGGAATTGCCACCCGACTACGGGCGGCCCGGCGAATGGCAACTTGCGCGCAAGAGCCTCCCGGTTGTCGGCGGCACCGAACACAACTACCTGGCCCTTCAATTCGTTCCCGCCGCAAGCACCGCGGCCGACGATGTCGAAGAGATTCACGGTGCCAATCTCGATCGGGAAAAGACGGTCACCGCGCGCGATGGGACGAAAGTGAAGGGCGGATACGGCACTGTTGCCATTGGCGACGGCAATGATCTCGTCGCCATAAATACGAGATATGGCGAGCATTGGGGCAATGCACCGACCAACAAGAACGTCGTCCTCGCGAAAGGCAGTTACGATGATATCGTTGCAAATCATTGGAAAAGCGCCAAGGACAAGGCGCTGGAGATCAACCGGGAGCCGGTCGTCTATCGCTTCGACGAGCAGAACAGCAACAACTTCGCGCGCAACCTGATCGCCCATCTGGGTCTGGAAGCGCAGAGCGGCAAATGGGATGGGAACTACAAGGACTACGGCGCCTTCGGCTTCAATTACAATCCCGGTCAATGGAACGTTCGCAACGTCTTTGATCCGGACCAAAGGGTAACCCGCGAGAAACTGCGGGCAAGATCGATCCGCAGCCTGGAGGAGCGGAACACAAACCGCGAACCCGTGCCATGAGCGCGGTTGACCTCGCCGCCGGCAACAATCTCATCCGCTGGAAGAACCATCCCGTGCAGTTCGTGCGCGAGCTGTTCGGCGTCGTACCCGATCCCTGGCAGGTGGGCGTGCTCGAAGCCTTCCCGCGCCAACAGCGCCTGGCGATGAAAGCCTGCAAGGGGCCGGGCAAGACCGCGGTCGAGGCCTGGCTCGCGTGGAATTTTCTGCTCACGCGGATCGAGCCCAAGGTCGCCGCGGTTTCCGTCACGGCCGAGAATCTCGCGGACAATCTGTGGTCGGAGATGGCCAAGTGGCAGCAGAAGTCGCCGCTCCTCAAGGCCGAGTTCGAGTGGACGAAGTCGCGCATCTTCAAGCGCGAGCGGCCCGAGACCTGGTGGATGTCGGCGCGTTCGTGGTCGAAGACCGCCGATCGGGCGCAGCAGGGCGCCACGCTGGCGGGGCTGCACGCCGACCACGTGCTGTTCATTCTCGACGAGGCGGGCGGCATTCCCGACGCGGTGATGGCGAGCGCGGAGGCTGCCCTCTCCTCGTGCAAGGAGGGCCACATCGTGCAGGCGGGCAATCCCACGCATCTGGAAGGCCCGCTGTGGCGCGCCTGCACCACCGAGCGCGCGCTGTGGCACATCACCGAGATCACCGCCGATCCCGACGATCCCAAGCGCTCGACGCGCGTGAAGCCGGAATGGGCGCGCGAGCAGATCCAGAAATACGGCGCCGACAATCCGTGGGTGCTGGTGAACGTGTTCGGCAAGTTCCCGCCGGGCTCGCTCAACACGCTGATCGGGCCCGACGAGTGCCGCGAGGCGACGCGGCGTTCCTATCGCGCCGAGGATGTCGCGTCCTTCGCGCGTGTACTCGGCGTCGACGTCGCGCGCTTCGGCGACGACGCCTCGGTGATCTTCCCGCGCCAGGGGCTGGTCGCGCATCCGCCGCTCAAGTACCGCAACATCGACGGCACGCAGGGCGCGGGCGTGGTGGCGCGCAAATGGACCGACTGGGGCGCCGACGCGGTGTTCATCGACGACACCGGCGGCTGGGGCGCGTCGTGGATCGACAATCTGCGCCGCATCGGCCGCCAGCCGGTCGGCGTCGGCTTCGCGAGCAAGCCGAGCGATCCGCGCTACGACAACAAGCGCACCGAGATGTATTTCGAGGCGATCGAGTGGATCAAGCAGGGCGGCGCGCTGCCCGACATTCCCGAGCTGATCGCGGCACTGAGCCAGACCACCTACGGCTTCCGAGGCGACCGCCTGCTGCTCGAGCCCAAGGACCAGATCAAGGCGCGGCTGGGATATTCACCCGACGACGCCGACGCCTTCGCCCTCACCTTCGCCCAACCCGCGACGCGCGCGGGCATGGGATATGGCGGCAACGTCCGGCGGTTCTGTATTACGGAGTACGATCCGCTGGAGGACGCCTAGAGAACGCGCTTCAGGGCGACGAACAGGGCGACGGCGATGGCGGTACCGACAATGGCGTAGTGCAGGGGCGCGGCCTCGGCGGTGGTCTTCAACTTGCGGAACATGGAGAGCATTGGAACGTCCTTCCTCGTGCGGTTTCGGAGGATCGCATCCTACGCACGGAGGCCGGCAGCGCCATCGCGCAAGTGTGTCAACGATTGCGCAAGTGTTTCAAATGCACCTAGCCGATTGCGCGCGCATCGGCGTTCTTCTCGTTCCTCAGCTTCTCGAGCCCGTAGCCGATGTTCTCGGCAAAGCGCGTCAGCAGGGCCGCCTCCTCGGCGTCGAAGGCGTTGGGTTGCTCGGCATAGATCGTCAATGCGCCGATGACGGGGCCGCCGCACCGCAGGGGCAGGCTGAAGCTTGCCTGTATGTTCCACTTCAAGGCCGCCTCTCGCCACGGCGCGACTTTCGGGTTGTGGGTGAAGTCCTGGTTCACCTGGGGGATGCCTTCGCGAATTGCCGTGCCCGTCGGCCCGGCGCCGCGGGCGTCTCTGCCCCAGGAGACCCGTATTTCGTCGAGATAGCCGGTGGCGGCGCCGGCGGCCGTCACGAAACGGATGGTCTTGTCGTCGTCGTGATTGGGCTTGCCAACGGTGGCCAGACGATAACCGCCGTCCTGAACCAGGATCCGGCACATGTCGCGGAACAGCTGTGCCTCGCTTTGCGCCCTGAGCAGAACGCCGCCGGCGTTGAAGAGCGCCTGCTGTACGCGCGACAGGCGCGCGACCTGCATTTCCAGCGACCTGCGTTCGCTGAGGTCGCGAATGAAGGCCTGGGTGTAGGCCGTGCCGTGGATTTCAAAAGCGTTGTTGGAGACTTCGACAGGGAGGGTCGTGCCGTCTTTGCGGCGGTGAACCGTCTCATAGACGCGCCCCGGCACCTGCGGCGATGGCGACCATTGTTGCTCGAAGGTCACGCGATGCTCCGGCGCCCGAAGGTCGATGGCCTTCATCTGCCGAAATTCCTCGAGGCTGTAGCCGTACTGCCTGATCGCCGCGGCATTGGCCTCGAGGAAGTTGCCCTGCGCGTCGGTGAGAAAGGACGGGTCGCGTACCGACGAGGCCATGCTTTCATAGTGCCGGGTGACGGCGGAAAGCTCTGCCTGATGCTGCTCGCGAAACGACAGGATGCCGGCCCGCTGCCCCTGCCAGAGAAGGCCGCCGATCATCGCGACCAGGAGAATCGCTCCACCCACGATCAGGGCGAGCGTCTCGATCCTGCGGTGCACGCCGGCCATCACCGCGTCGCGATCGATCTTGGCGACGACGCACCAGTCGTCGATGCCGCGGACGCGTGCGGATGCAGCGATGACCTCGACGCCGCGATAGTCACGGCTTTCGTGCGCGCCGTCGGCCTGCAGGATCGCCGCCCGCAGCTCCTGCGATGCCGCAATGTCCGGCGCGTTCACGTCCGGTCCCGTGGAATTCGTCGAGGTCGTGGGCGTGACGAGGAGCAGGTCATCGTCGATGCGCCTCACCACCACGATCTGACCGCTTGTGTTCGCAACAGGCCAGGCCTGTACCTGACTCAAGAGGTCGATGACGGGGTCCAAGGTAAGGGCGAGAACGGCGATGGGCGCGGTGCCGCCGGCTTGTTTGATCGGGACCGCAAATAAAACGGTCGATGTCCGGGGCTCGCTGCGGGTCGGGCCGTTCGCGACGATCTGCAGGCCTTTTGCCGGAGAAGTCGCCTGCAAGGTCCGGGCAATGACATCGGTTGGGGGAAGCTGGCCGCGGCTGGCCAGCATCTTGCCATCCGGCGACAGCAACGCGAACGAGACCCGGTCGCGGCGGCCTGCGAGAAATTCCGACATCAGAACGCTGACGATCTGCGGCACTTCGGGATCGGCCGACCATCGCTCCAGCGGAAACTGCTGCAGGGATGCCGCGACCAGTTCTGTGTCGATCGAGCGCTGATAAAGCCAGTTGTCGATCAGATCGGCCTTCACTCGGGCGAGCGTTTGCATCTGCACGAGCGATTCACGATGCGTCTCGCGCACGAGGTCCATCGCGTAGAAGCCGCCGGTCGCCATCAGCGCCAGTGCGAACAGGGCCTGTGCCAGCAGCAAGCGCAGTCGCTGCCGCCGCAGCACGTTTTCGGCCGTACTTGCATCGCCCGCCTTCCATGGCGAGGACTTCAGGAAAACATAGCCGAAGGCAAGAAACCCGATCGCAATCGCCTCGGTCGCGAGCATCCAGGGCGACACCAGATAGCTCAACGTCTGACCGAGTCCTTCGGCGAGGGAGCTGCCGGGCCGCGCCGCGACCATGTAGGCGCCAAACAGTCCGAATATGACGAAAGCCTGGCTCGCGAGTGGGAACACCACATAGAGCCACAGGCGCCTGTCGCCGGTGGCGTAGTGTGCGTTCTTCGCTCGTTTGATATGCATTCCGATAGAGTAGGAGAGTTGCGCGGTCGGATTGTTGATCTGCATCAAGCGCCGGCCCGTTGATTGTGCGAGAAATACGACAGGCTTGCTACCAAAAGGGGAGGCTGTCGGTCGTGATTTGGCACCACGCCATCGCGTTTGCGGTCGCTGCACTGATAGGTGCGGTGGCGAGTTCCGCGGTGGCGGCGGCATCATTTGTCGTGGACGGGGGATCCTCCGCAAAGCGCGAGGTGGAGGGTGGATCGAACGCGGGTGCCGTCCGGATCACGATCCGTATCACCGGCGCCCTCGAAGACGGCGATCCCGAGCGCCTGCGCGCCATCCTCATGCGCATCGCCGGTGCGGCGGGCCATGGTGGAGCGCCGGTGCGGATCGTTGCCGAGCTCAGCAGCAATGGCGGCGATATCTATGCCGGCCTCAACATGGGCTATCTCTTCAAGGAGTTCGACGTGGCCACGCTGGTGCGTGCCGGCGATCTCTGCTTCTCCGCCTGCGCCCTGGCCTTTCTCGGCGGGACGGCCAGTCATCTGCCGCCCAATTCAATTCCCGACCGCACCGTCGAAATAGGCGGGCAGGTGGCCTTCCACAGTTTCAACATCAACCCCAACAGCAAAAGCCTGTCGGCGGCGACCGACGTCACGTCGGGGCTGGTCATCGGATTCAGTCTTGCGCGCGGCGGCTCTTCACTTCTCGTGCGCTACGCGGCGGCGATGGCGATCGATCCGGCCTTCATCGCGCGGCTGCTCGGACGGCCTGCGGAAGTCTGGGAATATGTCGATCGCGACGGGGAGTTCGTCGATCTGGCGTCGTGCGCGGCGGGCATCGGGCGTCCCGCGATCACGTACGCCGAGATGGCCGCCAACATCTGCAATCACGCGACCGGCGACTTCAGCCCGGTCGATGCCTCGAAGGCCCGCGAGATGACGGCCATGCAGGCACGGCGCCACTTGCTGAGGCATGTGCAGGAGAACAGCGAATCCTTTGGCTTGCAGGGGTCGGTGCTCATCAAGGAAATCGGGACGGCGCTCGCCGCTCGCACCGACCGGCAGGTCGAAGCGGTCTACCGCGATCTCCGGCAGCTGGGTGTCGCTCTTCCCGAGATCGTCGGCCCCGTGTTCGAGGTCACCGGGTACATCTCGGGTTCCTACACGTTGCAGTGCCACGTCAGCTTCTCGCTGGAGGATCCCGATCGCTACGATCTTGCCATCCAGGGGCCGACGGGACTGACCAAGGCCTTCAGGCACGCTCCCCGCCAATGCGGGCGGCTTTTTCTGTTCGACCGCGACGCCGTGCTCAATCCGGAGAAGAAATAGACAGGCGTTTCAAAATGCTTACGCGCTTTTGAAGCGAAGCTTCAAAACGCTTTGTCCGTCAGCGCCTTCAGGAAGGTCGTGAGGTCGGCAGGCTTGTTGTTCTTCTTGCAATAGGCCTCGAACTCGGCGGGCGAGATGTCGACCATCTTGATGGCGTGACGGCGGGCCTTCCAGTCGGCCATCTTCTTCTGCTCGCGGAACTTCCAGTCCTCGTACGAGCAGCTCGGGTAGTATTTCACGAGCTTCTGGAAGGCTTCGTGTTCTTCCGGCGACTTGACCTTGGCAAAGTACTGAACCGACATCTGACCGCTCTCCGCTGTCCCCGTATCGGCGATCTTCTAGCCCTGTCGGCCGCGATTCGCCAGCCCGTTCAAACCGCCATTTTTGCGGGCGTTTGACGGGCCCGGCGCGTCTACCGTGCGATTAAGGGTGGTGGTGGCCCGCTGGATCGAATTCGCCTTTGGCCATCGCGAGGTGGTGCGGCTGGTGATGGGCTCCGCTTGCCATCAAGCCGATGAAGCCCAGGCCTCGGACGTGCGCCACTTCCCTGGGATCGGCCGCCGTGACGGTGAGCAGATCGCCGGTGGGCAGCGCCACCACCTTGGTGATCCAGCCCTTGTAGCCGTTCATCGTCGCGGCCCAGGCCGGGACCATGCGCTGGATGGCGGCCAAGGTACGGCCGCTTCCGCTGATGGCGATCTCGACGCCGCCATCGACCGGCGTTGCCACCGCGTCAGCCTTCAAGGTGACTTCGTTCATGTCGATCAGATGCTGGCGCAGGGCTTCGAGGTTGACCTTCGACCAATCGGTCTTGGGATCGGCCTCCAGAAGGCGGACGATCTCCTGCACGGCGCCGAAGGCGTCCTGGCCGGGCGAGGTGGGCGTGGACGCGCCGTCCATGCCGGCCTGACCGTGCATCTGCATCATCTTCTGGTGATCCATCGGCATCTTGTCCGTCGGGGCCGCCTGCTGAGCAACGGCACCGCCCGTTGCAAGGGCGAACACGGCGGATGACAGGAGGACGACAGCACCGAGACTGATTTGAAGCGTCCTCATAAGTGTTCCTCCCGGTCCGGGTTCTATCGGTGCAAGGCTACGCGAAATCAAGCGGACAGGTCAGGGCCGCTTGGAGCGGTTCGAGTCGCCAGCAATTGCCCGCAATACGGATTGACCAGGTGCAGCCGACCGCATGCCATGCAGCGCACCGGCTTGAACAGGTGGAGATCGATCGGTCCCTCGTCAGTCTCCGCATGATCCTGCACGTTGGTGCCGGTGACCGGACATCGATAAATGAAAGTCCTTGCCATCACTCTATTATCAGGACCGCCGCCCGTTGGTCCTTGATGGAGATCAAACGTCCCCGTCGAAGCGCCAGCCTCAGGTGTTCGCCCCCTTCGGGCCGCGCCCAGGTTTGGGACCCTTGAGATCCTCGTTCTGGCTTCCCGGAATGCCCGCGCCGCCGTCGTCGCGCGTCACCTTTGGATTGGGCTTGCCGCGTTCCTCCTGCTGGCCCGGAGGGCCGCCGCCCGGGTTGAGGCGCTCGTACTCTTTTTCGGGCGGGAGATCGGATGTGCTCTTGTCGGTGGCCATGGTGGTTCCTCCTGCCAGTAGCAACGGGCGACCGATGTCGCCGTTGCGCGGGGTTGGCGCATGTCAGCGGGCCGTAAGCGGGAGGCGCCCGGAATTTTCAGGACGGCAAGGGATGAAGCCGGCCTGCCTGCGTATTTCAAGAGGGAGTGCCGACCGCACTCGCCCTCGAAATTCGAAAGGACCGACCGATGTTTTCCAGCAGACTGACGAAGTTCGCCACCGTCGCCTTCGCCGCCACCCTGCTTGCCGCTTCCGGCGGCACCGCTTTCGCCGATACACCGTGGGAAGCCGCGCACCCGCGCCGCGAGGAAGTGAACGACCGACTGCGCAATCTGAACCATCGCATCGACCAGGAGCGTCGCGAGGGCGAGATCAGTGCCCGTCAGGCGCACCAGCTGCATCGCGAGGATCGTTACATCCGCAACGAGGAGCGTCGCATGGCCGCGCGCGATGGCGGTCACATCACCCGCGCCGACCAGCGCATCCTGAATCGCCAGGAAAACCGGGTCAGCCGCCAGATCGGCCGCTAGGCAGGAAGCAAGCGCCGGGAGCCAGGGAGGGACGCGGCAACGCGCTCCCTCTCCGCCGGCCTCGATCGTCGCGCTCTACCGCGGCACGTCGCCCTGCAGCATCACGCGGTAGAGATAGCGCGTCTCGTTCATGTCGTAGTCGCCGTTGGCCTTGTGCAGCAGGCAGCGGTTGTCCCACAGCACGAGATCGCCCGGCTTCCAGACGTGGCGATACTGGAAGCGTTCCTCGGTCGCGTGCTCGAGCAGTTCGTGCAGCAGCGGCAGCGCCTCCTTGTGGTCGAGGCCCAGGATGCCCTCGATGCGGATCGGGTTGATGTAGATCGACTTGGCGCCGCTCTCGGGATGCGTGCGCGCGATCGGATGCAGCACCGCGTTGGGCACGCGCTCCTTGGCGGCGTCGCTGAGGCTCATCAGCTTCCGCGCGCTGTGGCTGCTCTGATAGACGTGGATCGCCACCAGCCCGTCGATCCGCGCGCGCATCGCGGGGGAGAGCGCCGCATAGGCCGCGGCCATGTTGGCGAACTGCGTGTCGCCGCCGGTGCTGGGCAGCGTGACGGCGTGCAGCGCCGTGGCCTTGGGCGGCCTGGCATCGTTGGAATGATCGGTGTGCCAGCCCTCGCCCGGGATGTAGCGCTTGCCGTCGGGGAATTTGTCCTGGTTCGAGAGGTAGTGGATCTGCGGGCAGTCGGGCAGGGCGAACTTCGTGTTGTGCTGATGGAACACCGGGCCGAACAGCTCGACGGCGCCCAGCACCTGCCTGGGCTCGAGCCGCTGGTCGCGGATGGCCAGCACATGATGCTCGACGAAGGCGCGGTTGAGCGCGGCTTTCGTCGCGGCATCGACGGGACGGGAAAGATCGATGCCGGTCACTTCCGCGCCCGTGTGATCGGTCATCTGCCGGATCTGCATTGGTCGTTCCCCAGCCTTGTTTCTTTGCCGGGATCGTAGCGCGGCTCTACACTGCGGGCCATGCGCTTCGGCCGCCGTCCGTTCTTGCTCGCTGCCGCTTCCGCCGTCGTCGCTGCTTCCGCCCGCGCGACGCCCGCGGCCTTCGAGACGCCCCGCACCCTGACCGCGTTCCTGATGAACATGAAGCGCGCCGCCGAAGAGCGGCTTCTGCTCGACGAGGCCTTCTATGCCGAGGCCAATCTCAGGCGCGCCTTCGCCGCGACCCATGTCGAGTATGGCACCCCGGCCGCGGGCGTCCGGCGCTCCGGCACGGTGTCGGGTTTCGGCGTCCTGTCGGACGGGGTGCGTGTGCGCGGCAGCGTGCGCGAGAACATGCGGCTCGATTTCACCCTGTCCGCGCCGGAGAACGCCGCGCCCGAAGGCAATTTGCGTCTTTCCTTCGTGATCCCCAAGCGCAGTTTCGACGACATCGAAGCGGCCTTCGGCAAGGCGTGGACGGAGGTGCCCTATGTTCCGCCGTCGACCGATCGGGAGCCCTATGCGTCGCGCCTCCACGGCAGCTCGGTCATCAGTTACACCCTGGGCGCGGGCTCGCCAGGCGGATGGCTGACCTTCGCGTTCGACGCGCGGGCCCTCCTGGAGCTGGTCACCGTGGCCAATCGCTGAGGAAATGGCCCTATAAATTGCAGTCGAAGCGCCAAATACTGCAGATACCTCACAATATTAGGATCATTTAGCCGCATTGAGCACGCAAACATGACCTTTTCCCCAAAAGGCCTGTTATAAGAATGCAGATGACGCGCAGACACTCTCTCAAGGCAACGATCAACGGCTTCGGCGCTCTGGCGCTGGCCGCGTCGGTTGCCGTGTCCGCGTTTCCGGGAATCGCCGCTGCCCAGGAGCCCAGCCCGCCGCTCGGCACGCCCGCTCCCAAGCCGCTCGAGGGCAAGCAGAAGAGCGCCAATCCGCCGGGTCCGCGCGACATCGCCGCCGACTTCCATCTCGAATCGACCGTGCTCGGTTTCGACCAGGGCGTCGGCCCTGCCGTCGGCCGCGAGCTCGACTACAACGGCAAGCATTATGTCGTGGCCGACATCTACACCGTCGATGGCCAGCCCTGCTTCTCGGGCGGCAGCCACTTCACGATCGCGCCGTCGGGCGGCCGCCTCGTCGTCGGGCTGAAGTCGGCCACCGGCGACTCGATCAACGTCGCCTCTCTCAAGTAAGGCCATCTGAAACGACACAGGCGGCGGATCCTGCGATCCACCGCCTGGTCAGTCATGCGTGTTTTTCGGGCGCGTTCAGCCGCGGGGCGGCAGCGCGACGCCGGCGTTGGTCAGCGCCTTCTCCAGCGCCGGGATGCCGCCGGCGGTGTCGCCCGCCTTGCACTGGGCGATCGCGGCGGTCACGCCGACGTTGGCCGGCGCCGGACGATGCTCGTTCTGGTCGGCCACGTAGGTCGTGTACCTGTCGGTCAGGGCCTGGCAGTACGCGGCGTCTGCGGACTGCGCGTGTGCGGCGCCGAACGGCAGGGCGTACACGAGCAGGGCAGCGAGACTTGCGATCTGGTTTCTCATGGTGAGCTCCTTCCCGATCGATTCATTCGATCGATGAATCGAATCTGGGCGCGGCCCTGGCGTGCTTCAACAAAAACACGCTGACGATTTGCTGACTTACACGAGGATGACTGACGCTAGTCTGTCGGCCTCCTGCGGGCCTTGGTTCAATTGCCGACCGGCACCTGCATCGGCATGTCGATCGGCACGGAGCCGACGGTGAGATCGATGCCGCTTGCCAATGTGGCGTACGCGAGTCCCAGCGAGACCATCAAACCCAACACTCCGAACGCGGCGACAGCCCAGAAGTCTTTCGAGAAAAAGGCTTTCGCCTCCGGTGTTGGCCTGTTGCGCGCCGGCCAATCGAAGGCCGGGTACTTGGCGGTCGCAGTTGCAGTCCGGTTCGGCATGTCGCTAACCATCCTCGCCTCCTGTGATCGTGCAGCTGTCCGATCTGAGCAGGTTCGTCCGGCGCGTTCTGTGGCAGTTCCCACACTCGGCGGGGATTACAGGATCTCGATGGGATTGGTGCGGATGACGAGCTGCTCCTGCCGGAAGGTGCGGGCGAGTTCGCCTCGCATTTTCCGCCACCACGCCCTGTCGAGATGCGCGGTCATCACCTCGTAGATGACGATCTGGTCGTGATGCGGATCGCCTGACGGGCCGCGCCAGGCGCCTTCGGCCGGCGCGGTGACGTAGGCGGTCACGCCGCCGAATTTCCCGGTGAAGACGGTCTTGACGTTGGCGTAGAGCGCGGGCGCGAACGGCTCGCCGTCGTTGTCGTAGATCGGCAGCAGCACTTGCACGAGATGCATCGGTCTTCCTCTCCGGTCCCGAGGGACTGTTGTCGGGGAAAAGACCCGGCGGGGATACGTCGCGGGCGCCAGATTTTATCCTGCCGAGCCCTCGCCGGAGGTCGAAAACCGCCCGTGCCGGATCGATCCGTTTCAAGCGGGCCAACGATATGGCTCCAGTAACGACCGTAATGCGCGATTCCGCCCGACGCGCCTAGGTTCGCGCGCATGGGAATATTTTCATCACCTCCATCCGCACCCTATGTCCCCCCACTGCCGGCGGCCCCGCCGCCGCCGCCAACGCCGGTCGATCAGGCCGCGGAGACTGCCGCCCGGCAGACGCAAGCGCGTCTCGCCGCCGCCGGCGGTGTCGGCGGCACGATCGCCACGGGCGGGCAGGGCGTCACCGCGCCCGCCCAGACCACGCTGAAGACCCTGCTGGGGCAATGACCATGACCCGGCAGAACGACTCTTGGCTCCGTACCTATTTCACCAACCGGCTGGGCGCCCTGGACCGCGACCGCAGCTCCTACTGGACGACGTGGCGCGAGCTCGCGTCGCACTTCGCGCCGCGCCGCGGCCGATTCCTCACCGGCACCAGTGACCAGGCCTCGCGCGGACAACGAAAGGACCGCCGCCTGGTCGACAACACGCCGCTGCTCGCCGCGCGCGTGATGGCCTCGGGCATGATGGCGGGCATCAGCTCGCCGGCGCGTCCGTGGTTTCGCCTGCGCCTGGGCTCGGACGCCGCCAACCAGGACGCGGCCGTGCGCTTCTGGCTCGACGAGGTGCAGCGCCGCATGCTGCACGTTTTCGCCAGGTCGAACCTCTACAACTGCCTGCACACGCTCTACGGCGAGCTCGGCACCTTCGGCACGGCCGCTCTCTGGATCGACGAGGACGACGAGGACGTGGTGCGCGGCTACACGCTCACGGTCGGCGAGTATTGGCTCGCGAGCTCGCGGCGGCTCAGCGTCGACACGCTCTACCGCTCGCTGTGGTGGACGGTGCGCCAGATCGTCGACACCTTCGGCCGCGACGCCGTGAGCGCCGGCATCCGCGCCAACTACGACGCGGGCCAGCTCGACCTCGAGTACGAGATCGTGCACGCGATCGAGCCCAATCCGAACGCGCAGCCGCCCGATATGCGCATTCCGAGAGACAACGCGATCCCGTGGCAGGGCACTGTCGCAGCCGACATGCGCTATCGCTCGGTGTGGTTTGAGCGCGGCACGCAGGGCGAGAACGCGCTGCTGCGCGTCTCGGGCTACCAGGAATTCCCGGCCATGGCGCCGCGCTGGGAAGTGGCGGGCTCCGACACCTACGGCTGGGGCCCGGGCTGGACGGCGCTGGGCGATGCGCGGCAGCTCCAGTCCCAGCAGCGGCGCAAGCTCGAGGCGATCGACAAGCAGGTGAAGCCGCCGATGGTCGGCCCGCCGTCGCTGCGCAACGAGCCCGCGAGCCTGCTGCCGGGCGGCATCACCTACGTGGCCGATCCCAGCGGGCAGAGCTTCCGTCCGGCGATGGAAGTGCGCATCGACCTCTCCCATCTCGGCCAGGACATCGCCGAGGTCCAGGGCCGCATCAAGCAGGCCTTCTACGCCGACCTGTTCCTGATGATGGCGGAGAGCGACCGCCGCGAGATCACGGCGCGCGAGATCGACGAGCGCCACGAGGAGAAGATGCTGATGCTGGGGCCGGTGCTCGAGCGTCTGCACGCCGAGCTGCTCGATCCGCTGGTGACGCGCGTGTTCAACATCATGGAGCGCCAGGGCCTGTTCGCCGACATCCCGTCGCCGCCGATGCTTGACCTCCGTCACCTGCAGGTCGAGTTCATCTCGATGCTGGCGCAGGCGCAGGCGCAGGCGCAGACGGCGGTGGCGGCGGGCGCGAGCCTTACTTCCCCGCCGGCGTCGCGTTCATGCTGGTGAAGATCGCGCTCATCACGTCGCCGGCGCGCATCGGCGGCAGCGCTGCGATGCCGCGGAAGATCGCGGTGCCGAGGCGGCAGTAGGTCGCGTACTGCGCCGGGCGCACCTTGTCGGCATGGCCGAACAGCGCGAGCTCCTCGGGGCTGTAGCGGTCGGAGAGCTGCTTGAAGATCGCGGCGTAGTCGGCCTGAAGCAGGTCCTGCGGCACCGGCGTGCGCGGGAAGGTCGAACGCAACGCGCGCTCCTGCAGCACGGTCTCGCGGTCGCGCAGCTCCTGGCTGAAGAACGCCGCCTGGCCGCTCGTGCCGCCCTGCGTCAGACGGATGAAGCAGGCGCGTGGATCCTTGGCACCGATCGCGGCGTATTGATCGGCCATCAGGTTGGCGTAGTCGATCAGCACCTGGTTGTCGGCGCCGGCGATGTGTTGGCGGATCCGGCGCGCGACCATCGCCATGAGCCCGTCCTGGATGTCGCCTTCGGACTGGCCCGCGTCGTAGCGGCGCTGATATTCCTCGACCAGGCTTTCGAACACGAAGGGATCGAGGTCCTCGAAGGCGCGGAAGATGCCGTTCTTGTGCAGGTCGCGGGCGAAGGCGCCCGGTTTGGGGTTGGCGCCGAGGCCGGAGGCCGCGAAGCGATGGGCGGGGACCGTTTCCGTCACGACATGCGCGGCCTGCAGTTCGCCCAGGCTGGGATACCACATGCCGGTGGCGGGCTGGGCCGCGACCCGGTCGACGAACGGGCGCTCGATGCCGGCGTCGAGCAGCAGCTTGCCCATGACGGTGGCGCCCTCCGAGCCCGCAAAGGACTCGCGGTGGAAACCGAGCTTGCCGCCCGTCTTGAGGTAGCGGTTCTCCCCCGCGATGAAGGCGATGGTGCAGGCCGACAGGCAACTCGTGCCGACATAGGTCGAGAGATGGCGCTCCTTCAACAGCTTCACGAACTCGAGCGCCTCGCCGATGCGGCCGCCGCCGCTCGACAGGTGAACGACCTTGAGGTTGGGCGAAGCCGCTGCGAGCGCGCGCGCCTGCAGCGTCAGCCCGTATTTGAAGCCGCCGGTGACCTCGAGCTCGGTGCCCTCGCGCACGGTGCGCAACGAGAAGGCGGGAACGTCGGGGTCGCCCTCGTAGGCCATGCGCCAGGCGGCTTCGACCTGCGGGATGCCGACCTGGCCGAAGCGCACGGCCATCAGCACGATGACCGCCAGGACCGAGAGCTGCGCGAGGCGGGCGCAGAGCCAGCGCCATCTACTTTCGAGCCTGTCCTTGCGCGAGCGCACAGCGGCACGCCAGACGCCGACGGCCTGGTAGAACAGGATGGGCACCGTCACCGCCCACGTGCCGAAGATCGCGAGCGCGATGACCTGCGGATCGTAAGGGTCGCGATAGATCAGGCGCGTCAGTCCCAGGATCGCCACGACGCCCAGGCCGTAGAGCCCAAGGCCGATCAGCCAGAACGAGACCTACAGCGGATAGCCGCCGCGCCAGAAGCGGAGGAGGGGGTTGCGCGGAAGCGGGGCGGGAAGCGCGGGGACCATACTCAAGATGGCCCCGAAAATGTCCGGCGGAGCCCTCGCGCGCAAGCAAAATAGCGCGCCGCGACATCGAAGAGTTTCAAGCCGGCCAGCATTTTAGCTCCAGTAACGACCGTAATACGCGATTCCGGCCAACGCGCCTAGGTTCGCGCGCATGGACAACACCGATCAGAATGCTTCCGCCCACGGAGCTGCCGACGCGCCCTACGATGCAGGCGATCGTCGCGCGAAGGAGCGGGCGCTCTTCGAAGGAGACGCCTGATGGCCTGGTTGTCGTTCGCGTGGAAGGTGGGGCCGTGGATCGCGGCGGCGCTGGCGACGATGTTCGCCCTCTACGAGCGCGCGGGCTGGTCCGCCGAGGAAGCCGCGCGTGCGGGCGACCTGGTGGCGGCGCAGCAGGCCGTGCGCCAGGCCCAGATCGCCGATGTCGCCCGCACGCGCGAGATCGAGGACGCGCACGCCGCCGAAATCATTTTCCTGAAGGACCAAGCCAATGCCCGAGAAGTTTCGATCGCCGCCCAGCCGTCCACCGCTGTCTGTGCCGGCAGTCCTGCTATGCGCGCTCTGTTCGACGGCCTGCGCGCCCGCGGCGGAGCGGCCGGTGCTGGTCAACCGCGCGACACCGCCCGAGCTGGTGCGGCCGTGCCCCGATGAGCCGCCGCTGCCTGCCGCTTTCGCCGACGATCGCGAGCAGGCGGCCTGGATCGACCGCGCGATCGAAGCCGGCGCGGAGTGCCGCGCCGCGCATCGGTCGCTGTCGAGCTGGGTGGTGGAGCCGCCGGGCTAGAGGGTCAGGGGCCCGTCGATCGGAAGCGGCTCGCGGCGATGAAGCCCACGAAAAGGAAGGCCAGCAGCACGATCACCTGCGCGGCGATCAGCGGCGGCTCGGTGCCCTTGGGCGCATAGCGGTGCAGCACCTCGATGCGCTCGAACGCCTGGGTGATGCCCATGAAGACGTTGAGGTAGAGGCCGGCGATGATCGACAGCGCATAGGTCCAGCGCCACACGCCGTTCAGCGGCGTTGCATAGAGCATGAAGAGGCCCAGCGCGAGCACGCCCAGCAGGATCCAGCACACGGTGGTCGGCGGGCCGAAGGTGCCCGGCGGGAACAGGAAGCCCGCGGCGGCCGTGACGATTGTGCTGAAGAAGAAGAGGGGGTTCCAGACGCCGAGCGGGCGCATCTTGCGCATGTCGCGCACGACCATCATGCCCGAGAACATGGCGAACAGGCTGATGACCACGTAGATCAGCTTGAAGGTGGCGATCGGCAGTCCCAGGACCATGGCGGAACTCTACACCATTTCCTGCCGGAATGCTGGCATCACTTGCTCGCCGAATCGCCGCATCGAGGCGAGGTTCTGCTCCTGGCTCATGGCGCCGAAGCCGGTCTGGCAGAGCAGGTGCTGGACGCCCGCTTCAGCGATCTCGGCCACCTGTTCGCGCACCCGCTTGGGCGAGCCATAGAGCGAGCCTGTCTCGAGCACGTAGGGGATCGCCACATCGTCCTTCACCGAAGGATCGGTCCACGGGTTCATCGTGTCGGCGCCCGGCGTGAAGTCGGGGGGATTGTAGGCGGCGCGCACGTGCATCATGTGCTCGCGCTGGCCGATCAGCAGCTGGGCGAGCTCGTCCTCGGCCTGCGCGTCGGACTCCGCCACATAGACGTTGCGCCACAGCGCACTCTGCGCGAGGAGGCGGGTGCGCGTGGCCTCGTCGTGGCCGCCGGCCTTCAGGCCCGCGTCGTAGAGCGCCCAGCGTTCCTTCAGTTTCGGTACGGCGAGCCGTGCCGTCAGGATGGGAATGCCGAGCTTGCCGCACTCGGTGAAGGAGCCCGGCGAGATCACGCTGCGCCACAACGGCGGCCTGGCCTGCACCGGCTTGGGCCGCAGCGCCGGCACCTTCACCTTGTGGAACTTGCCCTCGTATTCGAAGGCCTCGCCGCCCCAGGCGCGCTCGATGATGGCGACGGCTTCCTCCATGCGCTCGCGGCTGTCGTCGCTGCGCAGGCCGTAGCCCACGAATTCGTACTCGTTGTAGACGGTGCCCTTGCCGAGGCCGACGTCGATGCGGCCCTTGCTGAGGTTGTCGAGCAGGGCGAGCTGGGTGACGAGGCGGACGGGATGGTGGAACGGCGTCTGCACGACCGCGAAGCCCAGGCGGATGCGGCTGGTCTTCATCGCAAGCGCGGCGGCAAACATCAGCGAATCGTTGTAGACGCTCTCGCCAGTGAAATAATGCTCGGTCAGCCAGACGTCGCTGAACCCCAACGCCTCGGCGACACAGACCTGTTCGATCTGATCGTCGATGCGGACCGCATCCTCTTCCGGCGATGGCGACATACTGAGCGTCAGCCAGCCGAACTTCATCTCACTCTCCCCATACGCTCGATCCGGCCGGACCTTATCACCTAGGCGGCTTTATCGTAAATCCAGTGCTGCAGCAGGGTGTACGCGACGGCCAGCACGACGGGGCCCAGGAACAGGCCGAGCAGGCCGAACGACAGCAGTCCGCCGATGACACCGGCCAGGATCAGCAGCAGCGGCAGGTCGGCGCCGCGCTTGATCAGGAACGGGCGCAGCAGGTTGTCGAGGGTGACGGCCATGACGGCGAACACCACCACGACGATGCCGGGCCAGGTGGCGGACGTGGCGAACAGCCAGATGGCGGCGGGCACCATCACCAGAAGAGGGCCGAGCTGGGCGATGCACAACAGCAGGATCACCGCGCTCAGTACGCCGGCCTGCGGGATGCCCGCGAGCCACAGGCCGATGCCGGCGACCAGGCACTGCGCGACGGCGGTGACGACGACACCCAGGGCCACGCTGCGGATCGCCATGCCGGCCAGCCGCACCATCTCTTCGCCGCGCTGACCGGCCAGGCGCTGGCCGAAGCGCACGCACCAGTCCATCGCGCGCTCGCCGCCCGCGTAGAGGACGGCGGCGATGGCGATCGTCATGAGCAAGTGGATGAACAGTCCGCCCACCGAGCCCGCGGCGCGGACGAACCACTGGCTGATCGTGCCGGCATAGGGCGTGACCTGTCGTGCGAGATCGCGCACGCCGCTGTCGGCGATGCTTTGCCACTGGCGTGCCGCGACGTCGCCCACCATCGGGATGTCGGTCAGCCACATCGGCGCGGGCGGCACGCGGAAGTCGGGCAGCGCCACGATCAAGGCGATGATGTGGTCGGAATGATTGATGACCGCGACGATCGCGAAAGAGAGCGGCAGCAGCACGATCAGCAGCAGGCCGATCGTCATGATCAGCACCGCCAGCCAGCGCTTGCCGCCGACCAGATTCTGCGTGTGCAGCATCAGCGGCCAGGTCGCGATCACCAGCGTGGTCGCCCACACGGTGGCGGCCAGGAACGGCTGGACGACCATGAAGGTCGCCACCATCAGGCCGATGATGAACAGCGGCGCCAGCGTGCGGCGCGTCAGGTCGTACGATTCTGCGTCGCTGGTGGGTTTCTTCAAGCCGGCAACTCGTATCCGAGGGCCGCTTCGGCTTCCAGGGTCTTCTTCACGGCGGAGCGCGCCATCATGCGCTCGAGAAGCCCGTCCATCCGGGGAAAGCCGGTGGCCGGGTTGGGGCGGTTGACCATGCGCCAGTACAGCCGGAACAGGTGGATGTCGGCGATCGAGTACTGGCCGAGGGCCCAGTCTCCGTCGCCGAATTTCCTTTCCGCGATCGTCCACGCGTTCCTCACGTACTCGCCGCCGAGACGGGCAACGGGATGGATGCCCGAGGCGATGAACGACATCCAGGAAATCGCCCGCGCTTCCGTCTCGGGATCGTTGGCCGGCAGCAGCTTCGCTTCGGGGTACTTCTTGGCGAGATAGAAGAGACAGGCCGCGACCTGGGAGAGCGGCCGCCCGTCGATCAGCATCAGCGGCACCGCGCCCTCGGGATTGAGCGCGAGATATTCAGGGCTCTTCATGTCCTTCTTGTTGAACGACATGCGCTTCAGCTCGAACGGCTGGCCGACCTCGTGCAGCGCGATGTGCACCGCCATCGAGCTCGAGCCCGGCGCCATATAAAGAGTGAGCATCAGGGCCGGCGCAGCAGCTCGGACTCCGGGACGCCGGCTTCGTAGTCGGCGACCATCTTGTCGGCGTCGAACAGCACGCCGATCGGGTTCTTGGCGAACGGCTCGGTGTGGAAGTAGCCGGCGGCGCCTGCCTTGTCGAAGGCGTCGACCTGCAGCTCGACCTGGTTGCCGTCGGGATCCTTGTAGTACATCGACACGGTGGGGCCATGGTTGATGGTGCGCACCGGCACGATGCCGTCGTTCTTGAGACGGCGGTAGGTCGAGAGAAGCTGGCCGAGGTTGGCGAAGGTGTAGGCCACGTGCGCCAGGCCCCAGGCCTTGTCCGAGGCTTTCTCTAGATCGGGGATCTGCACGAAGGCGACGCGATGGTGCTCGTCGTCGTAGCTGATGAACGAGATGTACTCGTTCTCGAACACCTTCCGAGCGTTCAGCACCTTGAGGTACCAGTCGCGCAGCGGCGTACGGTTCGACGTGCGCAACACGAAGTGCGCGAACAGCGACGGCGAGACAGGCGTGCTGTCGAGAACGCGGCGCTTGTGATCTGCCTGAGAGTCCATGAAGCCCTCCCTCTTAGTGGGCGTTCTTCGGCTCTCCGGGCAGGCGCGGCAGGAGAGCCGTCAACAGGCCCAAGCATAGCAGGAACGGCGTGACTTGGTAGACGGTCGTGATGCTCGTCCAGTCGGCGATCTTGCCCAGACCCGCGGCACCGAGGCCGCCCAGGCCGAAGGAGAAGCCGTAGAAAATGCCGGCCACCAGGCCGACACGGCCGGGCAGCAGTTCCTGGGCGTACACCAGGATCGCGGCGAACGCGGAAGCCACGATGATCGCCACGCCGACCGCCAGCACGCCCGTCCAGAACAGGTTGGCGTGCGGCAACAGCAGTGCGAAGGGCAGCGCGCCCAGGATCGAGAACCAAATCACCGGGATGCGGCCCACGCGATCGCCGACCAGGCCGCCCAGCAGCGTGCCGACCACGATGCCGAACATGAAGGCGAACAGGAAGTACTGCGCCGTCTGGATCGAGAGGCCGAACTTGTCCATGAGGTAGAAGGTGTAATAGGAGCCGAGGCTCGCCTGATAGACGTTCTTGCTGAACAGCAGCACGACCAGGATGAACACCGCGAAGGCGACACGGCCTTTCGACAGGCCATGCGGTGCGGCGATCTTCTTGGCCTTCTTGGCGCCGGCGCTCGCGCCGGTCGCCAGTCTCCCGCGATACCAGTTGCCCATCTGGAACAGGATCATCATCGCCACGAGCGCGGCGGCGGAGAACCAGGCGAGACTGTGCTGGCCCTGCGAGACGACAACGAAGGCGGCCAGCAGCGGGCCGCAGGCGGAGCCCATGTTGCCGCCGATCTGGAACAGCGACTGGGCGAGACCGTAGCGGCCGCCGGCGGCGAGGCGCGCCATGCGCGAGGCCTCGGGATGGAAGACCGACGAGCCCATGCCGATCATCGCCGCCGACAGCAGGATCACCGGATAGGAATGCGCCATCGACAGCGAGAGCAGGCCGACAAGCGTGAAACCCATGCCGACGACCAGCGAGTAGGGCATCGGGCGCTTGTCGGTATACATGCCGACGACCGGCTGCAGCATCGAGGCGGTGAACTGGAAGGCGAGCGTGATGAAGCCGACCTGGGCGAAGGAGAGCGCGTAGTTCTCCTTCAGGATCGGATAGAGCGCCGGCACCAGCGACTGCATCATGTCGTTCAGCAGGTGGCAGAACGAGAGCGACAGGATGATCGCGAAGGTCGTGCCGTCGACGGAGGAGCCTGCGGAGACGGTCTTGGTTTGTGGGGCGGCCGCGGTGCCTGCGGGGGCCGCCAAGGTGCTGTCGGTCATAAACGCATAATAAAGAAGGCAAATACCCACCACCACCCGGCCCAGGCGCATGCCTCCACTGCATCCGGGGGAACACCTTATAAAGAGTGGCGTTATTCGGGCACGTCATGGCGAGCCCCCATACCCTCACGGACGTTCCCGCGCGGCTCGATCGGCTGCCCTGGAGCCGCTTTCACCGCCTTGTCGTGGCGGCGCTGGGCATCACCTGGATCCTGGACGGACTGGAAGTAACGCTGGCGGGCTCGGTCGCAGCGGCGCTGCAAACCAGCCCGCGGCTGCATCTCACGGCCGAGCAGGTGGGCCTCACCGGCAGCGCCTATCTCGCGGGCGCGGTGCTGGGCTCGCTGTTCTTCGGCCATCTCACGGATCGCCTCGGGCGCAAGAAGCTCTTCAACGTCACGCTCGGCCTCTATCTCGTGGCGACGGCGCTCACGGCGTTCTCGTGGAACTTCGAGAGCTTTCTGTTCTTCCGCTTCATGACGGGCGCGGGCATCGGCGGCGAATATTCCGCGATCAACTCGGCGATCCAGGAACTTATTCCCGCGCGCGTGCGCGGCCGCACCGATCTGGCGATCAACGGCAGCTTCTGGATCGGCGCGGCCGCCGGCGCGCTGGTCTCGGTGTGGCTGCTCGATCCCGAGCTTTTCAGCGCCGACATGGGATGGCGCATCGCCTTCGGCAGCGGCGCGGTGCTGGGCCTCTTCATCCTGTACTTGCGCCGTTTCCTGCCCGAGAGCCCGCGCTGGCTGATGATCCACGGCCGCGACGGCGAGGCGCACGAGGTCGTGGCCGGCATCGAGGCGCGCATCATCGAAAGCGAAAAGTGCACGCTGTCGCCCGTCGCGGCGACGCTCGAACTGGGCGACCCGCACGAGCTCACGCTCACGTCCGTGGCGCGCACGCTGCTGAAGCACTACCCCGGCCGCACGGCGCTCGGCGTCGTGCTGATGGCGAGCCAGGCGTTCATCTACAACGCGATCTTCTTTACCTACGCGCTGGTGCTCACCAAATTCTACGGCGTGGCAGCGGACAAGGTCGGCCTCTACATCCTGCCCTTCGCGCTCGGCAACTTCCTCGGGCCCGTGCTGCTCGGGAAGCTGTTCGACACGCTCGGCCGCAAGCAGATGATCGCCGCGACGTATGCGCTTGCCGGCATCCTGTTGGGGCTCACGGGCGAGCTCTTCCACATGGGCGTGCTGACGGCCACGACGCAAACCGCGATGTGGACGGTGGTTTTCTTCTTCGCTTCGGCGGCGGCCAGTGCGGCCTACCTCACCGTCGGCGAATGCTTCCCGCTCGAAGTGCGCGCCCTCACGATTGCGCTGTTCTACGCCTTCGGCACCTTGCTGGGTGGCGTCGGCGGTCCGTGGCTGTTCGGCGTGCTGATCGGCGGCGGCGACCGCGGCAATGTCCTGGTGGGTTACCTGTTCGGCGCCGCACTCATGATCGTCGCGGCCGTGGTCGAACTGATGTTGGGTGTGAAGGCGGAGGGCAAGTCGCTGGAGGACCTGGCGCCGCCGTTGTCGTCGCTGTCGGCCTCGAGCGTGCCAGCGGCGCAAGGCCATTGCAAACCAACTTAAGGTGCATTGCAAGCGCCTTGAGACCGGGCGATTTCTGGCCTCATGAACAAGACTCCGGAACCCCCGGTGGATGCCTTCCCAGATCTTAATCAGGCCTGGCCACGCCGTATCATCCGGCGCGGCGACGCGGTGCGGATGCTCCCGCCACACGCCCGTTCGCTCGCGGAGCTGACCTTCGATGTGGGGGACGTCCGCCTCGGCGTCGGCGACTACATGGTCCGCCGCCGCACGTCGGGGCTGCTGATCCTGAAGGACGGCGAGATCGCCCTCGAGCGCTACGGTCTGGATAGCGGCCCGGAGTCTCTCTGGACGAGTTTCTCCACCGCCAAGTCGATAACCGCGACGCTGTGTGGCGCGGCGCTGCACGATGGCGCGATCGGCAACCTCGACGATCGCTGCGACCTCTATCTGCCGCAACTGCGCGGTTCGGCATATCAAGGCGTTACCGTCCGCAACATCCTGCGGATGTGCTCGGGCGTGGCTTGGAAAGAAGAAGACGACGGACATTCCAGCACCGGCGGCCTGAGCCGCGCATTGGCGCGCCGGCGGGCCGGCACAATCATGGACCTGCTGTGCAGCCTGCAGCGCGCCGGGGAGCAAGGTGTCGTCTTCAACTATTCGACCGTCGAGAGTTGCCTGCTCGGTGCGCTGGTCGCGGCCGCCACCGGCCGGACGCTGGCCGACTACTGCTCTGAAACGATCTGGGGGCCTGCCGGCATGGAGGCTGACGGGCGCTGGCTCCTCGAATGCGATGACGGCCTGGAGTGGGGCGGGTTTGGCGTCGGCGCGCGTCTGCGCGACGTCGGCCGCTTCGGCCAGTTCGTGCTGGAGAATGGAGAAGGGCTCGGCGGCCGACAGATTCTGCCGCCGGGCTGGCGCGACCTCGCCGGCCAACCCGACTGCGCGGCCACGGGCTTCGGTCGGCTCATGCCGGGCAATCCCCTGGGATACGGCTACCAATGGTGGGTGTTGCCGCACGGGCCGACAGGCATCCATGCCGGCGCCTTTTCGGCGATCGGCTCCTTTGGCCAGTACATCTACGTCCATCCGGCGGCGCACGTGGTCATGGTCATCCGCAGCGCCTGGCGGCAGCATGACGACAACGACGCCGGCGCCGAGACTTTCGCGCTGTTCCGGGCCGCGGTGCTCGCCCTTCGATAGACCCACGCCTTTGTCTCTCTACGAACTGGCGTTGCGGATGGCGGCGCGCCAGACTGGCCGGTGGGGGACGATCATGCAGTCGATGGCTTGGATACTCGTGTTCAACTACGCGATCTCATGGTGGAACGCGTACGCGACCGGAAAGTCCTGGGCCGAAGCCAAGGCGGTCGGCGGCTGGATCCGGGTCGTGGCGTGGGCAGGAGCCATCCTGTCCGCAGCCGGCTTCTCCACGGTCTACCTGTTCCTCATTGCCTATGGCGCTCACGCCCTGGGTTATGTCGACGACCAATCGATGCGACTCGCTTTGTCGTTTGGACAACTCGGCCTGGTCACGCCGCTTCTCGGGGCCGGCATCATTGTCACACTTGAATCCTGGCGGCGCTGGTATCGGCATCAGAGCCTTCTCTCGCTCGGACTGGCAGGATGGAACACCTACGCCACGGCCCACAATGCACTCAGCGCGTTCGAGGACTCCGGCGATGCGCTGGATATGATCGGTGAGGCTTATGCCGGCGCGGCGGACAGCAAATCCAAGGCCGCCGTCGCCGCCTTCATCACGGCGATCGTTATTGCCCTCTTTGCTCTCCTGGCGGGGACGTTGCAGACGGCCTTCCTGATCCGCAAATACGCCGCCACGGACCCGATGCCGGACGCTATCGTCAATCGTGGCGGCGGCTTCGGCAGGGCCGGGAAGGGTCGGACTGCGTTGTCCCAGGGCAAGGCGGACATGCGTTGAGTGTGGCCTTGTAGTGTTGGAGGCCCCTCCGCGGACACAGCCGGATCCCGGCATATCCGTGCTGGCGGGGGCACGGTCCTCGTCGTGCTGGAAGCGGTCGAACCGGACTGGTGGCACGCGTTGAGATCATGAGTTGTCTTCGTCACCGCGCTTGCGAATGAGAGGCGCACGCGTCTCGAGTGCGCAACTCGGTCACGTTGTCGGGCCGGGCGCAAATCGCGATACTGGGCAGGTGATGCAAAGGCTATGGGGCACGGGCGGGTCGTCTTTTCTGATGTCCCTCAAGTGGCTCGCGGGAGCTGCGATTGCGTTTCATTGCTCGCTGAGCCCCGCCCACGCGGTCGACGAGATTCAGGTCTACAACGCCGAGATTGCAGCACCTGGAACGTTCACTCTGCAACAGCATCTGAACTATGTCTGGAGCGGCAGCACGACTCCCGATTATCCCGGCGGCTTCGCGTCCAACCGGACACTGAACGGCACGCCGGAACTGGCCTATGGCGTGACGGATTGGTACGAGCTCGGTCTCTATGTTCCCTTCGCTTTCGACAGCAGCGGCACTTTCCTGCCGGGCGGCTTCAAGTTGCGGCAACTGTTCGTGTCGCCTCATGCCGAAGACCGGAAGGTCTTCTATGGCCTCAATGTCGAGTTGAGCTATCAAACCCCTCGTTTCTCGCAAAGTGCCATCGGGCTGGAATTCCGTCCGATCCTGGGCGTGCGCGATCTCGGCTGGGAATTCATCTTCAATCCGATCGTCGACCTGAGCTTCGCGCCCAACGGCGCCGCGGCATTCGCGCCCGCCGCCAGATTGGCGCGCAACGTCGGCGGCGATACCTGGCTCGGCGTCGAATACTATTCGAGCTACAGCCCGATCGACGCACTCCCGCCCGCCGATCAGCAGCAGCACACGCTCTTCGGAGTGGTGGACTTCAAGCTGTTCGGACTGGATATAAATCTCGGCATGGGCTTCGGTCTGACCGGTGCATCGGATACTGTCGTCACGAAGATGATCATCGGGCGGGCGTTTTAGGCCGCTCTCCAGGAGCCCTCGAAATGCGCTCGCTCCACAGAGAACGTCATCGCACTCAAAACGTCGGTTGGCTCCGCGCCGCGGTTCTGGGCGCGAACGACGGCATCGTTTCGACGGCAAGTCTTGTGCTGGGCGTTGCCGCCGCCCATGGCACCCACAGCAGCATCCTGGTGGCGGGCGTGGCCGGCCTCGTGGCAGGCGCGATGTCGATGGCGGCGGGCGAGTATATCTCGGTGCACTCTCAGGCCGACACGGAGCAGGCCGACCTGGAACGGGAGCGCGCGGAGCTCAAGGCGGACAGAGGTGCCGAACAGATTGAGCTGACGGCGATCTACGAAGATCGTGGTTTGGATCTGGCGCTAGCGGAGCAAGTGGCCATCCAGCTCATGGCCCATGACGCCCTGGGCGCACACGCTCGCGACGAACTGGGCATCTCGGAGCCCCTGAGGGCAAGACCGATCCAGGCGGCCCTCGCCTCGGCGGGGAGTTTTGCCGCCGGCGCCGCCCTGCCGCTGCTGGTGACCGTCGTGGTTCCTGCCGGTCTGCTGATTTCGGTCGTTGCGGGCACGTCTCTCATCTTTCTCGCCGGCCTCGGCATGTTGGCGGCGCGCGCCGGCGGCGCCAACATGCTGCGAGGTGCGGCACGAGTCACTTTCTGGAGCGCGCTCGCCATGGCAGTGACGACGGGCGTGGGCGCCTTGTTCGGGACCGCAGTGTGAGGAGTTGGGATGACTGATCGCCTTCAGTACGGCACGGCCGCAAAGGTCATGCACTGGCTCGTCGTGGCACTTCTGATGGTGCAGTTTCCGATCGGATGGCTCATGCCGGACGTCCATGCCGGCCCGCCCCGCACCGCCATGATGCTGCACATCTCCTTCGGCCTCACGATACTGGTGGTGATCGTGGCGCGATTGATCTGGCGCATCACCCATCCCGTCGCGCCCGAGAGCTCGCTGCCGGCGTGGCAGCGCCTGTCATCCGAGGCGGTGCACTGGCTACTTTACGTGGCCGTGCTTGCCACGACCCTGAGCGGCTGGCTGTTTACGTCCTATCGCGGCTGGTCGGTTTCGTACTTCAACCTCGTGCCCCTGCCGATGCTCGCGGCGAAGAACCCGACGGCGATCAAGCAGATCGACGGCTGGCACCAGATCGCGGAGTGGGCGCTGCTCGTCCTGATCTGCTTCCACGTAGCCGCGGCGCTGGTGCACCTCTTCCTCTATCGCGACCGGGTCATGCACAGGATGCTGCCGGGAACAGGACCCGGTTAAGTCGCCGTCCTGCAACATTCCGCGCTTAGACTCGCGGCATGACGTTTCGCATTGTCCAGATCTCCGATACCCATCTGAGCGAGGCCAAGCCATTCTTTGTCGACAACTTCCTGCGCATCGGTGCAGCCCTGCGCGAGAGTCGGCCGGACCTGGTGGTGAACTCTGGTGACATTTCGCTCGACGGCGCCGATGAGGAGGCCGATCTCATCTCTGCGCGGGCCCTGAATGACGTGCTCGACCTGCCGACGCGCTTCCTGCCGGGCAATCACGATCTCGGCGATGCGCAGGATGCGCCAAGCCATGGTGAAGCGCCGATCGATGCCTCTCGCCGCGATCTATATGTGAAGCACTTCGGCCCCGACTGGTGGTGGTTCGACGTGCCGGGCTGGCGCGTGCTCGGCATCGACTCGCAATTGCTGGGCAGCGACCTGGCCGCGGCGGCGGAGCAGGAGGCTGCAGTCGCGGAGGTTGCCGTCACACTCGGCCAGCGCCGCCTCGCGCTGTTCCTGCACAAGCCGTTGTTTGACCAGAGCGCCGACGAGCCCGCGGTCACCGGCCGCTTCGTCAATCCCAGGCCGCGCCGCGCGCTGCTTGCGGTGCTGGGCGGTGCCGCGCCGTCACTGGTCGCCTGCGGCCATGTCCATCAGTATCGCACCGGCATCGCTGGATCGACGCAGCATATCTGGGCGGCCTCGACGGCCTTCGTGTTGCCCGACGAGCTGCAGCCGCGTTACGGCCTCAAGGAAGTGGGTTATGTCGAGCATCGCCTGATGCCTGATGGCTCGCACGATAGCCAGTTCGTGCACGTGCCCGGCGTGCCAACGTTAAGCATCGCCGACTTTCCGGGGGCCTACGGGCCACCCTGACAGCCCCTGGATTCGCCGGAACTCGAGCTACTAACGCTTGTCTTCCGTCATGACGATCTCCGCCTTCAACCATTCGCAGAACTCGCGAAGGTGACGATTGCGCGGCGAATCCGGGCGCCACACCAGATAGTAGCCGTAAGGCTCCTCGACCTCGACATCGAACGGCCTCACCAGGCGGCCCTGACGCAGGTCATCGGCAACGATCAGCCGCCGTGCCAGTCCGATGCCCTGGCCTTCGCGCACGGCGGCGAGAAGCAGACTTGGATCCCCGAAGGAGCGGCCGCCGGGGGCGGCGGGAAGGCGGATGCCCGCCGCCTGGAGCCAGGGCTCCCAAGGCGGGAACGGCGACCGCAGTAGCGCGGTGCGATCCATTGCCTCCAGCGGCAGCAGGTTGTTGAGATAAGACGGCGCGCAAACCGGGAATGCCACTTCGCCCGAAAGCCTTTCGGCGACGACGGAGGGCCAGTTTCCCGGACCGAAGCGAAGGGAGGCGTCGATCCCGCGCTGGCCGGGGCCGTCGATGAGATGACTGCCCACGAGGTCGATGGTGACGCGTCGGCCCGGCGTCTCGAAGCGCGGCAGTCGCGGGATCAGCCAGCCGGTCGCGAAGTGAGGCAGCACGCTGATCGTCAACCGGCGGTGCGCTGCTCGTCTCGACGGCGCCCCGAAGGCGCGATCGAGCAGCGCCAGGCCCTGTCTCACTTCGCCGACCAGGGCGAGACAGGCGCCGGTCGGTCGCATGCCCTGGCCGTCGCGGACGAACAGCCGTACGCCGAGAAGATTCTCGATTCGCTTTACCTGCTGGCTGACGGCGCCATGGGTCAGCGACATTGCCTCGGCCGCGCGCGTGAAATTTCCATGCTTCACCGCCGCATCGAGGATCAGAAGACTCTGCAGCGAGGGGATGCGGTTCGACATCCTGCCTCGTTAGTTTCCCTAACATCCGATGTCAAAAGGCGTGGCGTGGCTGGCGGCTCCCCAGGGCCTACATCCTGCCCAGCCAGGCGGAACTCCCCGGTCCTCGGCAACTACAGGAGAAACGCCATGGGTTTTCGACATCGCGCCGGCCTGCTGATCGCGGCCATTGCCGTGCTGCCCGGCCTCACCCTGCCCGTGAAGGCGCAGGTCCAGAAGAGCGGATACGTCCTGCCCGCCGCGCTGGCCGTCGAGGCGGCGTCGGAAGCCGTCCGGTTCTGCGAGGCCAACGGCAACAGGATCTCGGTCGCTGTGGTCGATACCAGCGGCGAGATCCGGGCCTTCATCAAGGGCGACCAGAGCACCGTTCACACCAAGGATACGGCTTTTCGCAAGGCCTACACGGTCGTGACCATGGGACCGGTGTTCGGCTTCGATGCTCTCGGCACATGGGTCGAGAAGCTCAAGGGCAATCCGAATGCCGCCGCCTTCACGACCGTCCCGAATATCATCCTGCTTGCGGGCGCGGTGGCCTTCAAGGCCAAGGGCGAGATCGTCGCGGCCATCGGCGTCGGCGGTTCGCCGGGCGGCGACAAGGACGAAGCCTGCGCGGCTGCGGGGCTTGCGAAGATCAAAGATCGTTTGCCGCAATAGTAGAACAGGGAAATCCGACCATGACTTCTTGCAAAACAACGATTGCGCTGGCGCTTGTTTCGGCGATGACCGTGGCCGGCATCGCCGCCGCGCAGGCGCCCGGGAACCGGATGTCGCTCAGCATCCCGGCCGGCAAGATCGCCTTCGGGCCCACAGGCGTGAAGACTGAGGTTGGCGAGCTGCTCGCCGGACCGGCCTACGGTGATCTTGCCAAAGGCGCGCATGGGACCTTCATCCGCATGCCGGCCCATTTCGTGAGCCCGTTGCATTCGCATACCGAAGACTATCTGGCCGTCGTGATTTCGGGCGTGGGCGTCAACACCCAGCCCGGAAACGCAGACGTGCCGCTGCCCGTCGGGTCGTACTGGTTTCAGCGCGGCGGCGAGAACCACGTTACCAAGTGCGTGGCCGACACCGACTGTCTCTTCTTTCTGTATCAGCCGGGAAAGTTCGACTACGTGACGGCGAAGTAAGGACTCGCGCCATCCGATCCGGCGGGCTGTTGCGGTTCTCGTTCAGCCGACCTTCACAGGCCGGGCGCGCTGGTTGTAGAGCATCTTGCGCAAACGCTCCTGCTCTTCCGGCGGCAGCTTTTCGCGGTCCACCGAGAGGTCGGCGCCGACCGCCATGCCCTTCTGCACGGCCGGACGCGCGCCCAGTTCCTCGAACCAGCGCTTGAAGTAGGGGAATTCCTCGATGTCCTGGCCCTGGAATTTCCAATTCACCGTCCACGGGTAGCAGATCATGTCGGCGATCGTGTACTGGTCGCCCGCGAGATACTTGTTCTTGTAGAGCCGGTTGTTGAGCACGCCGTACAGGCGGTTCACCTCGTCGGTGAAGCGCGTGATCGCATACTTCTGGTCGCCTTCCTTGGCCTGGTCGACGCGGCGGAAGTGGCCGCACTCGCCGCTCTTGGGACCCTGGTTGGCCATCTGCCAGATCAGCCACTCGTTCACGGTGTGCTTGGTGCGCAGGTCCTGCGGGTAGAACTTGCCCGCCTTCTCGGCGAGATAGAGCATGATCGCGCCCGATTCGAACACCGCGAAGGGCTTGCCGCCGTCGGCGGGCGCGGTGTCGACCATTACCGGCATGCGGTGGTTCGGATTCATTTCGAGGAAGGCGTCGCTGAACTGGTCGCCGCGGCCGATGTTCACCGGTACGATCTTGTAGGGCATGCCCAGCTCTTCGAGCAGGATGGTGACTTTCTTGCCGTTGGGCGTGGGCCAGTAGTGAAGGTCGATCATCGGGATCCTCCGGAGGGTTTGACGGGAGCTTATCGGCGGCATGGCACAGCACGAACAAGAAAAGGTAATCGGTCGATCAATTCGCCGCGTCGAGGACCAGCGGTTCCTTACCGGCCGTGGCCGCTACGTCGACGACATCGCAAGCCCGGACTGCCTGTGGGGCCATGTCCTGCGCTCGCCGCACGCGCACGCGACGATCGAGGGGATCGATGTCGCCGCGGCGAAGGCACTGCCGGGTGTCCATGGCGTTTTTGTTGCGGCCGATCTTGCCGAGCTCGGCCCTATGCCGTGCCTGGCGGCGGTGAAGCCGCTGATCGTGCCGCCGAGACAGGCGCTCGCGACGGGCCGCGTGCGCCATGTCGGCGATCCGGTGGCGTTCATCGTGGCCGACAGCGCGGAGATCGCGCGCGAGGCCTCCGAGATGGTGGAGGTCGACTACGAGTCGTTGCCGTCGGTCGTCGATGGCCGCGCGGCACTCGCGAGCGATGCCCCCGTCCTGTGGGATATCGCGCCCGGCAATGTCGCCTTCCGCTTCGAGAAGGGCGACGCCGCCGTCGTGCGCGAGGCGATTCGCACGGCCGCGCACGTGGTCGAGATCGACGTGATGAACAACCGCGTGATCGTCTCGCCGCTCGAACCGCGCGCCGGCATCGCGCGCTATGACGCCGCCACCGACACGCTCGACCTCGAGCTGACGGGGCAGGGCGTCCACGGCATCCGCCGCCAGTTGGCGGAGTTCGTGTTCAAGGTCTCTCCCGACAAGATCTATCTCCATGCGCCCGATGTCGGTGGCGGCTTCGGCATGAAGAACTTCCTTTATCCTGAATGGATCCTGCTGCTGTGGGCGGCGCGCAAGCTCGGCAAGCCCGTGCGCTGGACCGCCGATCGCGCCGAGGAGTTCGTCGCCGGCGCACAGGGCCGCGACATCGCGGCGAAGGCCAAGCTCGCACTCGATGCCAGCGGCAAGATCCTGGCGATGGATGTCGAGATGGTGGCCAACATGGGCGCCTACCTCTCGGGCAACGGTCCGGGCGCGTCGGCGGTGGCGGCTTCGACAGCGCATGGCGGCGTCTACGACATACCCGCAATCCATGTCGACGTGCGCGGCGTCTTCACCAACACCGTGCCGGTCGATGCCTATCGCGGCGCGGGCAAGCCCGAGGCCAACTACATCACCGAGCGCGCGATCGAGGCGGCGGCGCGCCAGCTCGGTCGCGATCCCGCGGATCTGCGGCGCCAGAACCTGATCTCCTCGTTCCCGCACAAGACCGCGATGGGCATGGCGATCGATTCGGGCGGCTTCGTCGCCAACCTCGACCAAGCCGTGGCGCAGGCCGACGTGGCGGGCTTCGACGCGCGGCGCGCCGAAGCGAAGGCGCGCGGCAAGCTGCTGGGCCTGGGTGTCGGCTGCTTCCTCGAGACCTCGCGCGGTGCACCCAACGAGGGCGCCGAAGTGCGCTTCGACACCGACGGCACGGTGATGGTCGCCGTCGGCACCGAGTCCAACGGTCAGGGCCACGAGACCGCCTTCGCCCAGATCGCGGCCGATCGGCTGGGCGTGCCGATGGAGGTGATCCGCTACGTCCAGGCCGACACGCGCGCGGTGAAGAGCGGTTCCGGCCATGGCGGTGCGCGCTCCATGCATATGGGCGGCGCGGCCGTCGTGAAGGCGATCGATGCGACGCTTGCAAAGGCGCGCAGCCTCGCGGCCCATCTTTTGCAAGCGAGCGAGGATGAGCTGGTATTTGCGTCCGGCGGTTTCGCGGTGCGCGGCAGCGAGCGGCGTATCGACCTCCTGTCGATGGCGCGCGAGAGCGGAAGTTCCTTTGTCGCCCACGTGATGAACATGACCGACGTTTTCACCTTCCCGAGCGGCTGCCATGTCGCGGAGATCGAGGTCGATCCCGACACCGGTGCGGCGGCGCTGGTACGCTATACCGCCGTCGACGATTACGGCCGGCTGATCAACCCGCAGCTCACGGTGGGGCAGGTGCAGGGCGGCGTGGCGCAGGGCATCGGCCAGGCGCTGGTCGAGCACACGGTTTACGATCCCCAGTCCGGTCAGCTGCTGAGCGGCTCTCTGATGGACTACGCGATGCCGCGCGCCGACGATTTCCCGAACTTCGACATCACGCTGGTCGAACGGCCGACGGCGGCCAATCCGCTGGGCGTCAAGGGGTCGGGCCAGGCGGGCTGTATCTCGGCGCCGCAGACGATCATGGCCGCCGTCCTCGATGCGCTGCGTCCCGCCGGCGTGGAAACGCTCGACATGCCGGCGACGCCGGAGCGGATCTGGCACGCGCTGCGTCAGGCAGCCGCTTGAGCGACGCGCCGGCGCCCCCACCCGCCACGGCGCGACAACGCATCATCGCCGGCATCCTGTTCATGTGCGGCGGGGGACTGCTGTTCCCGGTGATGAGCGGCTTCGCCAAGTTCCTGGGCGAGGACGGCTACGACTCGCTGCAGATCTCCTGGGCGCGCGCCTTCGGTCACATCGTCTACATGCTGCTGGTGTTCGTGCCGCGGTTCGGGACGCAGATGCTGCGCACGCGGCGCTTCGGCACGCAGCTCTTCCGCTCGACGATGCTGTTCATCTCGAACCTGTCGAGCTTTGCCGCGATCACCTTCATCCCGCTCGCCAAGGCCGCCTCGATCACCATGATGGCGCCGTTCTTCGTGCTGCCGATCGCCTGGTTCTGGCTCGGCGAGCGCTCGACGCGTGGCCGGCTGGTGGCGATGGCGGTGGGGTTCGCGGGCGTGCTCCTGGTGATCCGGCCGGGCACCGAGCTGTTCCAGTGGGCCTCGCTGCTCTCGCTGTTGAGCGGTCTTTGCTACGCGGTCTACCAGGTCGTGACGCGCCTGATCTCGACCATCGACTCGCCCGAGACCTCTGGCTTCTACAGTTCGCTGGTGGGCGGCATCGGCATGTTCGCCGTTCTGCCGTTCGTCTGGAAGACACCCGAGACGGCGCGCGACATCTTCTACTTCTGCAGCCTGGGCGTGATCGGCGGCACCGGCCATTACTTCGTGGCCAAGGCGCTGGCCTATGCGCCTGCCAACGTCGTAGCGCCGTTCCAGTACTTCCAGCTGCTGGGCTCGGTGGCGATCGGCTATCTCTTCTTCGGCGACTTTCCCGATCTTCTGGGCTGGATCGGTGCCGCCACCATCGTGGGCGGCGGCCTCTACATCGGCTGGTCGCAGACGCGCAAGGCCAAGCCTTAGCAGAGGTCGAGTCTGCTCCACATCGCCGGCGCCATGTCGAGAAGACGCGTGCGGTCGCGCGGCGTGAGCGCGTCGAGGAAGGTGAGCCCGACCCGATCCTCGATGTCGCCCGCCTTGACCATGAACTGCTTCAGCGCCTCGACGGCGGTCTTGCCCGCCTTGTCGACTGGCTTGTTGGGCAGCACGAAGGCGATGATGCGCTTGCGCTGGGGATCGTAGAGGATCTTGTAGAAGGCGGTGGGCACGGCGACCTTGTCGTCGCCCACCGTCTCCGGCGCTTCGGCGTAGATCGGGCCGGAGATCGCGACCAGCTCGTTGTGCTTGCACACCCAGATACGCGTGAGCTTCTCGAGATCGGCCCAGATGCCGCGGTTCATGCCGATGCCGACCTGCGGCGCCATGTTCGAGAGGTAAAAGCTCTCGATCATCGCCTCGCGGCTGAACTTCATGTCGGCGGCCGGTGCCATGTGCCCGCGATCGTAGCCGCTGGCGGCGTAGTCCTTCAGCTCCGACCGCTGGCCGGGCTTGAGGTCGGGATCGGGCGCGAAGGGGTTCTTGAGCGCCGTGCGGTCGGCGGTGCCCTTGAAGCGGTCCGTATTCAGGACCTCGAGCACCCAGTCGGGCGTGAGGCGATTCTTGTTGTACGAAAGCACGTAGCCGGCGCGACAGAGGATCGTGTGGTCGGGTGCTTCGCTCCCCTTGTATTCGGGCGCGCCCGTGATGCTCAGCATGGCCTTGCAATCGTCGTCCGCGGCCGCCGCGGGCAGTGCCCACGCGACGAGAACGAGCGAGAGGATCGATGCGAGCACGCGCATTCGGCTACTTCTTCGCCAGCGCCGAAATCGCCTTGGAAATCACGAAACTGCCGCCGCTGATGCCGAGCAGGATAAGGACGCTGGTCGGAATCTCGACGAACGCGCCGGCCTCCAGCGAGAGGACCAGGAAGGCGCCCGCGATCACGAAGGTGAAGAGCAGCAACTGGAAGCGCGACAGGCTGGTCTTGCCGGTGTCGTGTTCGTCAAGAAGGGTCGACAGGTCGATCTTGCCCTTGAGGATCGTGTACACGACCGCGGCGAACGCGCCGAGGAACACGAGGGCAAGAACCACCATGAGGCCGAACGATGTGTAGGTGACCATGGACGCGGGCTTTCTGGATCAGGAGCGGAAGAACTTGCCGCCGAGATAGAGCGCCTGGCTCGCGAGCGCGGCTGCCAGCATCCAGGGCTCGGCGTCGGGCAGGGCGCGCGGAACGGCAACTGCCTTTGCGTCGATCACGCAGTGTGCGAGGTAGATCGCGGAGAGGACGATGGCCGCCGCGAGAGCCGGGATGCGTTCGAGCTGCGTCTTCCTGTCTGCGCGTCCCGCCAGCAGCCCCGACAGCGGTATCCCGCCGGCGAGCATCTTGTAGACGACCGAGCCGATCAGGCCGAACGTCGCAATGCAAAGCGCTCCCTGCACGATTTCGATGAAGAAATCATATGACATGCGGGCAACGCTATACGACCGATGTCCGAATGGAAATCCCCGCGCGGTGAGCGGATCAGGCTTCGAGCATCTCCCGCACCTTGTGCCCGAGCGTCGACATGGCAAAGGGCTTGGTCAGGATCGACATGCCGGGATCGAGGTGGCCGTTGCCGATCGCGGCGTTCTCCGCGTAGCCGGTGATGAACAGGACCTTCAGGTCCCGGCGCAGCGCGCGAGCGGCATCCGCCACCTGGCGGCCGTTCAGTCCGCCGGGCAGCCCGACATCGGTGATCATGAGATCGATGCGCGCGCCCGACTCGACGATCTGGAGAGCGGATGGACCGTCGGCCGCCTCGAGGATGTGATAACGCTGCTCGGTCAGGACCTCGGCCACCAGCATGCGCACGGTGGCATCGTCGTCGACCACCAGCACGCTCTCGCCGAAGCCGCGTTCCACGGCTGCGTCCTCGACCGACACGATTTCTTCCGCGGTTCCCACGAAGCGCGGGAAATAGAGGCACATGGTCGTGCCCTTGCCGACTTCGGAATAGATCCGCACCTGTCCCCCGGATTGCCGCACGAAGCCGTAGATCATCGACAGGCCGAGCCCGGTGCCCTGGCCGAGCGGCTTGGTGGTGAAGAACGGATCGAAGGCGCGCGCCACGACCTCGGGTGTCATGCCGGTGCCGGTGTCGGTCGCGCAGACCGAGATGTACTGCCCGGGCGAGATGTCGCGTTCCCGGGCGGCGTGCTCGTCGAGCCATTTGTTGGCCGTCTCGATGGTGAGGTTGCCGCCGTCCGGCATGGCGTCGCGCGCATTGATGCAGAGATTGAGCAGCGCGCTCTCGAGCTGCGGCGCGTCGATCTTCGCGGGCCACAGGCCGCCCGCACCGATCACCTCGACGGCGATCGTGGGGCCCATTGTGCGGCGGATCAGGTCTTCCATGCCGGAGATCAGCCGATTGACGTCGGTCGGGCGCGGATCGAGCGTCTGACGGCGCGAGAAGGCGAGCAGCCGATGCGTGAGCCCGGCGGCGCGATTGGCGGCGTCGACCGCGGCCTTCAGGAAGCGGTCGACATCCGCGACACGGCCGGTCGAAAGCCGGTGCTGGACGCGATCGAGCGCGCCGGTGATGCCCTGCAGCAGATTGTTGAAGTCGTGCGCGATGCCGCCGGTGAGCTGGCCCACCGCCTCCATCTTCTGCGCCTGGCGCAGCTGTTCCTCGGCCTGGGCGAGAGCGGCCGCCTGGGCCTGCTGCTCGGTGACGTCGCGCGCCACGGCATAGAGCCGGTTGTCCGCCGACACCGCCGACCAGGACAGCGTGCGATAGCTGCCGTCGCGCGTGCGACAGCGATTGACGAAGTCGACCGTCGCGGCGCCGCCGGCCACGCGTTTGATTTCCGCTCGGCTCACCTCGATGTCATCGGGGTGTTCGATCCATTCGCTGGTCCGGCCGACCAGCTCGCTCTCCGACCAGCCGAGCACGCGCGTCGCCGCGGGATTGACGCTCAGCCAGACGCCGTGGCTGTCGGTGACGACCAATATGTCCTGGCTGACCTGCCAGGTGCGGTCGCGCTCGGCGGTTCTCTGTTCGAGACGTGCTTCGAGGCGCGCTTCGGCATTCTTCTGGTCGTCGACGTCGGTGTTGGTGCCGATCCATCGCACGATCGTCCCGTCGGTGCCGCGCAGGGCGATCGCGCGGGCAAGATGCCAGCGCCAGGTGCCGTCGTAGCGGCGCAGACGGAACTCGGTCTGGTAGTCGTCGCCGGAGGACAAGGCCTGGGCCCAGCGGCTGGCGGCCGCCGAGATGTCCTCGGGATGGACCATCGAGCTCCAGCCCGAGCCGTCGAGCTCGCCCGGCCTCAAGCCGCTGTAGGCGTAGACTTGGTCGTTAAACCAGTCGAGCTCGCCATTGGGCGGTGACGTCCAGACATGGTTCGGCATGACTTGCGCCAGGACGCGGAACTGCGCCTCGCTGGTGCGCAGCACCTCTTGGCTGCGGACGCGCTCGATATGCGCCCACGACCGTTCGGTCACCTCCGTGAGCAGGGCCAGGTCATCCCTCGACCACTGCCGCGGTTCCCGGTCGTGAATCGCCATCAGCGCCGAAAGCCGTCCGTTCTTGACCAACGGCATGCACATCGTCGCTGAGATGCCCATGGCATGATAGGCGGCGGCATCTTCCGGTGGCAGCTCGGCCACGGCGTCCCTCACCACCAGCGGTAGTCCTTCGCTGAGATTGTCGACGGCAAGCCGGCCAAAATCGGCCAGGCGGTAATGGCCGACGATCGAGGGCGATCCCGGCGCGCACCAGTCGCCGCGGATGGTGAAGCCGTCCTCGTTCTCGTCCACGTCGGCGTAGGCGCAGATCGAAACGTCGAGATGCTGGCCGACCATGCGCGTGGTCGTGCGGAGGATCGCATCGGCGTCGACACTGCTGGCGGCTTCCTTGCCGAGCTGGTCGAGGAAGCGCAGCCGTGCCTCGTTGGCGCGCACCGCCCTCGAGGCGAGCAGCCGCTCGGTGGCGCCGCGGATACGGGCCGCCACCTCGCGCACCAGCGCCAGATCGCCCGTCGTCCAGTGGCGCACGGTGGCATTGTTGATGAACAGCACGGCGACCAGTCGGCCGTTTTCGACAATGGGCTCGTTGACGAAGGCGGAAGCGCTGCGCGCCATCAGGGCATCGGCGGCTTCCTGCGTGCGCGGGTCGGCGGTCACATCGGCAATGGTGATGAACTCGCCGCGCTTCAGGCTGTCGATGAAGCTGCCGTATCCCCGCAGGGGCAGCGTCCCCGCGAGCGTTTCGATCCCCGGCGCCGTCCAGTCGCGCTGGACGGTGAGGGTCTCGGCAACGGGATCGATCGTGCCGTAGCCGACCCGGTGCGTTGCCAGCGCCTCGCCCAGTATCCTCGAAGCCTCGTACTGGATGATGTCCGGATCGTCGGCGTCGCGCAGAACCTCGGTGAGCCTCAACAACGCGTCCCGCCGCGCTTCGACCTGCACCCGCTCGGTGGTCTCGACCACGATGGCCACGACGCCGCCCGGCCTGCCGGAATCGTCGGGCACCGGCGAATAGTCGAGATTCATCCACACCGGCTCGGGCTGGCCCGACCGATAGAGGGTCAGCTGCTGGTCCTTGTAGGACAGCGTCTTTCCGGCAAGGCCCACCTTCATGACGTTGTCGTTGAAGTCGGCGACTTCCGGCCAGCCTTCGCGCACCTTGCTGCCGAGCAGGCCAGGATGGCGGCCGCCCGCGAAGACCGAATAGGCATCGTTGTAGAGCATGTAGCCGTCTTCGCCCCACAGCAGGACGATCGGCACGGGAGAGTGAACCAGGATGCCGACGGCGGTCTTCAGGCTCTGTGGCCAGTCCGCGGGCGGTCCCAGCGATTTCGACCAGTCGAAGGCCGCGATGCGCTGCGCCATCTCGCCCGGAGCCGCCAGAAAAGGCAGTTCGGACGGCTTTTTACCGCTGGCGTTTGGATCTGGCATCTTCTCCCCCGAAAACAGCAAACGCAGGACGGGAGAAAAGGTTGCGGGACTATCCGACGGTTACCGGCGAAAAATCGACGTACCAGCTCTTGGGGTGGACGTAGCCCTTCACCTTGGCGGATATGGCATTCGGCCAGACGTCATGGACGACCCATACGAAGACCGCCTCGTCGACCATGCGCGTGTTGATCTTCGCCAGAACCTTGTCGAGTGCCTTGGGGTCGGAGGTCGACCGCGCTTCCTTGGCGAGCGCATCGAATTCCGGCTCCTGGATGTAGCCCCAGTTCGAGCCCTTGGGCGGGATCTGCTGGCTGTCGATGAAGCGCATGAAGGCGTTGTGCGGGTCCATCGTGTTCCAGCTCACGTTGATCGCGCCGAAATCCTTCGCCTCCGGCGCCTTGGCGCCCAGCCGCATGAAGTTCAGGAGCGCGTTCCAGTCCATCACCTGGAACTCCGCCTCGATGCCCACGTCCTTCCACTGCTGCTGAATCGCCTCGTTCATGATCAGCGGGTACATCTGGCCCGATCCCGAGGTCGAGATCGCGATCTTGATCTTCACCGGCTTCTTCGGGCCGTAACCCGCCTCGGCCAGCAGCTTCTTGGCCTCGTCCGGATCGTACTTGATCTTGAAGCTGGGCGTGCCGAACCACGGATGGTCGGCGGGCACGCAACCGACGGCGGGGGCGGCGAGGCCGCCCAGCACCTTCACGATCGCGTCGCGGTCGATCGCGAGGTTCATCGCCTTGCGCACGCGGATGTCGGCGGTCGCGGCCCCCGGCAGCATCGAGAGCGTGTAGGGCCACATGTGCGGGATCGCGTTCGTCTCGATCTTGCAACCCGCGGACCTGAGGCGCGTGAGCGAGTCCGGCGCGGGCGATTCGATCCAGTCGACCTGGCCCGAGAGCAGCGCGGCGGTACGCGTCGAGACGTCGGGGATCGGCAACAGCACCATGCGCTCGCTCTTGGGGATGCGGTCCTTGTTCCAGTAGTCGGTGTTGCGCTCGAGCTCGGCGCGCTCGCGCGGCGTCCACGCCTTCATCTTCCAGGGGCCGGTGCCCGACGGGGACTTGCGGTAGGCCTGCCAGTCCTTGCCGACCCGATTGAAGTTGTCGACCGAGGCGATGGTGAAGCGGTTGAGCAGCGACGGCATGATCGTATCGGTGCCGTTGGTCTGCAGCATCACCGTGTGGTCGTCGATCTTCTTATAGCTCACGAGCGGCCACACCGAGGCGATCAGGACGCTGCGGCCGAGCCGATCGAAGGCGGGCGATTTGTCGTCGAGCGTGCGGTCGAGCGAGAAGATCACGTCGTCGGCGGTGAAGGGCGCGCCGTGGTGGAACTTCACGCCCTGGCGCAGTTCGAAAATCCACTTCGAGGGATCGGTTGGATCCTGCGACCACTTGGTGGCGAGGCCGGGCACCAGCTTGGCGGGTTCGGTCGCCGAGGAGAGGTCCCACATGACCAGCGGGTCGTAGAGCGTGTAGCCCATGAAGCGGATGCCCTCGGTGCCCTGGTCGGGGGCGCCGTCGGTGACCGGGATGTCGGCCAGGGTCATGGCGATGCGGAGCGTCGAGGGCGCCTGGGCGGCCGCTTCCTTGCCGAGGGCAAGAGCTGCGGGAACGGCGGCACTGGCGAGAAGGGCGGAACGGCGCGTGAGCATGGACACCTCCAGGGTTCCGCCGGACGAAGCAGGAAGTGCGCCATGACGACGGGAGCGATGGACGCGGCACATTTCTTGCTGTTCGATGGGCGATCATGGCCGCGCCCAATACGCTCACTGCTACGGATATCGCGCGACAGATCGACTCCGGGGCGCTCACGGCCGAGGCCGTCGTGCGGGCCCATCTCGATCGCATCGACCTGCGAGACAAGGACGTGCTCGCCTGGACGCATCTCGCGCGCGATCCTGCTCTCGAACGCGCCAAAGTGCTCGATCGCGGGCCCCGCAAGGGGCTGCTGCACGGCGTGCCGATGGGCGTGAAGGACATCATCGACAGCGTCGAGCAGCCGACCGGCTACGGCTCGCCGATCTATGCCAGGCACCAGCCGCTGGCCGATGCCGCGACGGTGGCGCTGGCCAAGGATGCGGGCGCCATCCTGCTCGGCAAGACGGTGACGACGGAATTCGCCAATCGCCATCCGGGGGCCACGCGCAACCCGCACAATCCTGCGCACACGCCAGGCGGCTCCTCGTCGGGCTCGGCGGCGGCGGTCGCGGATTTCCAGGTGACGCTCGCCACCGGCACGCAGACCGGCGGCTCGGTGATCCGGCCGGGCGCGTTCTGCGGCATCGTGGCCTACAAGCCCACTTATGGCCACTTCCCGATCGCGGGCATGAAGGCCAACACCGAATGGCTCGACACGATCGGCGCCTACGCGCGCTCGGTCGAGGACATCGCGCTCTTCCGCGCCGCGTTGATGGCGATCCCGTTCCGGCCGATCGAGAAACTCGACACGCCGCCGCGCATCGCGATCTGCTACACGCCGCACCGCGACGAATTGCAGGCCGAAGCCGTGACGGCGATCGAGAACGCAGCCGTTGCCTTCCGGAAAGCCGGCGCCCAGGTGCGCGAGATGGAGCTGCCGACACCGGTCAACACGATGCGCGCGGGCCAGCACACGCTCTCGGCCTTCGACGGGCCGCGCGCCCATGCCGACGACGCGCGCCGCTCCTACGATCTGCTGAGCAAGAGCATTCGCGAGGACAAGCTCGCCAAGGGCGCGACCATCGACTACGCGACCTGGGTCGCCGCGCGCCTGCTGGGCGAGCGCGGCCGCGCCGCCGTCGACTCCCTGTTCGGCGATATCGACGTGATCCTGACGCCGCCCGCCAAGGGCGAGGCGCCGCTCGGCCTCGAACGCACCGGCGACGCCACATTCAATCTCTTGTGGACGTTCCTGTGGATGCCCTGTGTGACGCTGCCGTATGCGCGCGGGCCCAAGGGCCTGCCGGTCGGCATCCAGCTCGTGGGCCGCCAGCATGACGATGCCCGCCTGCTCGATATCGCGGCCTGGGCCAAGGCGGCGCTGACATGAAGCCGCTCAGCGCTACCGAAGCGGTGGCCGCGATCGAAGCGGGCACGCTCACGTCCGAGAAGCTGGTACGCGACGCGCTCGAACGCATCGCCGAGCGCGATCCGGTCGTGAAGGCGTGGGTCTATCTCCATCCCGAGCTGGCAGTGAAGCAGGCGAAGGCGGCCGATGCGGCCAAGGGCGGCCTGCTGCGCGGCGTGCCGGTGGGCGTGAAGGACATCATCGACACCTACGACATGCCGACCGGCCACAACTCGCCGATCTTCGAGGGCAAGACGCCGTTCGGCGATGCCGCGTGCGTGGCGCTGTGCCGGGTCGCCAACGCGGTAATCATGAGCAAGACGGTGACGACCGAATTCGCCAACCGCCATCCCGGTCCCACCACCAATCCGCACAATCCCGCGCATACGCCGGGCGGCTCGTCGTCGGGGTCGGCCGCGGCGGTCGCCGACGGACACGTGCCGCTCGCCTTCGGCACGCAGACCGGCGGCTCGGTGATCCGGCCCGCGGCCTACTGCGGCGTGATCGGCTACAAGCCGACCTACGGCGACTTCAGCCGCGTGGGCATCAAGATGCAGTGCCACTCGGTCGACACTCTGGGCCTCATGGCGCGCACGATGGAGGACATCGCGCTCTTCAGAGGCGCCGTGCTCAAGCTGCCGCCGGTGCCGATCAACCAGGACCTGCTGGCGCCGCGCATCGGCCTCTGCGGCACGCCGATCTGGAAGACCGCTTCGCCCGACACGCAGGCCCTGCTCGAAAAGACCGCGCGCGATCTCGAGGCCAGGGGCGCCAGCGTGGTCGACATCGAGTTCGGCCCGGCTTTCAACGACATCCTCGACGATCACGCGGCCATCACCGGCTTCGAAAGCTTCCGCAACTATGCCGACGAGCGGCTGCGCAATCCCGGCAAGCTCAGCCCCGAGATCACTGCCGTGCTGAAGCGGGGCGGCGCGGTGACGCTCGACCGCTACGTCGCGGCGCAACGCAAGACCGTGGCCTTCAAGGCGCATATCGATGCCATGTTCGACCATGTCGACGTGCTGCTGACGCCCTCCGCGCCGGGCGAGGCGCCCGAAGGTCTCAAGGAGACCGGCGATCCGCGCTTCAATTCGATCTGGACGCTGTCGGGCAACCCGTGCGTCACCCTGCCGGCGGGCAAAGGACCCAAGGGCCTGCCGCTCGGCGTGCAGCTGGTCGGCCTGCGCCACGACGACGACCGGCTTCTGTCCATCGCCGCCTGGGTGGCGGCGCGATTGTCGTGAGTTTACGCAAAGTCCTCACCCTGAGGAGGCGCGTAGCGCCGTCTCGAAGGGTGGGCAACCCGCACCTCGTCTGAAGCCCATCCTTCGAGACGCGACCCTGCGGGCCGCTCCTCAGGATGAGGTCAATGTGTTTCCGAAGGGAGAAGCAGCATGCCCAAGATCAACGGTGAACGACTCCTGGCCGACCTGCGGCGCATCGCCGACTTCGGCCGCTACGAGACCGGCGTGCATCGCCCGCATCTGTCGAAGCAGGACGTCGAGAGCCGTCACTGGCTGATGGGCCGCATGAAGGAAGCGGGGCTGGTGCCCGAGATCGATGGCGTCGGCACCGTGATCGGCCGCAGCCCAAAGACCGGGCCGCGCCTGCTGATGGGTTCGCACTCCGACACTCAGCCGCGCGGTGGCTGGCTCGACGGCGTGATGGGCGTGATCTACGGGCTCGAAGTGGCGCGCGCGCTCGCCGAGGATCCCGACACGGCGCATCTCGCCGTCGACGTGGCGTCGTGGGCCGATGAAGAAGGCCACTGGGGCCAGATGACCGGCAGCCGCTCGTTCATGGGCATGCTCTCGGAAGAGGACATCGACAAGTCGCGACACCGCGACGAAGGCACGCCGATGCGCGAGGCGCTGAAGGCGGCCGGCCTCGAAGGCGTGCCGCGCGCGCATCTGGAAGAGGGGCGCTATCGCGGATATCTCGAGGCGCATATCGAGCAGGGCGGTCTCCTGGAGGCGGGCGACAAGCGCATCGGCGTGGTAACCGCGATCGTCGGCATCTACGTCTATCGCCTCACGTTCAAGGGCATCCAGAACCATGCCGGCACGACGCCGATGCCGATCCGCAAGGACGCGGGCGTGGCGATGATGAAGCTCTACAACGACGTGATGGAGAAGTTCCCGACGATCAGCGGTCCGCGCAGCGTGTGGACGGTGGGCAAGATGTCGGTCGAGCCCGGCGCGCCCGCGATCATTCCGGGCAAGGCCGAGATGATCCTGCAGTTCCGCGACGCCGACAAAGTTATCCTCGACCGCTTCGAGGCCGCGGTGCTCGAGATCGTGGCGGCGCACAACAAGAAGGGCCCGTGCACGGTCGAGTGCGTGAACCTGTCGAAGACCATGCCGACGGTGATGGACGAGCGCTTCCTTGATGCGCTCGACGAATCGGCCGAGGTCCATGCCAAGGGCAAGCATGTGCGCATGCCGTCGGGCGCGGGCCACGACGCGCAGGTGATCGGTCTGAAGGTGCCGGCGGCGATGATGTTCGTGCCGTCGATCGGCGGCATCTCGCATCACTTCACGGAGAATACCGCGGACGCCGACATCGTGCTGGGCTGCCAGGTCTTCGCCGATGCCGCCGCCAAGATCCTGAAGAGCAACTAGCCGAAGAGTTTGCGAAGTTCGCCCTTTGCCGCTTCGAGCGTGCGCTTGCGGCTGGCGGAGAGATCCTTTCCGGCGCGATTGATGTAGAAAGTCAGCATCGACATGGCCGAGCGCAGCGGCGCCGACTTGCGCTGGCGGCTGCGTTCGGCGGAACTTTTCAGGGACACGGCGATGTCGTGCGCGCTGCGCTTCGTGAAGACGCCGCTTTCGAGATCGAGCGCATGGCTTGTACGCGTTACTTTTCCCGACCATTTCTTGAGCTTGGCCTGAGTGCGCGCGCCAACCCGGCCGTGCGGCCGGGACAGTCGTTTCGGGTGGCGTTTCATGTGAGCTAAACGCCGCGCGGTACGCGTTCGTTGCCTTGCCCTAGATCTGGCCGGCCTGGATGTTCCGCCAGTAATTCCGGAGCGCTTCCATCGGCACGCCGGACCCCGCCATCGGGGCGTGCTCGCCCAGGATCTTCGTCATCGTGTAGTAGCCGAGCGACCGGTAGCTCTCCATCTGCGACTCGGTGAAGAACTGGTCGGCTGTCGTCTCGTGCGGGAAGGTGAGGTTGGCCAGCGCGTAGGCGGCGACGTCGGCGGGCTCCTCGCCGTTGTTCATGAACCCGGGTTTGACATAAAGCACGTAGGCCTCGGTCGACGGGCTCTCCGGATAGGTGATCTTGCCCAGCGCATAATACAGCTTCGGCTTGGGCTCGACGCCACGCTTGCCGATCTCGATCTTCTTGAAGGCGATGCGGACACCGAAGTCGATCCAGATCTTGCGGACCGCGTTGCCGAGGTCCTCGAACGTGCAGTCGGGGTCGCAACCGGCGTCGCTGACGACGATCATGCGGCAGCGCCGGCGGACCATCTCGTAAAGGCCGAGATTCTCGAAGTGCCCGCCATCGGACAGGTAAATGTAGTCGCTGGCGTCGGTGGTGAGGCCGAACAATTCCTGGAAGAGCTGCCAGACGCCCCAGCGCGGTCCCTCGAGCCTGGCCTTGTCTGTCGACGGATTGCCCAGCCACCAGCCCAGGCGGACGTTGAAGAGCGTCATCACCAGGCCGACCAGCGGCGAGGAATGGTAGCCCTGGTTGGGGCTGGCGGCGGCGCCGGAGACCGCCATGGCGGTGCCAAGCGTCAGGCCGCCCGCCTTGCTGGCATAGGTGCTCGTGGGATGCATGCCGACATACTCGTTGCCGACCGTGAGCGGCGTGGCGGCAAAGGACTCGGCCTTGCGTTCCTGCCAGGCGTTGTTCGTCCCGGAGACGACGTTGAGCGCCATGTTCACGACATGGAACAGCCGCGGCCGCGGCGCCGCCGGATCCCGGGATGTCGGCGGAAACATCAGCCTGGCGCAGCGCAGGTTGTCCTGCGAATCGAAGCCGGTGAACGGATCGCGGCTTTCGCTTGCCTGCCCGGCGGCGCCGCGGCCCGAACCGAGGAAGGCCCGGATCAGCCTGTTGCGGTACAGCGCGTGCGTGGAAAACCGGTTCACGTTCACGAACCAGGCAAAGCCGCCGAAGAAGGCGACAAGTACCAGGAACGTAGCGGTGACCGTGGCGAGATGCCGGCCTTCGTCGGCCTCGCCGAACCAGGTTGCGGCGCGGTCCGTCGATTCCAGCAAGGCGATCAGATCGGCCAGCCAGCTCGACAGGACGATGGCGATCGTCACCAGGAACACCACGCTCGCGAGCGCAAGCACCTTGGTCATGGGCAGGCTCACGGCCGGCTTCTTCGTTGTCGACTGAGCCAGCGTTCTTGCGCTGGCGCCGATCTTCGCAGCGAGGGCGCCGAGGCCGATGCCGCTCGCCGCGGCGAGGGCGCTCGAGACGGTCTTGTCGAAGAAGCCCTGGATTTCCGGCGCGTAGAGCACGAGCGCGGCGAACGCCGCCCAGACGACGGTAAGTGCCAGGAACCAGCCCGATGAGCGCGCCAGCCATTCGCGTTCGTCGTCGCCGCGGATCGATCGGCTCGTCAGCCCGAGGTAGATTGAATCGGCGACGAACAGCGAGACCGCCATCCAGCCCACCCCGAAGATCGCAAGCAGGCGGAAGTCGCCGACGGTCTCGGCGGCGAGCGCGCAGCCCCATCCCAGCATCAATCCCGCGAGGCTGCCGCAAATGACCCAGGCCACGAGGAGCCAGTAATCCCGTTCCGTCTGGAGCGACCACAGGAGGTCGGTGCGCCAGGCTTCGACTTTCTCCTTCACGTTCCTCGTCGCGGCCTCGTCATCGGGGGCGAAGCGTTCGCGGCTACCGAAAGCCAGGAACGCGATCAGCCACGCGGCCCCATAGAACGCCGCGCCCAGGACCGCGCCCGAGACCGGGCCGACATCGATTCCGAAAACGGGCTTGTTGCCGCTCGCGACATAGATGGAGAGCAGCATCGCCGCGACATAGGTCGGGAAAAGCGCGCACCAGATATAGGCGCTTTGCGTGATGCGCTTGTCCTGCGTGCCGCCGAGACGGCCTTTGACCGACGTGATGAGGGCCAGCAGGATCGCGAGCGCGGCGCCGACGGCGAGGAGATTTCTCGACCAGTCGCCCCAGTCGGGGGCCGTCTGCAAGACCGCCACGGCGCCGATCGGGATGAGGAACAGGGCGAGGAAGAGCGGCAGGTAGATCAGCCAGTTCAGGGCCAGGTTGCGGATGTAGAGCGCGACCATCGTCCAGGTGTCGGCCGAGAGTGCCCCGAGCCTAGGCGTGAGGTAGTTGCTGTTGGCCCGGATCCCGGTCAGCTCGAACGGTTCGCGATAGTTTGGCGCCGGGCGTTTCCATAGATTGGTCTGGACGATCGTCTCCTTGGCGTCTGCCGGGATCGTCGGGTCTTCGTACACCGCGGCGCGCCATGCGGTCAGCCACGAGCCGATATAGCCGCCGCCCGAGACGGTCGACAGGTAATGGAACTTGCCGAGGATATCCTTCTCCGCGAGCGCCTGCAGGATGCCGAAGCCGAAGGACGCGCTGCGGATGCCGCCGCCGGACAGACAGAGGGCCGTGCGCGGTTCGGCCAGGCCGTGAATCCGGCGATGGAGCTGGCCGATATCCGCAGGCCGCCCTTCCTCGCCCACGCCGTGAATCACAGCGTATTCCTCGATCAGCGCATCGACGACGGATTGTTCGCGCGAATCTACCGGCTTGCCGCTCGAAGTATCGACCATGGCGCTCCCCCGATTGCCCGTCGTTGGCCCAACTTATAGCTGAGCGCGCCTCGGGGCCACCACTCTAGTGGGTGAGCACGAACCTCGAAAAAGCCGCCTGCTTGTCGGGCGGCAGCTTGGGCGGTGCGCCGTCGATCTTGAGATCGATGTCGCACGCGCGCAGCGAGGGGAGCGCCGCGAACCGGTTCAGCCCTTCGAGATCGTCGTTGCTGAAGCCGGTCTCGGTCAGCATCTGGATCATCTCGGGAGGCGTCGCCATTGCCTGCGGTTTGCCGCCGTTGGACCGGCCGCTGCGATAGGCCGTTTCCATCTTCGCCAGGAAGTCGTTGAACAGCGCGCGGGCTTCCGGTGTGAGCTGGCTGACCGGCTGGACGCCGTTCATCGCGAAATCGCGGCACGATTGCGGGTCGTCCTTGCGCAGCTGCGTCGCGAGTGCAAAGCGCGCCGCCATCACGGCGATCACGGTCTTGTCGTCGGCGGCGGCCAGCATCGGGCGGATGTAGTCGCGGCTGACGGCGCCCACGGCATAGAAGGCGCGCGCCGGCACGCCTGGCGCCACCGGCTCGCGCTGGTCTTCCAGCATGGCCTCGCGGATCTCCTTCTCCGCCTGGGGATTGTCCTTGATCGCCTGGCCGATTAGCGGCGTCGCGCGCAGGTTGACGATCACTTGTTCGAGAGGCGACAGCGGCACGCTCTCGAGTTGGATGGTCAGCACCAAGCCCGTGGCAGCCGCGAGCAGGACCGCGATGATCGCGACCAGAACCACGTTCCGCTTGGGAATTCCGACCGGCGCTCTTGTTGATACAATGTCGGTTGTCACATCGATGCCTCGGGGCGGTGCGCCCCCGTCAAGCTTAAGCATAACGCGCCGGAATTGCATCCGCGACCCGAATGCATACACTGTGCGGCGAGGAAACAAAAAGGCGGTTTTGACCGGTGCCGATTCAAGTCGACGTCTTCCATTTCGATCGGCTGGTGGTCGCCATCGGTAGCGGTGACGTCACGCTTCCGGAATACGGCAAGTTCATCGGCGACCTGATCCAGCAGGGGCTGATCCATTACCGCAAGATCATCGACGTGACGCGCACCGACTCTTCGGTCATCAATCCGCAGGTGCTGCTGGCTTTCGACGCCCGGCTGCGCGAATACAGCAAGACCCGGCGCGGACCGCTTGCGATCGTGGGAAAGCGCGATGGCGGCGAGGGCGCTCACGAATTCAAGGTGCTGACGTCGGCGGAGCGGCCGATCGAGGTCTTCCGGAGCATCCACGATGCGCGGGCCTGGGTGATGCGCCATCCGGTGGGCGAAGTGCTCGCGAAGAAACCTGGTGACGCCAAGTAAGAAGTGAGACCGGTGCTGCGGGTCCCACACCCGCAACACCGGCCACTGCCGGGCGTCCCAACACAGCCATTCCCCCGAACGCTGCACGCCCGAATCGGCAAACTTGGTCCGTGCATATACCCTACGAAGATATTGCGTTCAAGACGCAATTTTACACAAGCCGCGGTAAAATTACGGTGTGTGCCGGGCCAGGAAGGCATGCACGCGCTGAATCGACTCGTGCAGGTGCGCCGGCGCACGCCACTCCTTCTGGACCTCGAGGTTGGGCGCGAGCGCGATGATTTCGTCGCTGGTATGGGCCGGGTGGGGCTTGTCCGTGCCGGGCTGAAGGAAGAGCGGTGTCTTGCAGGCCTTCACGAAGTCGCGCGTCACGGAGAACACGAAGTCGGGGCCGAACATGTTCCGGCCGAACGACTGGATGGTTTCCTTGGTGATCGACGGATCGCGCGCGCACACGGTCTCCTCGTAGCCCGCGACGGCTGCGTCCCAGGTGTCCCGATTTTCCCACAGTCCGATAGGGTTCTGCAGTACGGCGGAGGCGATGCGGTCGGGGTGCTGTTCGATCGCCTCGAAGCAATAGCTGCCGCCGATGCAGCCGCCCATGACATGGAACTTGCCGAAGTCCAGGTGATCCATCAGCGCGAAATGATCTCCCGCGAACGTGTGCCAGCCATGGTCGGGCTTCACATCGGCGATCGACTTGCCGGCGTTGCGCTGGTCCATCGCGACCACGGTGTACTTGTCGGCGAGTGCTGTCCGCGGATCCATCCAGGGAAAGCCGTTGGGATAGTTGGGCGAGTAGCCGCCCCACATGTTCATTTCCGACTTCAGGCCGCCCGGCGCGTAGAGCAGAATCGGAAATCCCTTGCCGTGGACCTCGTAGTGGATTTCGGCATCGGCACGCTTGAACATCGGCATGAACGGCTCCTGTGTACTGGCGCGGCTTTATAGCCGATCGCCTGGACAGGAGGATCGAAAAGCGTGCTGCGTCGCGGGTCGAATCGCCCGCGAAAGTGTCAACGGCGCCGGGCGGCCGCGACGTAGAAGCCGCAGCCCAGCAGACCATAGAAGCAGCCGATCGCGGCCCAGGCTGCCGCCGGATCCATGTACCGCTGCATCAGAGTCAGCGCGGCCGTGCTGAAGCAGAAAATACCGACGGCACCGGCGAACCCGGCGCCCATCGTCAACAGCGCGCGATGGGAGACTTCGGTGGCAGCGCTCTTGATCGCGCGGCCGGCGGCACTTGCGGCCGCGAGCCGAAGCAGGGGCCCGACGAGCGAACTCAACCCGTCGGACTTCTGTCGCGTCACCGGCCTACGACCGGCGACAAAGAAGCCCCGCGACGAAGCCGATGCCGACGACGGCGGCGAGGGTGGCCAACGGCCGGGCCTGCACCGTCTCGATCAGGGAGTCGGCGGCGGCGTCGCGCATCTTGGCGGCCTTGTCGAGCGTGGCGTCCGTCATCTCGCGGGCATTCTCGGTCTGCTCGTCGATGAAATTCTGGGCGGCCTCGAGCGCCTCGTCGAGCACGGCCCGGCTCTTCAGTTCGATGGCCGACACGGCGCCGTTCACACCCTCTTTGGCGTCCGCTTCCATCGCCGCCGAGAGCTTGCGCAACTGCGACTTCAGGACGGTGACTTCCTTGACGAGGTCCTTGGTGCTGCGTTGGGTACGGGGGGCAATGCCGTTGGCGCGCATGATCGTTCTCCGGGCTGGTGGGAGTGAATCTCTGCGCAGTCAACGTCGTGAAGGGAGAAAGGTTTCAGCCGTCCCAGACGTTTTGGGGCATCGGCAGTTTGGCGAAGTCGGCATCAACCAGCGGCCGATGGTGGCTCACGCCTTCCTTCTCCAGCAGCATCATGTACTGGCGCACATGCTGGCCGGAATGCCAGGTCGTCCGCTCGAGCAGCTCGTGCAGGGTCTGCGGACCGTAGTAGGTCTCGAGGGTCTTGGACGCGGCGTGGTCGTTCTTCGCCCACCAGTTACGATAACGCTCCTGGACCTTCCTGCCATAAGCCACCAGCGCATCGGTGTCGGCGTCGGCGGCGGGCTCCTCGGCGAACATCTCCTTCACCAGGGTGATGCCCTCGTTGGTGCCGACGAAGGCGTCGACGACGCGGAACAGGTGGAAGGCGAGCGTCCGGTAGCTGCGCGGGCGGCCGGGTACGTGGGTGCCGAGCCGGTCGTAGGGCATCAGCGGGAAGAGCTCGATCGCCGCACTCATGAACTTGTCGACGCGGGCGTGGAGCTGTTCGACCGAGAGTTGCGGGCCGCCGTCCTCGTTCAGGCCGACGAAGTCGATGATTTGCTGGGTGTTCTGGCCGAAGATGTACTTGTCGCCGCGCGACAGGACGGGAACGGTGCGCAGGCCGAGCTTCTGCAGCTGGGCCATCCCGCCTTCTTCAAGCACATTCACCGAGACGAATTCGATCCCACGGACCGATAGAAACTCTTTGAGTCTCAGACAGCTGGTTCAACCAGGCTGCCAGAAGACCTTGAACGGTTCGCTCATGGCGCTACTCCAGACAGATCGCGAGCTTACTCCAGGACGCTCTCGCGCAACAAGGGATGATGCGCGCACCGCAGGCTGCCGCCGATGCGAATCGGCCCGTCGAACGGGATCGGAATGACATCCATGCGCCGCTTGCGTAGCTCCGCGATCACGCGCGCGTTATCGCTGTCGAGGATCATGCGTCCTTCTTCGAGGATGAGCCCGTTGGTGGCCAGCAGCGTTGCCTCGGCCTTCGAGACGGCGATGGCATCCCAACCGCGCAGCGACATCGGCAGTCCGTCGATCAGTTTCTCGGGGCACCAGACCAGCAGGCCGGGCTTGATCAGCGCCATGGCACAGTCGAGGTGCAGCACGTCCGATTTCAGCGCGACCGGGATCACGCGATAGCGTTCGCCCAGCAGCGCCTGCAGCCAGTCGATGCCCGCCATGTCGGAGGCACAGCCCGACATGCCGACGTAGATCTCGCGGCCGTTCAGCAGCGTGTCGCCGCCCTCGAGGAACGGCCCGTCGACGGCGTTGAGCCGGCCCATCGGCACGCTCGACCAGAGCGCGCCGCGCTCGTGCGCCGCTTTCTCGAGATGCGGCCGCAACCCGAAGCGCTCGCGCTGACGGCACTGCAGCCGCAGAGACGCCTCGATCGCGTGGTTGCCGATGACGATCATCCCATCCCGCGCATAGAGCTGCGCGCCTTCGCCGTTGGGCGCGAGGAAGGTGCGCTCGCGCCCCTTCAGCCGCTCCGGCCGGTGCACCGTCACGCCTTCGCGCGCCACCCGCTCGGCAAGTGCATCGACCTGCTGCTCGATCTTTCGTGCCCAGTCGGGATCGAGTTCGATCAGCCGGCGGCCGGCATGCTGGCGACTGAAGTCCGCCTCCTCGGGCGTCTGCCAGCGCATCGACTCTTCGTGGAAGACCACGAAGTCCTCGGCCGGCGAAATGCCGATCACGACCTCGCGCAATTTGCCCCACTCATGGTGGGCGCCGAAACGCATCGTCATGCTCAGGGCGCCTTGTGGCAGACGATGCAGATCTTGGTGCCGTCGGGATCGCGCACGTAGGCGCCGTAGTAATTCGGGCTGTAGTTCTCGCGCACGCCGGGCGGGCCTTCGTCGCGGCCGCCGGCCGCCATCGCCGCCTTGTAGGCGGCATCGACCGCGGGCCTGCTGTCGGCCTCGAGGCCGATGGTGATGCCGTTGCCCGCGGTGGCGGGCTTCTTGTCGAGCGGCCGGACCACCCACAGGGGCATCGGGCCGTCGGCCGCGCCGTAGGCCGCGGCGTCGGGATAGTCGGCGCGGCGCGTGATGCCGAGCGGCCTCAGCAGCGCGTCGTAGAAAGTCTTGGCCTTGGCGATGTCGTTGGCGCCGATGGTGACGTGACTGAACATGCGCCATCCTAGAACATCAATTGCTGGCCGGCATACCCACTTCCTGCAGATGCCGCTTCCAGACGTCGAGGTGGCCCGCCACGCGGGCGGACGCTTCCTCGGGCGTGGAGGTCTCGACGGTCATGCCGGTCTGCGCGACCCGGGCAATCAGTTCCCGGTCGGTGAGGACGATGCGGATCTGGCGGTTCCATTCGGCGATCAGCGGCGCCGGCGTCCTGGCCGGGGCGAAGAAGGCGAACCATTCGACGTCCTCGAGACCGGGATAGCCCAGCTCGCGCGCCGTCGGCACGTCGGGCGCCATCGGCAGGCGCTGCGGGCTGGTGACCATCAGCAGGCGCAGCCCGCCGCCGCGATGGCTCTCGAGCAGCGACACCACGCCGGAAGCGGCGGCCGGCAGGCGTCCATCCCTCAGGTCGTTGGTCAGCGGAACCGTGCCGCGATAGGGCGACGGCTCGAATTTTATGCCGAGCGTCTTGCCGACCATCAGGCTGAAGGCCTGGATGAAGACGTCGCTGGCCGTGCTGCCGAGCTTCAGGCGTTTGGGATCGTCGACGCGCAGCCATTTCAGGTAGTCGTCGAAGGTGCGGATGCCGAGCTTGGGCGAGACCGCGAGGCCGATCGGCCAGGTGCCCGCCAGCGAGATCGCCGTCACGTCGGTCAGCGGGTCGAAGGGGAAGTCGGGGGTGGCGAGCTTCGAGATCAGGGTCGTCGATGACATGAAGGCAACGGTCGATCCGTCGGCCGACGCCTTCTTGAGGAGTTCGCCGGGAACCGCACCCGCCGCACCCGGATGGTTGGCGACGGTCATGTGCCGCCCGACCCGCTGTTCGATCCGGGGAACGATCGCGCGTGCGATCGTGTCGGTGCCGCCGTTGGCGGCGAAGCCCACCAGGACCGTCAGGGCCTTGTCGGGAAGAACGGTCTGCGACCGGCCCGGCCGTGGCAGGAGGAGAGGAGCGGCGGTGCCGGACGCCAGGAGAAATCGGCGTGTCAGGAAGGCGCTGTTCATGAATGCTCTACGCGAGGGAGCGCCCTGCGGATGAGCTTGCCGCAGGCTGAACAAACGCAGCAACGCAAGAACGTTGGTCAGCCCGGTGGCTGCATTCCCAATGCCAACATCTTCTCGCGCCACAGCTTCAACGATCCCGCGACGCGTTGCGCGAGCTCGTCGGGCGTCGAGGACTGGACGTTGACGCCGACGTTGGTGAGTTCGGCCTTGGCCTCTCTCTCCTCGAGCACGGCGCGGAGGTGCAGGTTCCAGATATCGACGATCGGCGACGGCGTGCCCGGGCTGCCGAAGAAGCCGTACCATTCGGTCGTGATGAGCCTGGTGCGGCCGTTCTCGAAGGCGCTCGGCAGGTTGGGCGCGAAGGTGAGTCGCGTCTCGGCCGAGGTCACGACGATCCTCACCTTGCCGCCGCGGTGATACTCGAGGGCCGACGGCATGCTGGCGACGGCGGCGGGAATCTTGTTGTCGCGCACGTCGTTGAGGGCGGGGCGATCGCCGCGATAGGCCACCGGCTCGAGCGGTACGCCGAGCTCGCTGCCCAACAGGCGGATATAGAAGTCGAGATAGGCGCCGCTCATCGAGGCGCCGACGCGCGTACGCGCCTTGTCGCCGCTCTTCAGCCACTCGGTGAACTGGCTGAGGCTGTCGACGCCTGTTTCGGGCGAGATCGCGAGCGCCATCGGATAGGTGCCGGCAAGCGACAGCGGCAGCATGTCGGCCTGGGGATCGAACGGATAGCCGGCGCTCGCCACCCGCGCGTTGACGGTGGTCGAGGGGATGCAGCCCAGCAGCGTGCCGCCCTGCCGGCCTTTCTTCAGCGACTCGCCCACCAGCGCACCGTTCGCACCGGGATGATTCTCGACCCGGACATGCCGGCCGATGCGCGACTCGAGACGCGGGGCCACGACGCGCGCGACGTGATCGCTGCCGCCGCCCGGCGCGAAGCCGACGAGGATGGAGACGGGCTTGTCGGGCAGTCCCTGCGACCAGGCGTGAAACGGTACGATCGACGGTGTACCGACGGCGCCCAGCGCCAGCAGCGCGCGGCGCCGGGAAAGATTCGGAAGCATCCGTTCGAAATATTACATAAGCGCCGGCTGATTGTCCTCTGCGCGATATCCTCAGTCCGCCGCCGGGGCATAGGCCGAGGCGAGTTGGCGCGAGACCAGGCGGGCATAGATGCCGCCCTGTGCCAGCAGCGAGGCATGGGTGCCGGTTTCGGCCACCCGGCCCCTGTCCATGACCACGATCAGGTCGGCATCGCGCACGGTCGACAGCCGATGCGCGATCACGATCGTGGTGCGGTCGGCCTGCAGCAGATCGAGCGCGCGGCGCACGGCCTGCTCGTTCACCGCGTCGAGATGCGAGGTCGCCTCGTCGAGGATCAGGATCGGCGCGTCCTTCAGGAAGGCGCGCGCGATTGCCACCCGCTGGCGCTGGCCGCCGCTCAGCGACGTGCCGCGCTCGCCGACGGCGGAGTCGAGGCCCTCGGGAAGGGCGGCCACGAGTTCCGACAGCGAGGCGTGCTGGATCGCGGCCTGAAGTTCGGTCTCGCTGGCCTCCGGACGCGCGATCAGGATGTTGGCGCGCAAGGTGTCGTTGAAGAGATAGGTGTCCTGCGCCACGAGCGCGATCATCTTGCGCAATTCGTCGAGCTTGTAGTCCTTCAAGTCGGCGCCGTTCAGCGTGATGCGGCCCTCGTCGGGGTCCCAGAAGCGCATCAGCAGCTGCGCCGTCGTGGTCTTGCCCGCGCCCGAGGTGCCGACCAGCGCCACCGTCTTGCCCGCGGGGATCTTGACGCTGATCGCGCTCAACGCGCGGCGCGTCTGGCCGGGATAGGTGAAGCTCACGTCTTCGAGCGCCAGTGCCGCCGCGCCTTTCTGCGCGGGCACGCCCGCGCCGTCGCGCACCGGGATCGGCTCGTTGGCCAGCGCATAGACGCGGCGCGTCGCGCCGAGCGTGTCGGCCAACTGGCGGCCGATCTGCGCGATCTCCGACACCGGCAGGAAGGCCGCCATCGCGAGCACGGTGAACAGCGGCAGCAGGCCGGGATCGATCGCGCCGCGCACCGTAAGCAGCGCGCCGGTCACGACGACCGCGAGACCGCCCAGACCGGTCAGCACTTCGAGGATCGCATGCTGCGTGGTGAGCTCGCTGAAGAACGGCAGGCGCAGAGAAATATGACGCTGCGACAGCGCATCGAGCTTGTCGCCGCGCGTCTTCTCCTGCTGGAAGGCCACGACCTCGCCAAGTCCCTGCACCGAGTCGACGGCGAAGGCGCCCAGCTCGCCCGCCGCTTCGCGCGCCTTGCTGCCGAGCGTGTCGACGCGTTTGCGCATCAGGAACGGGCTGAGGCCGACAGCGAGCAGGAACGGCACCAGGGCCACCGCGAGCCACGCGCTGTTGCTGCCCAGCGCGATCAGCACCGCGGCCGGCACAAGGATGGCCACGAACGCCGGCGCCACGGTGTGCGCGAAGAAATACTCGACCAGTTCAATGTCGTGCGTGGCGAGCGCCATGAGATCGCCGGTGCGGCGGCGCACGAGATAGGCGGGCGCCAGCGCATCGAGCTTGCGGAAGGCATCGATGCGCATCTCGGCCAGCAGCCGGAACGCCATGTCGTGCGCCAGCCAGGATTCGAACCAGTGCAGCACGCCCGACAGCGGCGCCACGACCAGCAGCGCGATGGCGAGGCCGTGCCACGGCGTGCCGTTCTTCAGTGCGAGCACGATCAGCGCCGAGAGCACGCCCACGCCGATGAAGGCGATGACGCGCAGCACGCCGAAGGAGAAGGTGGCGGCGAGCTTGCCCTTCCACGGCAGGATCACCTTCATCAGCGCCCCGATCACCTGGTACCAAGTGAGGCCCTCGGCCTTGATGATGCCTTCGGTCATCGGCTTCACCGCGCCGCCCGGCGTGTCGGCGACGGACTCGACCTGGGCGGCCGGTGCGAAGCTGTCGTGCGAGGCAGGCGTCGCCGCCTCGCGCGCCTGCTCGGCCATCAGGCCGGCATAGACGCCGCCCTTCGACATCAGCTCGGCATGCTTGCCCTGTTCGGTGACCTTGCCGCCGTCGAGCACGAGAATGCGGTCGCAGTCGATCACGCTGGAGAGACGGTGCGCGAGGATGAGCGTCGTGCGGCCGCGCATCAGCCGGTCGAGCGCTTCCTGGATGACGGCCTCGTTCTCGGCATCGACGGCCGAGAGCGCCTCGTCGAGCACCAGGATCGGCGTGTCGCGCAGCAGCGCGCGCGCGATCGCGAGCCGCTGGCGCTGGCCGCCCGAGAGCTTGATGCCTTTCTCGCCGATGACAGTGTTGTAACCCTCGGGCAGGCCGAGGATGAACTCGTGGATGTTGGCCGCGCGCGCGGCGTCCTCGACGTCGGCCGTCGACGCGTCCGGCCGGCCAAGACGGATGTTCTCGTCGACCGTGCCGTGGAACAGGAAGGTGTCCTGGTTCACCACCGAGATCAGCGAGCGGATCTGCGCGAAGGAAAGCGTGCGGAGATCGTGGCCGCCCAGCGTGATGCGGCCCTTGTCGGGATCGTAGAAGCGCAGCAGCAGGCGCACGATCGACGACTTGCCGCCGCCCGACGGTCCCACGAGGCCCAGCCGCTCGCCCGCCTCGGCGCGGAAGGAGAGGCCGCCATGCACGATGCGGCGGGTGCCGGGATAGGAAAAGCCCACGTCCTCGAAGGCGATGACCGGCGCCAGCGCCTTGTCGAGCGGGACCGGCAGCGAGTCGGCCACGGCCGGCGTGTCGTCGAGGATCTTGTAGATGCCTTGCGCGGCGGAGAGGCCGACCATGCCCTGGTGCAGCACCGAGCGCAGCTCGCGCATCGGCCGGAAGATCTCGACGCCCAGCATCATGATCACGAGCAGCGCCGAGAGCGCCATCGCGCCCGACTGCACGCGCGTCGCGCCATATATAAGAGCGGTCGCCGCTCCCGTGGCGATCGACGCATCGGTGATGCCGCGCGCCAGCGAGTTGGTGGCCAGCACCCACATGGTGCGGCGGAAGAGATCGCGCGCCTCGACCTCGAGCTTGTCGGCGCGCGTCTTGCCCTGGCCGAACGCCTTCAGGGTCGCCAGACCCTGGATCGAGTCGAGGAATTCCGAGGCGAAGGCCGCGTAGCTCCTCTGGCGATGGTGCGAGTTGCGGACGTCCCACTTGTGCCATAGCGCGGGCGCGAACAGCGCCAGCAGCGCGAACGCCAGCATCACCAGCGCCACCGGCAGATCGATGAACGCCACCACCGCGAAGATCAGGATCGGCGAGAGCAGCGCGATCATGAACTGCGGCAGGAACTGGCCGAAATAGGTCTCGAGCTGCTCGACGCCGTCGATCATCGAGAGCGTGATCGCGCCCGAGCGCTGGCGGCCGATGGTGGCGGGCCCGAGGCTCGCAATCTTGTCGTACAGGATGCGGCGCAGGTTCTTCTGCACCCGCGCCGCCGTCTCGTGCGCGGTGACCGCCCGCCAATGCTCCGACGCGCCGCGCAGCACCATGACCAGCGCGATCGCCGCGATCGGCCACAGCAGGTCGGCGGGGCCCTTGCCCGCGAACACCTGGCCGATCAGCCAGCCCAGCAGCCCCAGGCGCGCGACGCCCATGCCGACGGAGAAAAGGCCCAGGCCCACGGCGGCGGCGATGCGGCCACGGACACCCTTGGTGAAGACGAGAAGACGCGGTTCGATGTGCATGCGGGCGAATTTAGGCCGAACATCCACATTCGTCAGTCCACAAATTGGAAAAGTCGCTGTACAATTTTGTTCATGAATTCCAGCTGGGACGACCTGCGGATTTTCCTCACCCTGGCGCGCGACGGAACGCTGACCACGGCGGCCAAATCGCTGGGCGTCAGCCATCCCACCGTGGCGCGGCGGGTCAGGGCGCTCGAGCAGCGGACCGGGGCGCGGCTCTTCGATCGTCTCTCCGACCGCTTCGTGCCGACGTCGGCCGGGGAGAAGCTCCTGGGCGACGTGAAGTCGATGGAACAGGCGGCGCTGTCGATCGACCGCCACAGCGCCACGCTGGGCGACACGGTGAGCGGCGTGGTGCGGCTGTCGGCGGGCGAGGAGATCTCGGCCCTGCTGGCGCGCCATCTGCCCGGCCTGCGCGCGCGCCTGAGCCAGATCGAGTTCGAGCTGTCGGCGACGCATACCGCGCTCAACCTGTCGCGCCGCGAGGCCGACCTGCTGATCCGCGACCAGGTGCCGGACCTGGCCGACATCGTGGCGCGAAAGCTCGGCCGCACCGCCTACGCGATCTACGCGCATCCCTCGCTCGCCGTCGCGCGCCTCACGCCCGCGTCCTTCAAGACCGTGTCGTGGATCGGCTTCGACGACGACCACACGCGGATGCCGGGCCAGCGCTGGCTGCAGGAACGGCTGGACGGCGGCCGGCCCGCGATCCGCTGCAACAACTGGCTGGTGGTGCGCGAGACCGCGCGCGCGGGCGGCGGCTTCGCCGTGCTGCCGTGCTACCTGGGCGATGCCGACGACCGCCTGCAACGCATCGGCGGCCCGATCGCCGAGGTCTTCGCCGACCAGTGGCTGCTGGTCCATCGCGACCTGCGCGCGCTGCCGCGCGTGCGTGCCGTGATGGACGCGGTGATCGAACTGTTCCAGCGCGAGCGCGCGCTGCTGGCTGGACGAGCATAGTGCGCTGGGGGCGCGCCACGCTAGGGGCGCGTCATGTCTTCGGGACCGCGAGCTTCCAGCTCGCTCGGACTCTTGTGCGAGCTGGAAGCTCGCGGTCCGCATGAGATGAAAAGACGCGGGGCTACGACTTCTTCGTGCGTTCGTGCAGCTCCTGCTGCACGGACTGCCATTCCGAAATCACCGCGGCAATGTCGGCGCGATCGCCGCACTGTTCGAGAATCGCCGCCAGCGCGCCAAGCCGCAACGCGCCGGCCGTCGACGCGGCTCCCTTGAGCTTGTGCGCCACCTCGATCAGTTGGGCGCTGTCGCCTGCCGCAGCCTCGAGTCCGGCCACAAGCTCGCCCCCTGTCGTGGCGAAGTTCGTGAGCAGCCAGTCGATCGATGCCTTGTCGTCGCCGAAGACCTCCGCAAGCGTGGCGTCGTCAATGGCCGCGCCCATCGCTGGCTTGTCCGGCGCGGGGGCCGGGGCCGGCGCGGGCTCCGTCATCCAGCGGCCGACGGCCTCGCGCAGGCGGTCCAGGGTCAGGGGCTTGGCGAGGTAGCCGTTCATCCCCGCCGCGAGGCAGCGGTCGGCCTCGCCTTTGAGCGTGTCGGCCGTGAGCGCCACGATCGGGATCCGTTTGCCCGATCCGGCGAGGGTCTCCTCGGCGCGAATCCGGCTGGTCAGCTCGAAGCCGTCCATGTGCGGCATATGAACGTCGGTCAGCACCAGCGCGTAGGTTTCCTGTCTCCACAGCGACAGCGCTTCGACGGCGCTGCCGGCGAGATCGACCTCCACGCCGAGCGCCTCGAGCTGGCGGTTCAGCACTTCCAGGTTCATCGCGTGATCGTCGACCGCCAGCACCTTGCCGACGAAGGGGCCGCCGGCGATCTCCCGCGCGGGCGGCATCACGGCGACCGGCGCCGCGGCGAGCGCGAGATCGAGGGTGACGGTGAATGTCGAGCCTTTGCCGACGGTCGAGCGAACGCTGGCGTCTCCGCCCATTTGTTCGGCCAGCTTGCGGACGATCGACAGGCCAAGGCCCGTGCCGCGATAGAGGCGGGTCGTCGAGGTGTCGGCCTGCGAGAAGGGCAGGAACAGGCGCGCCATCTGCTCCTCGCTGACGCCGATGCCGGAATCGGCCACCGAAATGGCCAGCCGCACGCGGCCCTCGGCCCTGGCCAGCGTGCGCACCGTGACCTCGATGCGGCCGCGATCGGTGAACTTGATGGCGTTGCCGATCAGGTTGAACAGGATCTGCCGCAGCCGCGTGGTGTCGCCGCTCAGGTCGTCGGGCGTGCCCGGTTCGACGACGGCAACGATCGACAGGCCCTTGAGTTCGGCCTGGACGGACAGGGTCTGGCAGGCGCTTTCGACCAGGGCGCGCAGTTGAAAGGGCGCCTCCTCGAGTTCCATGCGGCCGGCCTCGATCTTGGAGAAGTCGAGCACGTCGTCGATGATGCGCAGCAGCGCTTCGCCCGAGGTCCTGACCGTCGTGACCAGCTGCTTCTGGCGGGCGGTGAGATTTTGACGCTCGAGCAGTTCGGCGGTTCCCACGACGCCGTTCATCGGCGTGCGGATCTCGTGGCTCATGGTGGCGAGAAAAGTCGACTTCGCGCGATTGGCGGCCTCGGCCGCATCCCGCTCGCGCTCGACCTCCATTTGCCGCAGCTTGAGTTCGGTGATGTCGCGATAGATGCCGAGCGTGCCGCCGTTGCCGGCCGGCCGGAAGCTGAATTCGATATGGCGTCCGGAAGGGAGTTGGCGCTCGAAGCGGCAGCCGGCGGGATCGAGGACGCGGGCGAGGCGCTCCTCGATCGACAGAACCCTGCCGTCCACGACGACGCGATCGCCCGCCTCGTCCTGGAGCCGCAGGAGATCCTCGATCTTCATGCCGCGCGTCGCGACGTCCGGTGAAAAGCCGAACATCCTGCGCACGGCGGTGTTCAGATGGACGACCCGCCGTTCGGCGTCGAGCAGACCGACCCCGTCGGTCATGCTCTCCAGCAGGGTGTGGAGAATCGCCTGGGTTTCCGAGGCCTCGTCGCGGGCCCGCTCCGCTTCGACGCGCGCGGCGTCCGCGACCTCCTTTTGCCGAGCCAGGCTTTCCTGGGCCTGCCGCTCGTCGGTGATGTCCTGGACGACGCCGAGGGTGACGCCATCGTCGATCGGCTTGAACAGGAAGCTGACCTGACGGCCCGATTTGAGCCGGCGCACGGATCGGCTGCCCTGCGGATCGAAAACGCGGGCGACGCGCTGCTCGAAGGTGAGCGGGACGCCATCGTCGCCCAGGTGAACGTCGCCGCTGGCCATTTGCGCGCGAATGCTGTCGTCGACCGTCCGCGCGCTTTTCAGCGAGCCCTCCGCAAGATCGAGGTCGCGCGAGCGCAGGTTGCGGTTCGTGTAGACGATCCGATGTTCCCGATCGAAGACCGAAACGCCGACCGGAAGGTTCTCCAGAACGCGTTCGAGAAGGCGACGCGCCTCGAGTGCTGCACTCAACTGCGCTCGTAGCGAGTCGTCCGTTTCGGACATCCTTAAGCCGACATTCCGCGAAAACCCCCGAGGATGGTCCAAACGCTAGCATTGTGCCGGATTGCAGGGAACCCATTGCCGGGCGAGACGCGCCGTTCCGGCCTTGCGCGAGTTGAACGCCCGCGGATTTGTCCGGCGGCAGGTTCCACGGCCCGGATTCGTGCTTTTCCGGAAGGCATTGGTTGCAGGCAGGCCAGCGTTATAGCGCCAGTAACGACCGTAATCGTCGATTTCCGGGAGGGCTCGTATGGTGGTGTCGCAGAATCAACCGCAGGAGCTCGACATGGCCGATGACAAACCAGACGACAGAATCGAACGCGACGCTAAAGGACACTTCGCCAAAGGCAATCGTGGCGGGCCGGGGCGGCCGCGCAGTCCGGTGAGCCGGGGCGCGGTCGCGCTCGACGAGATGGGCGCGGATGCGGGCAAGAAGATCTTCCAGGCGATGCTCGACAAGGCGCTGGCGGGCGATACGCGCGCCGCCGATCTGCTGTTCTCGCGCATCTGGCCCAAGCGGCGCGGGCGGCCGGTGGCGATCGAGACCACGGCGCTGAAGGACGTACATGATTACGTGCCCGCCGCCGCCGGCGTCGCCAACGCCGTGATGAGCGGAGAAATGACGCCGCATGAAGGACAGGCCCTGTCGCGTGTGCTCGACACGCAACTGCACGCCATCGAGACCTCGGATATGGAGCGCCGCGTGCGCAAGCTTGAAGACGACATCGAGGAAGAAGACGCGCGCCGTGAGCCGTTTTCCGGCCTCTATCCGACCGACAGCACCACCGTTTTCGACGGTTTTCCGCCGGACCGGAAAGACGAGAAAGCTTGAAATTATTGGGTTTTCGTACGCCTGCCGGTTCAGGGTTGCCGATAAACGGAGATAACCGCCGCCGCCGGCCCGCGCTATAGTTCGGCAAAAGAACTACGGGAGAGACGCACATGATCGGATCGAGACGCGCGTTCGCAGTCGTTGCGTTGGTGCTGATGGCGGGGGCCGCGCAGGCGCAGCCCGCCCCCCAGACACAAATCGCGCTCACGCCCACCGGCAAGCCGGAGGATGTCGGCCTCTCCTCGGCGCAATTGCAGAAGATCGAAGTCGCGATGAAGAAGAACATCGACGACGGGCTCATCCCCGGCGCGGTGATGCTGGTGTCGCGGCGCGGCAAGGTCGCGTGGGTGAACGCCCAGGGCAAGCGCGACCCGGCATCGACCGATCCGATGAAGGCCGACGCGATCTTCCGCATCTACTCGATGACCAAGCCGATGGTGACCACGGCGCTGATGCAGATGGTCGAGGAGGGGCGGCTGCAGGTCTCCGATCCGGTGTCGAAGTACCTGCCCGAGATCGGCAAGATGAAGGTCGGCACCGAAGTGACGGGCGCCGACGGCAATCCCGCGCTGCAGCTCAGCGATCCCACGCGCGCCATGACGGTGCAGGACCTGATGCGCCACACCTCGGGCCTGACTTACGGCAACCGCGGCACGGGGCTGATCCATCAGTCCTACGTCGCGGCCAAGATCGGCGATCGCACCGCCACCAACGAGCAGATGGTCCAGCGTCTCTCCGGGCTCGCGCTGCGTTTCAATCCCGGCGACCGCTGGGAGTACTCCGTCGCCGTCGACGTGCAGGGCCGCCTGCTCGAAGTGCTGGCCGGCAAGAAGCTGAGTGAGGTGCTGGCCGAGCGCATCTGGCAGCCGCTCGGCATGGTCGACACCTCGTTCCAGGTGCCGGCGGCCAAGCTCGCGCGCGTGGCGCAGCCCGGCCCGCGTCCCGACGGCCGCCCGATGACGCCGCGCTTCAAGGTCGACGACGGCGCGCTCTACGAATCGGGCGGCGGCGGATCGCTGAGCACGATCGAGGATTACCTGCACTTCACCACGATGCTGGCCAACGGCGGCACGTTTAACGGCAAGCGCATCATCGGCAAGAAGACGCTGGAGTTCATGACCGCGGACCACGTCGGCAACCGCCCTGGCCGTCCGCCGGGCTTCGGCTTCGGTCTGGGATTCGAAGTCCGCACGCGCGTCGGCGACTCGGCGATGCCGGGCTCGGTCGGCGAGTACGGCTGGTCGGGCGCGGCGGGCCCGGAGTTCTGGGTCGATCCCAAGGAACAGCTGTTCGCGATCCTGATGATCCAGGCCAACGACGGCGACACCCGCATCGTGCGCAACCAGTTCCGGACCATGATCCAGGCGGCGCTGCTGGATTGATCACTCAAGCAACACGCACACCCTCATCCTGAGGAGCGAACGCAGTGAGCGTCTCGAAGGATGGGCAACGCGCACCTTGCCTGCTGCCCATCCTTCGAGACGGCGCTACGCGCCTCCTCAGGATGAGGTTGGTTTTGTATTCGAGAGGGGGAGAAAAACCATGAAGATGCTGAAAAGCGCGCTGCTCGCCGTAGCGCTGATGTCGGCGGCCGGGGCTGCGCAGGCGCAATTGCCGCTGCCGATGGCGGCGTCGCCGGAGGAGGTGGGACTGTCCTCCGCGCAGCTCAAAAAGCTCGAGACCGTCACCAAGGCGCATATCGACGAAGGGCTGGTGCCGGGCGCGGTCATGCTGGTGGCGCGGCGCGGCAAGGTCGCGTGGGTCTCGACGCAGGGCAAGCGCGATCCCGCGGCGGCCGACGCGATGAAACAGGACTCGATCTTCCGCATCTATTCGATGACCAAGCCGATCGTGTCGATCGCGCTGATGCAGATGGTCGAGGAGGGCCGGCTGCAGATCAGCGACCCGGTGGCGAAGTACCTGCCCGAACTCGCCCAGATGAAGGTCGGCACCGAAGTCACGGGCGCCGACGGCACGCCCGTGCTGCACCTCGCCGATCCGACACGGCAGATGACGGTGCAGGACCTGCTGCGCCACACGTCGGGTCTCACCTACGGCAGTCGCGGCGCCGGCCTGATCAACAAGGCCTACGCCGACCAGAAGATCGGCGACCGCAGCCTGACCGTCGCGGAGATGGTGCAGAATCTCGGCAAGGTGCCGCTCAAGTTCAATCCCGGCGACCGCTGGGAATATTCGGTGGCCGTCGACGTGCAGGGACGGCTGATCGAGGTGCTGGACGGCGGCAAACGCAAGCTCTCCGAGATCGTGAAGGAGCGGGTGCTCGATCCGCTCGGCATGAAGGACACCGGCTTCCAGGTTCCCGCCGACAAGCTCGCGCGGGCCGCGCAGCCCGGGCCGCGTCCCGGCGGCGCCCCGATGACGCCGCGCTTCAAGGTCGACGACGGCGCCAAGTACGAGTCGGGCGGCGGCGGCATGTTGAGTACGATCGAGGATTACCTGCGCTTTACCGCGGCGCTGGCCAACGGCGGCGCTTTCCAGGGCAAGCGCATCATCGGCAAGCAGACGCTGGCCTTCATGACGGCCGACCACACGCTCAATCGTCCGGGACGTCCGGCGGGACTGGGCTTCGGCCTGGGCTTCGAGGTTCGCACGCGCGTGGGCGATTCGGCGATCGAGGGCTCGGTCGGCGAATACGGCTGGGCCGGCAATGCGGGCACGCTGTTCTGGATCGATCCCAAGGAGCAGCTGATCGCGATCTACATGGTGCAGGTCAGCGACCCCGACCGTGTGGCGTTGCGCAACCAGTTCAGGACGATGGTACAGGCGGCGATTGTCGACTGACGATGCGGTCGCGCCAGCGGCCGGTGACGAAGACGAGGAGGGCGGGGCCGATGGCGAAGAGCGCGAGCCCCGTGAGGAAGGAGATCACGGTCTCACCCCAGGCGTCGAACCACCAGAGCGCGGCAAGGAGGGAGCCGATCAGCCAGGCGCCCAACGCGATCTGGGAAACGAAGCGGACGGTCGCCATTTCCGGCCGTTGTGCCGCGACCTGGTGCGGCAGCGCCCGCTCCTCGGTGAGCCAGCGCCACAGCTTCCACAGCGCCCGCGGCAGCCAGTAGAAGTAGTAGAGCAGGTCGAGAGCGTCCCACCACATCGTTCGAGGTTAGACGGATTGGGCGCCTTGGACTAGAAGGGCTGCAGTCAAATTCGGGAGGAATGCATGTTGCGCCGTTCACTAATTGCAGTCGCGGGCCTTGTGCTCGCCGCAGGCCCGGCCGCGGCCCAGCAGCCGCTCAAGATCGCGCTGATCTACAGCAAGACCGGCGCGCTCGAAGCCTACGCGCGCCAGACCGAGGCGGGCTTCATGCTCGGTCTCGAATACGCGACCAAGGGCACGATGGAGATCGGTGGCCGCAAGATCCAGGTCATCACCAAGGACGACCAGCTGAAGCCCGACATGGGCAAGGCCGCGCTCGAGCAGGCCTATGGCGACGACAAGGTCGACATCGCCGTCGGCACCACCGGCTCGCCGATTGCGCTGGCGATGCTGCCCGTGGCCGAGGAATACAAGAAGGTCCTCATCGTGGAGCCCGCCGTCGCCGACTCGATCACCGGCGACAAGTGGAACCGCTACATCTTCCGCACTGCGCGCAACTCCTCGCAGGATGCGCTGGCCGCCGCCGCGACGCTCAAGGACGAGGGCATCTCGATCGCCACGCTCGCGCAGGACAATGCCTTCGGCAAGGACGGCATCGCCTCGCTGAAGGAAGCACTCGCCGCCGTGGGCTCCAAGGCCAAGATCGTGCACGAGGAATACACGCCCGCCGCCACGACCGACTTCACCGCGCCCGGCCAGCGGCTGTTCGATTCGCTGAAGGACAAGCCCGGCCGCAAGATCATCGCGGTAGTCTGGGCCGGCGCCCATCCGCTGCCGAAGCTGATGGACCTCAAGCCCGAGCGCTACAAGATCGAGATCGCGCCGGGCGGCAACATCCTGCCGGTGATGGCCGGCTGGAAGCAGTTCGCGGGCCTCGAAGGCGCGATCTACTACTACTGGGGCTTCCCGAAGAACCCGGTGAACGACTGGCTGGTCACCGAGTACAAGAAGAAGAACAACGGCGCGCCGCCGGACTTCTTCGTGGCGGGCGGCATGGCCGCGGGCATGGCCGTGGTGGCCGCCGTCACCAAGGCGGGCGGGACCGACACCGAGAAGCTGATCTCGGCGATGGAAGGCATGGAGTTCGACACGCCCAAGGGCAAGATGACCTTCCGCAAGGAAGACCATCAGGCGCTGCAGGTGATGTACCAGTGGCGCATGAAGGCCAACCCGGCCGACAACGTCGACCTGCTCGACCTCGTGCGCGAGATTCC